>CAVDNW010000010.1:33969-74297 GCA_963610435.1 Oscillospiraceae bacterium | reverse complement strand
CATCTAATCAGATAACCATAGAAGACAATGGAAACAATATTGCTGAATAGTTACGACAACATCAAAAAATCCAGGCGAAGGGCGGCAAGTCGTATGTGCAGGCATGCCGCGGGGCGGAAACGGCCCCTTGAGGCGACAAAAACAAGAAAAATGGCCTTTGGATGAAAAAAATGCTCCAAAAGTTTGGAGGTTTCAAAGAAAGTCGCTACCTTTGCACTCGCAATTCAGAAATGAATTACTACTTACTGCTTCAGTAGCTCAGTTGGTTAGAGCACCTGACTGTTAATCAGGGGGTCGTTGGTTCAAGCCCATCTTGAAGCGCAAAAAAGAGTTACAGGTATCGCTTGTGACTCTTTTTATTTCAAAAAAAACAACAAAAACTGCTTCAATAGCTCAGTTGGTTAGAGCACCTGACTGTTAATCAGGGGGTCGTTGGTTCAAGCCCATCCTGGAGCGCATAGATAAGGAGTTAGAGTCCATACGGCTTTAGCTCCTTTTTTTATTTCCCTGCTATTTTGAGAGAAAAAAACGTCCCCGCCAAGTCCTCGTTTTGTCGCCGGAAGGGCGGCTGCGAGTACAGGGCGGGGACGGGAAGAGAGATGTGTGGCGGTCCCGCAGGGGCGTCAGAGGATGACGCCGAGCGATAAGCTGTGGAACTGGAACTTAGGACCATACTGCGTGTCGAGCACATTGCAGGGGCTATACTTCACGTAGATGTCCATCACTGGGTTGATGAATGTCGCCAAGAAGTCCACGGTCGGCGTGTTGGGGTGCAGATCCTTGTAGGTCTGCTTGTACTTGTTGCCGTCTAACTTGTAGCGAGTCTTGATGCTTGAGTGGGTGGTAAAGTCGACGATGGCTCCGACGGAGAAGCCCCATTGCCGTTTCTCATAGGTATACATGAGAGGCACGATGACACTGAAGGTCTTGATGCGCGAGAACTTTGGCTCTATGGCGTCGCCGAGCGGCTCCACCTTTGTCGTGCCGTTGTCGGCCTTGACAAATTGTTGGCGGGAGGTCATGCGGAAGTTCTTCCATTCCACGCCCACGCCCATGGAGAAACGGTGTCCGTTGCGCCAGGGATGGATGCCCCAGTCGATGTATGTACCGATGTTGGCGCCTTTCCAAAACTTGGTCTTCACCACGTCGCTGTTGCCTGTGGCACCGTTGAAGCCGATGAAGAAGCGGAGGGTGCAGTCGTAGAGAGACTGGCGGTCGGTTTTCTTGTTGGGCTTGCCGCCGATGTTGAAGTTGAAGAGATTGCCCACCGTTGAGCTCTCGTAGTTGCCGTCGGTATTATGCAGGATGGCCTCGTAATGGAAGTCGGGCAGGCTGTCGGTGCCGTTTACTGTCACGTGGAGGAGCGAGTCGTTGTTGACGATGGTCACCTTTTGCGCATTGTTTACGGTCACGGTGTCGCCTGGTTCGGCGGCTTGTGCGATGGTTGCGACCATCATGGCCGCCATGAGAATGAGATTTTTCATGCTTATCTTTGTTTTATTTGTTAATCATTTTGTTGAGTTCGCTGAGGCTCTTCACCGGTCCCTCCATGTAGATCACGGTGATGGCATACTGCTGGTTGTCTTCCTTGGTGCAGACAAAGCTCACGTATCGGTTGGTGGTGTTTTGCTGCTTGAGCTTGAAGGCGATGGATGTGCGCCATTCCGAGCGCTTCTGTATGGACGATGATTGTCCATTGGCGTTCAGGTCTTGATCCACGGCTTCGATACACTGGGTGCGTTCCTTGCTGTTGGCGACGAAGCGCGCACTGCGGTAGTAGTTGAGCCCGTACTTGCTGAGTGACCGTCCCTTCACCTTGGTCACCACCATTCGCTCCAGCGGCACTATCTTCCCGTCGAGGATTTGGTTCACCTTCAGGTTGGCCGATTGTGCGCTGACGGCAGTCGCCAACATCATCAGCAATGCGGAAATGATGAATCTTAGTTTCATGTCGTATAGGGTTTTTAATATTGTGCGAAAGCGTCTTTCAGCTCGTCACCTATGTTGGGTGCGCTGCTCTGGGTGTCGCCCAGGGTGCGGTTGACCTCGCTCATCACCGCTTTGCGGTCGTTCATGTGTTTCCCGTAGGCTATCATCTCATAGCTTGTGCTGTCCGTATGCCCGAACCATACTCCTGCTACGATGCCCGCCGTGGCTGCCACGGTCGCTGCTATGGCCACCCGCCGCCAGCGGCTTCGGCTCTTGAGGCTGACCACGGTGGCCTTAGGTGCGGGCTCGCAGCCTTGCAGTTGGCACATGTCGAGAAACATCTGCCTGAGAGGCTTGAGCTCGTCGCTGACATGGCCTGACGTGAAGAAGGCGTATAACTCTTGCTCTTCGTGGAGCGTGGTGGCTCCCTCGAAGTACCGGTTGACCAGTTGTTTTGCTTTTGTCTCGTTCATATCTCGTTTTGTTGATAACGTTTCAGATACTTGTCCCTGACGGCCATGCGCGCCCGGCTGAGTGCTTTCCTGACGGCCGCCTCGGTCATGCCCAGCGTGTGGGCTATGTCGCCCATCTCGCGCCCCTCGATGTGTCGAAGGCGTAGTACCGTCTGTCCCACGATGGGGAGCTCGGTCACGATGTCCATCATGCGTTCTATGGCCTCGTGGCGCTGCGCTGTGTCGCCTGTGTCGTCGGCCTTGCCCAGGAGCGTCACGTCCTCGGTGTGTGGTGTGCGCCGCAGGAAGTCGAGGCAGAGGTTGCGGGTGACGACTCTCGCCAAGGGTGCCATGGGGCTGCGCAGGTCACCGCACATGTCCCACAGGCGCATCAGGCTGTCCTGCACGATGTCCTCGGCCACGTCGTCGCGCCGCACGTATTGCAGGGCTTCGCTGAGCAGGCTCGGGCGCAAGCGTTCCGCTTCGTTTTGGAATTCTTCGGTCGTCATTTCTGTTCTTGTTCGACTATATTACGCAAAGATAGCATGATTGTGACATGACGAAAGCACTTTTTTTTGTTTACCCGAAAAAAAGGGCGGGATTTTCCGTTGGAGGAAAATCCCGCCCTATGTGTCATGGTGTAGGGTTAAGCCTTCAGGGCTTACATGCTGCAGCAGCTTTTTGAAGCCTTGCTTTCCGACTTTTTGTCGGTTTTGTCCTGGCCGGCTTTGCAGCCCTTGCATCCTGCCTTCTCGTTGTTCTCGGCTTTGCAGCCCTTGCATCCTGCCTTCTCGTTGTTCTCGGCTTTGCAGCCCTTGCATCCTGCCTTCTCGTTGTTCTCGGCTTTGCAGCCCTTGCATCCTGCCTTCTCGTTGTTCTCGGCTTTGCAGCCCTTGCATCCTGCCTTCTCGTTGTTCTCGGCTTTGCAGCCCTTGCATCCCGCTTTCTCGCTAGTGTTCACCAGACTGGCCTTATAGCCGATTTTCTCGAAGGCTTTCTGCAACTTGTCGGCAGAGGTCTTGTCGGCGTCATACTTCACCGTGACCTTTTGCTCGTCGACGCTGGTGTCGATGCGCTTCACGCCTTTCTCATAGCGGAGGTTGCCCTTGATCTTCTTCTCGCAGCCAGCGCAATGCATCTGCGGCTGGGTGGTGAAGATGACGGTCTTGATGTCTTTTGCTTGTGCGGCCACACCCATCAGGGCGATGGCCAGCGTCATGATAGCTTTTCTCATAATCTGTGTCCTATGTTGATTCTAATTCCTATATATCCAGTGATACCCGTGATGGGTGCGTAGACCAAGGTGGGCTCGAAGGTGTCGGCCCAAGGGTTGGCCGCTCCGATGATGGGGTGCTTCTGCTTGCGGTTGGTGAGGTTCTCGCCTCCGATGAAGAGCGAGAAGTGGCGGAAATGTCGTGTCACCTGTGCCGTCAGGTTATCGTAGGCGTGGAAGCTATTGCTCCACGAGGGCGTGCCGTCGTCGGTGGTGTAAGGGCGGGGCAGGCGCCCGCCGCCGTTGAGGGCGAACGTGGCGTCTATCTGCCAGAGCTCGAGCGGGTCGCGGTAGGAGGCGCTCACGAGAGCCTTGTAGCGGCTCTGCAACGGTTTCCATAAGCGCTCGCCGCCATACGTCGACTTCACCAGGTTGTAGCGGTAGGCCGCCGTCACGTCCAGGCCCTTTGCCACGGGGTAGGAGGCGTCCACTTGGAAGGTGTGCGAGTAGCTGCGCCCGTCGAGGTTGGTGAGATGCAGGACGTGGGGGGAGCTGTCATAGTCGATAACGAGCTGGCGCGTGAAATTAGTATAATAATACTCCGTATTTATTTTCAGCGTGTTGCCGGCCAGTGGCACGTAGAAAGCCATATTGGCACCATAGTTCCATGCGGCCTCCTGCTGCGGCTTGTCCACGATGATCCGCCGTCCGCTTGCCAGCAGGTAGTTGTTCTCCGCCAGTGGCTGTGGCGAGCGGTAGCCCTTGCCTGCGCTCAGCCGTAGGGTGAATACATCGTTGGGCTGCCACTTCAGGTGGAAGCGTGGCGTGACAAACGTGCCGTACACGTTGCTGCGGTCCACACGCAGGCCGGCCATGACGATGAGGCGGTTATGGCGGTTGAAGGTGTACTGGGCGTAGCCGCCGGGCGTGGTCTCGCTCACGAGCGAGCGGGTGGGGCCGTCGCCGAGGTTATAGTCCTGGTGCAGGTAGTCGTAGTTGAAGCTCAGTCCGGCCGACAGGTTGTGGTCAGTCCCGATACCCGTCTCGTACATCAGTTGGGCGTTGGCATTCTTCTCATTTACGGCGTAGGCACGCAGCCCGTATGCGGCATCTTGCTGGTGCATCGATACACGGCCCATGAGCGCGAGGTTGCCGCCGTGGGCCGCATCGGTGACGAGCGCATGCTTCATGTAGGCACCATAGTGGTTGTTCTCCACGCCGATGTGGTAGAGCCCCATGCCCTCCATGGCTTGCGCGTGTCCCTCCACCTGACCGCTCGAACGTTTCTCGCGAATCATCTCCAGACCGCCGTGGAACAGGTATCGTCCTGCCTTGGCATACCAGCGGTTCTGCAGGTTGTACTGTCGCACGTTAGGGTCGTCCTGAAACCCGTCGCCGTTTCCGTCGTGGTGGCTCCAGTTGTTCTCGAAGTGGCCCAGCAGCTCCGTGCTGACGTTGTGGCTTCCCCCGATATGAAAGTTGGCGTCGGCATCGGCCACAAAGCGCGTCATCGTGTTGCCGTACACACTGATGTCGGCTCCCGTGTCTTCTTCGGGTTTCAGGTATTCTACGTTGATTTGCCCGGTCATGGCCTCGTATCCGTTCTTCACTGATGAGTTGCCCTTTGACACCTGTATGCTCTTCATCCAGTTGCCGGGTATGAAGCTGAGCTGGTAGGGTAGGGCGGCACCCCGGTAGGCCGGCTGCGTTTCGGTGAGGAGCTGCACGTATGTTCCGCTGAGGCCGAGGAGCTTGATTTGCTGTGCGCCCGTTGTGGCGTCGTTGTAGTTCACGTCTACGCTGGGGTTGGTTACGAAACTCTCGCCCAGGTTGCAGCAGGCGGCCTTGAAGAGTTCGTCGCGCCCGATGTAGAGGGCATTTTGTGCTCCCGACAGACGCCGTGAGGCCAGCTTGCCTTTGCTCACGACGACCTCGTGGAGCTGCTTGGCATGCCCCAGGGTGTCGGCAGATGCAACGGTGTTGTGTCCCGCGGCCTGTGCCAGAGCGCAGGTTGGTGCCAGCAGGCAGAAGACGGCGATGGATAGCTTTTGCTTGTTGCGTGTCATAGTCTCATGGTGTTGGGATGGTGGCCAGACGGTCTTTGCGGTCTCGCCACAAGTTGTTGTTTGTGTTTGCGGTTGCAAAATTACAAGCAAATGGCATCAGTCGTGTTACAATATCTTGGGAAAGATTTATGTTATGCCTGGCGTGGTTTTGTTCCTGTATGTCATGAGAAAGGCGTCCTTGCCGGCCGTGGATGGGCTGACAGGGGCGCCTTGTGTTGTTTACTTTGTTTTTTATACAGTTACAAAATGTGGTCTGATGAGTGTAGTCGGATCAGTAGGCCTGCTCGTGTACCCCCTTCACGGCGCGTCCGCTGGGGTCGTTCATGTTTTTGAACGAGGCGTCCCAGGCCAGTGCCTCCGCCGTGGAGCATGCCACGCTGGGCACGCTGGGCACAGACCGTGCTGCTGAATCGCTGGGGAAGTGCTCGGCGAAGATGGAGCGGTAGCAGTATTCCTCCTTGTTCTGCGGAGGGTTGATGGGGAAGCGCTCGGCAGCATGCGCCATCTCTTCGTCGCTGACGCTGCTGGCGGCTATCTGCTTCAGCGTGTCAATCCACGAATAGCCCACGCCGTCGGAGAACTGCTCCTTTTGTCGCCAGGCCACCTCTTCAGGCAGCAGGTCGGCAAAGGCATCACGCACAATCTTCTTCTCAATGGTCTTGCCCGGGCATAGCTTGTAGGCGGGGTTGAGGCTCATCGCCACATCGAGGAACTCGCGGTCGAGGAACGGCACGCGGCCCTCGACACCCCATGCTGACAGACTCTTGTTGGCACGGAGGCAGTCGTAGAGATAGAGCTTGGAGAGCTTGCGCAATGTCTCCTCGTGAAACTCCGTGGCATTGGGTGCGCGGTGGAAGTAGAGGTATCCTCCGAAAATTTCGTCGGCACCCTCGCCCGAGAGCACCATCTTGATGCCCATCGACTTGATGACGCGTGCCAGCAGATACATAGGGGTGGATGCCCGCACGGTGGTAACGTCGTAGGTCTCGATGAAATAGATGACATCGCGGATAGCGTCAAGTCCCTCCTGGATGGTGTAGTTGATCTCGTGGTGCACGGTTCCTATGTGGTCAGCCACCAGTCGGGCCTTGGCCAGGTCGGGAGCGCCCTTGAGACCCACAGCAAACGAGTGAAGGCGGGGCCAGTAAGCTTCTGTCTCGCCGCCGTTCTCGATGCGCGTGCCCGAATATTTCTGTGCTATGGCCGAGATGACGCTTGAGTCGAGGCCGCCCGAGAGCAACACGCCGTAAGGCACGTCGCTCATGAGTTGCCGCTTCACGGCGTCCATCAGACTGTCGCGCACGGCCTTCACGCTGTCTTCATAGCTCAGCTCTGACACGGCTTTCCCGCCGACGCGTACATCCTTGAAGCTCTCAGCACCCGCTTCGCCTGTGAGGCTGTAGTAGGGCTTCATGCCCGGGTCCTTGCTCCAATAGTAGTGGCCGGGCAGGAAAGGCTCATAGCGTTCGCACTGGCCTTCGAGGGCTTTCAGCTCCGAAGCCACATAGATGGTTCCGTCGTTGTCATAACCTATATATAAAGGTATAATGCCGATGGGATCTCGGGCGATGAGGAACGAATCGTCCTCGCGGTTGTAGAGGGCGAAGGCGAAGATGCCCGATAGGCGGTTGAGCCCCCTCACGATGTCACCCTGGCGCATCAGCGGCAGGATGACCTCGCAGTCAGACCCGGTCTGAAAGGCGTAGTCTGCAAACTGGGCACGCAGGTCTTGGTGATTGTATATCTCGCCGTTGACGGCCAGTACCTGCTTTTTGTCGGGTGAAAATAACGGTTGCCGTCCCGACTCGGGATCCACGATGCTGAGGCGCTCGTGGCAAAGGATGGCCGATCCACCCGTATAGATGCCGCTCCAGTCAGGCCCGCGATGCCTGATCTTTTGGCTCATTCTTAATGCTTTCTGTCTCAACCGAGGAGTCTGCTCCTGGATATTGAATATTCCTACTATTCCGCACATGGTTGCTAAAGTTGTGAGTTGAATAATTATCTGTCTTTCCTTTTGTAAAGTTCCAAGCGCAAAATTACGACATTTTGCTATTAATTCGTATATAATAAAATCTTTTTGAAAGAACGAATTTTGATAAATTATCTAAGTGTAAGGTGTAGGTCTTTAAATCCTTTCAGTTTGCTCACGAAATCAAGGAAGTCTCTTTCAAATTGATATTTAGCTGAAAATAGAAGCTAGAAAATCGGGGCGATTTGGTGGTTATCCTAACTTTTTGTTTTACCTTTGCAGCGGATTTCAGACAAAAGGTTGATTTAAACGTTAAAATTTGACGCAAAATGACACAGCTCGTCCATTTCACCAAGATGCACGGTGCAGGTAATGACTATATTTATGTCGATACCACGCAATGTGATGTGCCTGATCCCGCTGCGGCCTCCATCGCCTGGAGCAGTCCCCATACGGGTATTGGAAGTGACGGACTGGTTTTAATCGGCCGACCTCACAACAACACACAAGCAGATTTCACGATGCGCATCTTCAATGCCGACGGTTCGGAGGCGATGATGTGTGGCAATGCCAGCCGGTGTATAGGCAAGTATCTTTATGAAAAGGGCGTGTGCCGCCAGTCTGTCATCCGGTTGCAGACTCTTTCTGGAGTGAAGACTTTGGAATTGCACTTGACGGCCGACGACAAGGTGGAGAGTGTTACCGTGGATATGCTTGAGCCTCGTTTTGAGCAGCCGGAGCAGTACACGGGAGCCGCCGTGGAACTCCCGGTGTCGCTTCAGGGACACGTACTCAAGTCGGCATTTGTGTCTATGGGCAACCCACACTATGTGATTTTTGTGGACAGAATGGAAGGAATTGACATTGCTCAGGCTGGTAGTCTGTTGGAAAGAAACAAAGCTTTTCCTGAGCGGTGTAATATTGAGTTTGCCCAACTTGTAGATGATACCCAAATCCGTACACGTGTTTGGGAACGTGGTAGCGGCATCACAATGGCATGTGGCACGGGAGCTTGCGCCACGGGAGCAGCAGCTGCACATCTTGGCTTGACGCCTCGTCACGTCTCCGTCATCATGGATGGTGGTACGCTTGACATCCGTTGGTCGGCCGACGATGGTCATATCTACATGACCGGGCCGGCCGCCTTTGTTTTCGAGGGCGACATAGCCTTGCCCGTGAAGTAGTCCGCCCTGAGGGCGGCAGTATAACTGGATAATGGCCCGGTGCCCCCGCTGACATGAGAGAAACTTAAAACAACATAAAAGAACGCACAATATGGCATTAATCAACGAACATTTCCTGAAGCTGCAGAAGAATTATCTCTTCGCCGACATAGCCAAGAAGGTGAATGCCTTCAAGGCCACTCATCCGAAGGCTAAGGTGATTAGCCTCGGTATCGGTGACGTGACGCAGCCGCTTTGCCCTGCCGTCATCGAGGCCATGCACAAGGCTGTCGACGACATGGCACACAAGGAAAACTTCCATGGCTATGGACCCGAACAGGGTTACTTGTGGCTTCGCGAGGCTATCGTGAAGAACGACTTCCTTCCCAGGGGCGTGCATCTCGACCCCGATGAGATCTTTGTCAACGATGGAGCCAAGAGCGACACGGGCAATATCGGAGAGCTGGTGCGCTGGGACAATTCTATGGCGGTCACGGACCCCATTTACCCCGTCTATGTCGACTCCAATGTGATGAACGGACGGTCGGGATATTTCGAGAACGGACACTGGAGCAACGTCACCTATATGCCTTGCACCGAGGAGAACGGCTTCGTGCCGGTCATCCCCGATCACCGCGTAGACATCATCTACCTGTGCTACCCCAACAATCCAACGGGTATGGTCATTACTCGTGAGGAATTGCGCAAGTGGGTCAACTATGCCATTCACAACGACTCCATCATCTTCTATGATGCGGCCTACGAGGCTTATATCCGCAACGAGAACATACCTCACACCATTTACGAAATCCGGGGCGCACGAAAGGTGGCCATCGAGTTCCATAGCTATTCGAAGACTGCCGGCTTCACGGGTGTGCGTTGCGGCTACACGGTTGTCCCCAAGGAGTTGACCGCCGCCACCATGGAAGGCGAGCGCCAGCCGCTCAATCCTTTTTGGCTGCGACGCCAGTCGACCAAGTTTAACGGCACCAGCTACATCTCGCAGCGTGCTGCCGAGGCCATCTATACGCCCGAGGGCAAGCGCCAGACGCAGGAGACCATCAACTATTACATGGAGAACGCCCATATCATGCACAAGGCATTGGGTGAGCTGGGCTTTACGGTCTATGGCGGCACCGACGCCCCCTACCTCTGGGTGAAGACACCGGGTGGAACACCATCCTGGCAGTTCTTCGAGGAGCTGCTCTACGGAGCGCAGATTGTCTGCACGCCAGGTGTGGGCTTCGGACCGTCTGGCGAGGGCTTTGTCCGCTTCACCAGCTTCGGCGACCGCGCCGACTGCATCGAGGCCATGGAGCGCATCCGCCAGTGGATGAAAAAGTAATCAACAGAAAACAAACAAGCAAAAGAAATATTTATCAAGTATGGAAAACCTTAGATTTCAGGCAGTAGCAGACGCTTCCAAGAAGAAGCCCGTATCAGTGATGACACCTGTCGAGAGACCGTCAGAGTATTTCGGCAAGAAAGTGTTTAACCGCCAGAAGATGTACAAGTATCTTCCCGCCGATGTTTACAGCAAGCTCATCGACGTGATTGACAACGGCGCACAGCTCGACCGCAGCATTGCCAATGAGGTGGCCAAGGGCATGAAGCAGTGGGCTGACGAGAATGGCGTCACCCATTACACCCACTGGTTCCAGCCGCTGACCGAGGGCACGGCTGAGAAGCACGACTCGTTCATCGAGCACGACGGCAAGGGTGGCATGATAGAGGACTTCTCCGGCAAGTTGCTTGTGCAGCAGGAGCCTGATGCTTCGAGCTTCCCGTCAGGTGGTATCCGCTCCACCTTCGAGGCTCGCGGATACTCCGCTTGGGACCCCACATCGCCTGTGTTTATCATAGACGACACACTCTGCATCCCGACAATCTTCATTTCCTATACCGGCGAGGCGCTCGACTACAAGGCTCCGCTGCTCCGTGCTCTCCACGCCGTCAACGTGGCCGCAACCGACGTGTGCCACTATTTCTATCCCGACGTGAAGAAGGTGGTGAGCAACCTGGGCTGGGAGCAGGAGTATTTCCTCGTCGACGAGGACCTCTACGCTGCACGTCCCGACCTGATTCTCACGGGCCGCACGCTGATGGGCCACGAGAGTGCCAAGAACCAGCAGATGGACGACCACTATTTCGGTACCATCCCTGAGCGCGTGGCAGCTTTCATGAAGGATCTTGAGATCCAAGCCCTCGAACTGGGTATCCCCGTGAAGACCCGCCACAACGAGGTAGCACCCAACCAGTTTGAGTGCGCTCCGATCTTCGAGGAGACCAACCTTGCTGTCGACCACAATATGTTGCTCATGAGCCTCATGAAGCGCGTGGCACACAAGCACGGCTTTGAGGTGCTGCTCCACGAGAAGCCCTTCGATGGCATCAACGGTTCGGGTAAGCACAACAACTGGTCGCTCTCTACCGATACAGGCATTCTGCTCCACGGCACGGGTAAGACACGCGAGGACAATCTGCGCTTTGTGGTGTTCATCGTCGAGACGCTGATGGGCGTATACCGTCACAACGGCCTGCTGAAGGCATCGATCATGGACGCAGGCAACGCTCACCGTCTGGGCGCCAATGAGGCACCTCCTGCCATCATCTCCTCGTTCCTGGGCCGCAGCGTGAGCGAAGTGCTCAAGCATATCATGAATGCCGACAAGGATGCTCTTGTCATTACTGGCAAGGAAGGCGTGCAGATTGATATCCCCGAGATTCCCGACATCATGCGCGACAATACCGACCGCAACCGCACAAGCCCCTTCGCCTTTACCGGCAACCGCTTCGAGTTCCGCGCCGTCGGTTCGAGCGCCAACTGTGCCAGTGCGCAGATTGTGCTCAACACCGCTGTCGCTGAGGCTCTCGCCGACTTCAAGGTGCGTGTGGACAAGCTTATCGCTGCTGGCGAAGACAAGTTTGCTGCCATCCTCAGTGTGGTGCGCGACGACATCAAGGTATGCGCTCCCATCCATTTCGATGGCAACGGTTACTCTGACGAGTGGGTCGTGGAGGCTGCCAAGCGTGGTCTCGACACTGAGAAGTCGGCTCCTGTCATCTTTGACCGCTATCTCGATCCCGAGACCATCAAGATGTTTGAGTCGACGGGCGTCATGAAGAAGAACGAGCTCGAGGCGCGCAACGAGGTGAAATGGGAGACCTACACCAAGAAGATCCAGATCGAGGCCCGTGTGCTGGGCGACCTCTCGCTCAACCACATCATCCCTGTGGCCACACACTACCAGTCGATGATTGCCAAGGATGTGCAGAACCTCATGGCCATCTATGGTGCCGAGAAGGGTAAGAAACTGTCCGAGCGCATCATGAACATCATCGAGCAGATTTCAGAGCGCACTTCCGCTATTGAGAAGAACGTAGAGGATATGGTCAACGCACGCAAGGTGGCCAACAAGATCCAGGACGAACGCGAGAAGGCCATTGCCTACCACGACACCGTTGAGACCTTCTTCGACGTCATCCGCTATCAGATTGACAAGCTCGAGCTGGTGGTTGCCGATGAACTCTGGATGCTTCCGAAGTATCGCGAGCTGCTCTTCATCCGATAAGCGGCTACGACGAAACACAGAATTGTGTATTTCTAAATAGGCAATCTATTTCTTTTATTGGTTGTTTAAGTTTATAGGGTGGGCTAGCCGTGAGGCTGGCCCACCTTTCTTCGTGTGCGTGCCTTGCAAGGACACCATCCGCCGGGTGCCCTGCCGCATTGGCATGTTGTTGCGGTTCTATGAATGACGACAGTACCTGCATAACTTGCCGCAGGAAAGGTGTGGCATGTACGAGGAAAGGAAAAAGATGTCCCGTTTTTATAATCCGATATTTTGCGTGGCCCGTATAAATATTGTAATTTTGCAGTGTAAATACAAACCTTCCTGCGCCATGGCTCTTTCTGTTGGCACATGTGTGCCTGTAGGATGATGCCCGAAACAGTTGTTTGGCAGTACGTGAGGAGGTAATAGTTATAAAATAAAAAACAAGACGGTATGAGAAACAGAATTCTATTCACACTTATTGCACTGACATTAGCCGTTGCGGTGCAGGCCCAAGTAGAACGCAATGTCATTTACCGGTGTACCCGCGGCACCCTTACCTATACAGAGCCAGTGGCTAAAAAGGAATCGGCAACCAAGACGGTCGGCAAGCTCCTCGGCAGTGTGCTGCAGGCAGCAGCCGGTACGGCATCGAGTACCAGCGACCATCCCGAGTATGCCGAAGCGGTGAAGGAGGCCGTGATGGGCGGCGTGGGCAGTGCGCGGCGCATACGACTGACCGACGACGTGATTACAGCCGAGAATTTGGCTGAGGGAGAAGAGGCTATGTACTGTGATGCCACCATATCTTCGATAACGTGCACCACACGTGTCAGGACCTGGGAAGACAAGGACAAGAAAAAGCACGAGGAGACTGAGTATCGCGGCAACATCGTTGGTACACTCCATTTCAAGAGTGTCAGAACGGGCAATATTGTGCTTAGCCGCACCATCAACAGCAGTTCGTGGTCTACCTCATGGGGCGAGACGGCAGACAAGGCTATGGGCTATACCCTTGATGCCTTGAGGCGATATATTCGTACCACACTCAACGATGCATTTCCGCTCTATGCAAGTATCGTAGAGGGCAAGCGTGCCACCGACAAAAAGTCGAAGGAAGTCTATATTGACCTGGGCGAAAAGTGGGGCTGCTACGAAGGCCAGCATTTCGGTGTGTATACCGTGAAGACAGTGGCTGGCAAGGAAGCCAAGAAATCGATTGGCCAGCTGAAGATAACCGAGACGATGGGCGATGAAATCAGCGCATGCAAGGTGCAGCGTGGTGGCGTCGAAATCAAGAATGCAATAGACGCCGGTGAGACACTTCTCATCACCAGTATGGATTGACCATAAGACTTGTTACTGAGATGGGTAGGGCTCCAAGGTAGGGTTGCCACATTCAGTTCCAGACATACGAAAAGGACCGTGACGCAATGTTGTCACGGTCCTTTTCATTTGGTTTTGCCGGTCATGTTTATTCAAGTTTCAGATTTATGGATATCCGGTAAAAGTTGCAAATTTCGCCCTCTTCGAGGACGCACGTTCCGCTATCAGCAAATCCGCAGGTTCCCTTCGGTCATCAGCGGTTATGCACAATAGCCCTCTTCGAGGACTATCCTATTCTAGGTAGTAAGCCTCAAATATGGAAATGACTGGTCGTTGTGTCCACTTTCTGTACGCAGTTGTCCAAATATTGGACACTATGCAAATTACAGCTTTTGCGTAAGGGCTTTATTATTAAAGGTTTATGTTTTTGGCACGGCTTTGGCACTAAAGGATAGTGTATGAAAAGAACGATTAACATATTTATCCTGATGCTGGCCAGTACGGCCGCTACCGCCCAGACACCCTGGACGCTCGACAGTTGCATCAGCTATGCCGTGAGCCATGCCAACAGCGTGCGCCGCAGTCAAGTGGAACTCACACAGAGCCGCTATGATGCCCGAACGGCTGCCCTCGACTTCCTGCCCACCGTGAGCGGACAGGTGAGCGGACAGTATGCTTGGGGCCGCAATGTGGACCCTGAGACCAACACGTATAAGACCATCACCACCTTCAACAATTATTATTCGGTAGGTGCGTCGGTCACACTCTTTGACGGCGGGCAGACGCTCAACGCCTTCCGACGCGCCAAGAACGCGCGGGCCCAGGCCGCCACGGCCCTGCAGAAGGCTGCTGATGACAAGGCCCTGACCGTGATGACGAAGTTTGTAGATGCCATATACAACCAGAAGAGTGTGGCTCTCGCCGAGGAAAAGCTCGCCGACAGCCGCGCCCTTCTTCTCAAGACACAACGCCTCTTTGAGCTTGGAGAGAAGTCGCGCCCCGATGTGGCGCAGATGGAAAGCCAGGTGGCGGAGGACGACTATAACCTGTTGCACCAGCAGAACCAGGCCCGTCTGACACTGATGGCCCTCAAGAGCGAGATGAACTATCCCATTGGCGACACGCTGTGCCTCTCCGACGAGGCACCTGCGGGCACGTGGGAGGCCGCCGGGCGCGGACAGCTCAGTGTCGAGGTGGAGGAACAGAAGGTGAAAGACCTGAAATATGCCTGGCTCGCGGCCAAAGGCAACCTGTTGCCCAGCCTCACGCTCGGAGGTGGGGTACAGACCAACTATTACCGTAATCTCTCTCAGGGAAGTGGCAAGGCAGACGGATTCGGCACGCAGATGAAAAACAATCTCGGTGAATACGTCTACCTGTCACTTTCCATTCCGCTCTTCGATCCCAGCAAATGGCGGTCGGCGCGGAAGGCCAAGAGTGAGTGGCGGAAAGCCCAGCTCGACCTCGATGACGCCCGCCGCAAGCTCAGCGACGACCGCGTACAGGCCCAGGCCGACATGGCCGGCTATGGCCGTGAAGTGGTGCAGATGGAACGCAAGGTAGCTGCCGACTCGCTGGCCTACTACCTCTCAAGCCGCAAGTTTGAGGAGGGCATGCTCTCCACGTTCGACCTCCACACGGCCTCGCAGACCCTCCTGGAGTCGCGCATCAAACTCCTGCAGTCGCGTCTGTTGCTTGTCATGAAGCGGCGCCTGGTGGAATATCTCGGACAATAGGCAGACTCTGGCATACGAAATATATCATAAGCAATCATAACAATCATCAAAACAATATAAGACAATGGATATTAAGGTAGAGAAAAAGAAATATGCTGTTCCCCGCAAGTATTGGCCCTGGATTGGAGGCGGTGTGGTGTTTGTGGCCGCCGTGTTGTGGCTGGCACTGGGAAACTTCAGCTCCTCGCTCAACGTTGATGCCAAGAGCCTGAACGTCGGCGAGGTGACCAACGGACAGTTTGATGACTATGTGTCGGTCGATGGTAGTGTGGCTCCCATCCAGGTGGTGCAGATCTCACCCGAGGAAGGCGGCCTGGTGCTCGAGAAAGTGGTAGAGGAAGGTACCCATGTACACAAGGGCGACGTCATCGTCAGGCTCAGCAACTCCAACCTCGACCTGCAGATTCTCAACGCTGAGAGCGAACTGGCCGAGAAGCAGGACATGCTCCGCAACACCGAACTGTCGCTCGAGCAGGATATGCTCAACAACAAGACAGAGGCTGCGCAGTATGACATGGACGTCACATCCAAGAAACGAGCCTTCGAACATCAGAAGGCACTGCAGCGCGAACAGCTCAACTCGCGTGAGGACTACCTCAAGGCGCAGGAGGAATACAAGCTCGCACAGGAGAAGAATACGCTCATCAAACAGCGTCTGAAGAAGAGCACCCAGTTGCGAAAGGCGCAGATGGACCAGATGGCCGACAACCTCGAGTCGATGCAGCGCAACGTGCAGCTCGTCCGTGAGCGCAAGGCCAAGCTCGACGTGCGCTCCACAATCGACGGCGAGGTGGGACAGCTCGACATCGAACTGGGTCAGAACATACAGCCGGGACAGAAGGTTGGTGTCATCAACGACCTCTCCGACTACAAGGTGCAGGCACAGGTCGACGAACACTATGTGGACCGTGTGCATCCCGGTCTCACCGGCACCTTCGAGCAGAACGGCAAGCGCTACACGCTTGAGGTGCGTAAGGTCTATCCGGAGGTGACCAACGGACGGTTCAAGATTGACTTTGTGTTCCACGGAGCCCGTCCGCAAAACATACGTACCGGACAGACCTATTATGTTGACCTGCAGCTCGGCGAGTCGAAGAAGGCTGTTCTTATCCCCAAAGGAACGTTCTACAGCGTGACGGGTGGGCAGTGGATCTTCGTGCTCGACAAGAACGGCAAGAAGGCTTACCGTCGCAACATCACCATCGGTCGGCAGAACCCGCAATACTATGAGGTTACCGACGGACTGGAACCGGGTGAACGTGTCATCACCAGCGGGTACGAGGCTTTCAAGGACAACCAGACACTTGTGCTCAAGTAGTGGGCTGCCATGCTGCCGTATGACATATCGGACAATACATAATACGTTATATTTTATCAGTAAACAAGATATGAATTACATCACAAAAGCCTTTTCAGGTCTGGCCCGCCGTGGCCAGCACAACATCACCAAGATTCTGTGTCTTGGCCTGGGACTGGCCATCAGCTCGGTCATCATCGCCGAAATCTACTATGAGCAGACTTTCGACTCCCATTTCGCAGGAGCTGACCGCACCTATCGTGTGGTCGAGAAATACAAGATAGGCGACATGAATGACATGGCGGAAGCCGCCCATACGCCTGGTGCGTGGGCGCCCGGCATCAAGAAATACGTGCCCATGGTGGAGGCAGCCACACGCATCACCCATCAGTGGGGGGACGAGACACAGCTGCGTTTGCGTGCCCAGTCGAAAGACGGCGAGGGCGAGGGCAACACCGTGAAGTCGAGCGTCATCTTGGCCGACAGTTGCTTTTTCGACGTCTTCCCGCAGCCCATCCTCGCCGGCGATGCCCGCAAGGTGCTCTCCACCAAGAATTGTGTCATGGTCAGTTCCGACTTGGCGAAGACTATTGGCGGCAATGTTGTGGGCCGACGCTTCACGATTGACGATTGCCCGGGCATCACGTTCACCATCGGCGGTGTGTTCGAGGCGTTCCCCTGGGGCTCTTCGATGCACGGGAAGAATGCGCTGCTGGCCATGAAGGACATAGGGCAGTTCACCTATGACGGCACCAACAACTGGGTGGGCAACGACCGCTATGAGTCGTATGTGCGCCTGGCCAAGGGTCACGATGCCGGCGAGCTACGCCCCTACATGACCAAGATGCTCACTGACAACATTGATATGGCGGAACTGGCCAAGACGGGATCCAAGATTGATGTAGACTTCAAGACACTCAACGACTATTATACCAGTGACTCGTATGTGCAGATGATGAAATGGATTCTGAGCATTGTGGCCTTCGTGCTGCTCTTCACCTCGGTCATGAACTATCTGCTCATCATCGTGAGCAACACTGTGAGCCGCTCGCGTGAGATGGCCGTTCGCAAGTGTTTCGGTGCCAAGAAGGGCAACCTCTACGCCCAGACGCTCTCCGAGGCCCTTGTCCACGTGGCAATGTCGGTGGCGCTGGCTGCCCTGCTCGTGTTCGTCTGCAAGGGCACCATTGAGGAGTTTCTCTCAGCACCTGTGGCCGCCCTGCTTTTCAATCGTGGTGCATGGATCCTTGTGGCCATTGTGGCGGTCGTCATCTTCATTGGCGGTGTGGTGCCGGGTTGGCTCTTTCAGCGCACACCGGTCACCAGTGCCTTCCGCGGATGGTCGGAGAACCGCCGCCGCTGGAAGCTGGCGTTGCTCGCTGCCGAGTTTGTCATCGTGGGTCTGATGATGAGTCTGCTTTGGGTCATCAGTGCCCAATACAGCAAGATGACCAATCTTGATCCAGGCTACAAGTATGCCAAGGTGGGCATCCTCAACGTGTCGGGAATGCAGAATGACGACTGTCGCCGCTGTCTCGACGAGCTGCGCCGCGATTCGCATGTGTCGCAGGTGACCACCTCTACCTATCTCCCCGTGGACGGTTGGTTTGGCTCGGGCAACAGCGTGTCGCTTCCGGGTAGCGACCAGGAACTGTTCAACGCGCAGGATCTGTACTTTGTTGGCGACAATTATTTCAATATACTCGATATCCCAATCACCCAAGGCTCCTTCTTCACTGACCGGAGTGATACCTCGCGCCAGATTATGGTCGACGAGCGCTTTGCCCGGAAACTGTCCAAGGCGGCAGGATGGAAAGACGGCGTTGTGGGTAAGCGTATCTTCGTCAGCGAGCATTGCAATGGGCGATTCCCGTTTGTCCAGATTGTGGGCGTGTATAAAAGTATCCAGCTGGGCAGTGTCACCCAGGCCAACGGTAAGGCCGACCAGCCCAGCATGGTGTTCTATTCGGGCTTGCGCAACAGCGACAACATACTCGTGAAGATGAGTGAGCTCACGCCCGAGACGATGCTTGGTGTGCGACAAAAGGTGGAAAAGCTGTTCCCCGGCAAGCCAGTGAAATTTGTGACCTACGCTTCAGAGTATGAGAGCCAGTATGTGTCGCAGCGTAATTTCCGCAATGGCATCCTTGTGGGTGGTATCGTGGTTTTCATTATCGCCCTTTTCGGCCTGGTCGGCTACTCGTCCGATGAGGTGGCCCGCCGCAGCAAGGAGATAGCCATCCGTAAGGTCAACGGTGCCAAGTTGAGCGACATCCTCCACCTGTTTGTCAAGGACATCATGCGCGTGGCGTTGCCCAGTGTGCTCGTCGGTTGTGTAGGTGCATGGCTTATTGCTGCCCAGTGGTTGCAGAACTTCACCGTGCGCATCCACCTCACGCCATGGAGCTTCCTGGTTGTAACAGTTGCCGTGTTGCTTGTCATCAGCCTCTCGGTAGTGGTCAACTGCCGCAAGGTGGCAACATCTAACCCCATGAAATACCTGAAGGACGAATAACATCGGGCAAGGAAAGCTGGCGGGCAGCCTATATTGAGGCCTCCTGTCAATAAAGAGCAAACATTAGAAAACAAAGAAAAACAAGATAAAATGATAAAAGTAAAAGACTTATGCAAGGTCTTCCGCACCGAAGAGGTGGAGACCATTGCGCTTGACAAGGTTAGTTTCGAAGTGAACGATGGTGAGTTTGTGGCCATCATGGGCCCGTCGGGATGTGGCAAGTCCACGCTGCTCAATATCCTCGGACTGCTCGACAGCCCCACAAGCGGAGAGTATTGGCTTGCCGACAAGGAAGTGGCCGGCTTCAAGGAAAACGAGCGCACGGCCATCCGTAAGGGGCAGGTGGGCTTCGTGTTCCAGAGTTTCAACCTCATCGACGAGCTTAATGTGGAGGAAAACATCGCCCTGCCGCTGGCCTACCTGGGCATGCCGAAGGCCGAGCGCAAGGCCAAGGTGGACGAGGTGATGCACCGCATGAACATCGCACACCGCGCCAAGCACTTTCCCCATCAGCTCTCGGGCGGTCAGCAGCAGCGTGTGGCCATAGCCCGTGCGGTGGTCTTCGGCCCCAAGCTCATCCTCGCTGACGAGCCCACCGGCAACCTCGACTCCAAGAACGGTGCTGAGGTGATGCGTCTGCTCACCGAGCTCAATCAGGAGGGCACCACCATTGTCATGGTCACCCATAATGAGCACGACGCCCAGATGGCTCACCGTGTGGTGCGGCTCTTCGACGGTAAGGTGGTCGACGATGGCAAGGCCTGATCGACATAGTGCTTCGGGGTGATACCGCAGTGCTGCCGGAAGTAGCGTGTGAGGGCCGACTGGTCGGGGAAATGATAGTCGGCCGCAATCTCCTTCAGGCTCTTCTGCGTGTTGTAGAGTGTCAGCTTCAGTTGCTCCACGAGGTAGTTGTCGATGATTTTCTTGGGCGGCAGCCCCGTGTGCTCTTGGGAGATGCGACTCAGATACTTGCGGCTGATGTGCATCAGCTGGGCGTAAGCTGACACCTCACGGACCTCTCTGTGGTGCTCTTCGATGAGCCGCATGAACAGGGCGAAGAGTTGCTGGTTGCGCTGCGAGTCGTTGGTGTGGTAGCTGAGGAAATGGGGATTGTAGCGTGCGTAGTCGGCAAACCCGATGAAGAACGACTGCAACTGCAGCGACACGATGCGCTGGATGGATGGTGTGAAGCCGTCTTCGAAGTAGAAGGCGAGAATGTGGAAGATGCTTTTCACCACGCCGATTACCAGTGGTTCGTCGTGACAGAGCCTGTCCTTGCGCAGTTCCAGGTATATCTCGTGCTCGATGTTGATGCTTGCAGCTCTGAGGATGTCTTGCGAGTAGCAGAGGATGTCGGCCTCGAAGTCATCGCTCACATTGCTCCAGCGCACCACGTCACCCGGAAAGAAAATGATGACGCTGTCGCCTTGCAGGTGCCATGAATCCAAGTTGATGGTTACGGTGCCCTGCCCCCGGTGACAAACCAGTAATGCTCCGTGTCCCACAACATGTTGTGAGACGCGGAGCTTTTGCTTTTGCAGATGTATGAGTTCTGTTTCCATATAGTTTGCAAAGATACGTGTTTTTCTTTGTTCTGTTCCCGTTTTGTCAAAAAGTTGCGTTTTTTAAGGAGCGGGCCGAGCCGAAAATCGCCGTAACTTTGCACCCGATAACAGAGAAAGAAAACCAAAAAGTATGCAAAAACGACATTTGTTGGTGACGGTGTTTGCCGTCTCCCTGTCTGCTACGGCCCTCTCGCAAACGGTACAGCGGTTGACCATCGGCGAGATGTTTGGCCTCTTGGACAAAGCCAACAGCAGCATTCGCGCAAGCCAGACGGGCGTCGAGGCCGCCCGGGAGGGTGTAAGCGCGGCGCGGAGCCAGCGTCTCCCTGACATCTCCACACGCCTCTCGGCCAGTTTCATCGGCAATGTGCTGCTCATGGACCGCAACTTCAGCAACGTGCATGGCCTGCACGCTCCACATTTCGGTAACCAGTTTGCGGTCGATGTCCAGCAGACCGTCTATGCGGGCGGAGCCGTCGACGCAGGTGTCCGCCTCTCCCAACTGGGGCTGGACAAAGCCGGGACGGCCACAGACCTGACGCGCCAACAGCAGCGCTTCCTGGTCCTCGGACAGTATCTGGACCTTGAGAAGCTGGCCAACCGTGAGCGGGTGTTGCAGAGCAACATCGACTTGACCGAGCGTCTCATTGCCGACATCGACGAGCGCCATAAGCAAGGGGTGGCCTTGAAGAACGACATCACGCGCTACGAACTGCAACTGGAGACCCTTAGGCTGAACCTGACCAAGCTTCGCAACCAACGCGAGGTAATCAGCCATCAGCTGTGCAACGCACTTGGCATCGACGGCAACGTCAGCATCGAACCGGCTGACGATGTGTCTGCCCAGTCGTTTGCACAAGACGGGGAGAGCCACTGGCAACAGGCTGCGACACTCAACAGCCCGCAACTCCGCATGGCATCCATTGACGAGCAACTGTCGGAGCAGCAACTGAAGCTGGCCCGCAGTGACATGCGCCCCAAGGTAGCAGTGGTGGCTTCCAACAATTTCGAGGGCCCCATCACCTTCGAACTGCCGCCTGTCAACAAGAACCTGAACGTGTGGTATGTCGGAGTAGGTGTCAGCTATCAGCTGTCATCGCTCTTCAAGAGCAACAAAAGACTGCGCCAGGCGCGTTTGGAGATGCAAGAGGCTTCAGAGCGCAAGACTGTCACAAGGGAACAGCTTGACAACCAGATGCAGGCTGCCTGGGTGGCTTACCGGCAGAGTTATGTGGAACTCAAGACCCAACAGAAAAACGTGGAGCTGGCTCAGGAAAACTATCAGGTGGTCAACGACCGCTACCTCAACCAGTTGGCACTGGTCACCGACATGATCGACGCCAGCAACATGCGTCTCGATGCCGAGCTCTCGGAGGCCGATGCGCGCATCAATATCGCTTACGCTTATTATAAAATGAAATATATCGCAGGAGAATTATGAACAAGAAAAAGCAATTGCTCAGAGCTTATAACCTGGTGGTCATAGCACTCTTGGTGCTTGGAGCCGTCTATGTGTGCAGCCGTTTCGTGCACCTTGGCAGTGTGGAATATACCGACAACGCCATGGTTCACCGCAACCAGACACCCGTCAACACCCGTGTGCTGGGCTTCATCAAGGAGATACGTTTCACCGAATTCCAGCATGTGAAGAAAGGCGACACGCTTGTCGTCATCGATGATTCCGAGTATCGGCTGGCGCTGGCCCAGGCAGAGGCCGCTCTGAAGGGACAGAAGAGCGGCAGCGGAGCCGTTACGGCCAGCATTGGCACTACACAACGCAACGTCAGCGTGGCCAGTGCCAGCGTAGACGTGGCCAGTGCAGGCATTGCCGAGGCGAAGGAAGGCATGGATAACGCACGCCGCGACTATGACCGCTTTAAGGCTTTGCAGGCCAAGGGTGCCGTCACCCAACAGCAGTTTGATCACGCCAAGACGCAATATGAGCAGGCCCGCTCGCGCTGGCAGGCTGCACGGGCCCGCATGGCGCAGGCCACTGCCAGCAGGGTGGCCACTGCCAGTGTGACGGGCGAGCAGAACCAACGGTTGGGGCAGAGCCGCGCTGGGGAAAGCGTGGCCGAGGCGCAGCTCCATCTGGCACAGCTCAACCTGGGCTATACGGTCATCACCGCTCCGTGTGACGGCTATGTGGGCCGGAAGAATATCTACACCGGCCAGCTGGTGCAACCCGGTCAGCTTATGGTCGATATCGTCGATGACAGTCAGGTATGGGTAATCGCCAACTACCGTGAGTCGCAGCTGCACCACATCCGTGTGGGTGCCGACGTGACCTTCGAATGCGACGCAGTGCCAGGCGTGACCTACCAAGGGCGCGTGGTGGCCATGTCTGCAGCCTCGGGTGCCGGCATGGACCACATCCCGGTAGACAACGCCACAGGCAACTTTGTGAAAGTGGAGCAGCGCGTACCGGTGCGCATCGAACTGACGGCCGGCAACGACGCGGCTGACGTCAAGCGGTTGCTCAGCGGACTCAATGTAGAGACGCGGGTGAAATATTGAATCCTGAAAAGGATGACTTCAACGTTTTTAACATCACTCGTCTAACTATGTCTGGACCTATGATTGGGCAGCCGTTTGCCATGCCCATGGTGAAGCCCTTCATCCCGAAGGCCTTGCAGCCGTGGCTCTATTTGGCTTGCGCTGTCGTTTTCCAACTTGTCAATACCACCTATCTCGGTTCCATGCAGCAGATGATGGGCGCTACGCAGCTCATGCAGGAGGACATCATGTTCATCTTCATTTGCGGCGAAGTGGGCGTGGCCATGCCGTTCCCATTCCTGTTCCGGATGAAGTTCCGGTTTACCAACCGCCAGCTGGAGCTCTTCTCCATCAGTGGTATGCTGGTGTGCATGCTGCTGACACAGGTGCTCTTCGACTGCTCTGACGTCCACCAGACCATGCCGTTGCTCTGCTTGCTGTCTTTCGCTTGTGGGTTCATGAAACTCATGGCCACTTTTGAGGCGATGAGCAACATACAGTTGTGGATGACCCCGAAGCGCGACTTCTGCATCTTCTTTCCCCTGCTCTACATGATAGTTCTTGGCGATATCAGCGGCAGCACTTGGCTGAGCCAGCAGGTGACCTACTACACGGGGGCATGGCAGATGATGCCGTGGCTCGTCATCGGACTGTTGGTTCTGACGTTGTTGTTCATGTATGTGTCTACCCGCCCGTTCCGTTTCATGAAGCCTCTGCCCTTCATCTCGATCGACTGGCTGGGAATGGTCATGTGGTCGCTGACGCTTCTGACGGGCATCTGGATTTTCCTCTATGGCGAACACTACAATTGGGCCGACAGTCATCTGTGGTGGTCTGTGGTGGTCGTCGAGCTGGCAATGGTGGCGCTGACCGTGTGGCGCATGCTCAACATCCGCCATCCCTACCTGTCGCCAGCAGCCTTCAGCTATAAGACACTTGTACCCATCTTGCTGATGTTTGCCGTGGCCGAGGTGATGAACTCCACGCCGCAGGTGCTGCAAAACGCCTATACCGGTGCTGTGATGCACTGGGGCATGATGACGCTTTCGCCCCTTACCCTCATCACGCTGGCCGGCAACTTCACGGGCTGCCTCTTCTGCCTGTGGTGGATGAAGATGACAAGGCAGGTCTATACGCGCCTGCTTACGCTGGGCTTTGCGCTGTTGCTTTGCTATCAGCTCATGATGTATTTCCTGGTCTGTCCCGGCTTGCCCCTGGAGGCGTTGTTTGTGCCTACGTTTCTGCGCTCGTTCGGCTATACCATCTTCTTCACGACGCTCACCATCTATCTGGAGGAGCTGATGCCTTTCCAGCATTTCTTCATGGGACTGACCATCTGCGGCTTTGTCCGCAATGGACTTATGGCTACCATCACGGAGGGTGTCTGCGATTATCTCTTGCGCTTTCATGTCATGGACAACCTGGTGAGTGCGCACATCTATACGCCTGCTGAGAGCCTGCTCACGGGTATCAAGCAGCTCTACGGAGTGACGTGTATTGGCGGATGTGTCTTTATGCTCTTGCTTATGCTATGGCATGTGGGGCCTGTACGTTCCACGCTGAAACACTTGCCCTATTGGGGAAAGTTGGGTCGCGAGATGCGCAAGGAACTCGGTCGATAAGACATCCTTGAAATAGAGGCAGGAACAAAAGACATGACCTGCGGAAAAATCAGAAGGCCTTTGCTGGGTTGCGACAATCGCTAAAACCCGGCAAAGGCCTTCGGCTATTGACGTTCGGAGAATCCGTTTTGTGACGGTAAAAAAATAAGTTGGTATGACGTGACCGTCAGTCAGGTCTTTTTCAATTCGATGCGGAAGGTGGTGCCGCGTCCCACCTCTGAGCTTTTCACCCAGATGCGGCCCTTGTGATATTCTTCCACAATGCGCTTGGCAAGGCTGAGCCCCAGTCCCCAGCCCCGTTTCTTGGTTGTGAAGCCCGGCTTGAAGACATTGTGCAGATCTTTCTTGCGGATGCCTTTGCCCGTGTCGCTCACTTCGATGATGGCTTTCGTAGGTGTCTCCTCCACATGCAGGGTGATGGTTCCCGACTCGCCGCCCATGGCGTCGACGGCATTCTTCGAGAGGTTCTCTATGACCCACTCGAAGAGTGAAGCGTTGAGGCTGACGATGATGTCGTGGTCGGGGAAGTCCTTGACCATCTTCACGCGCTTGCTGGTGCGCCGGTCCATGTAGTCGATGACATGGTCCATGACCTCGTTGAGGCTTGAGGGCACCGGCTCAGGCAGCGAACCAATCTTCGAAAAGCGGTCGGCAATGAGTTGCAGTCGCTTCACATCCTTGTCAAGTTCAGGTATGAGGTCGTCGTCTGGATATTGCTCCTTGAGAATTTCCACCCACGCCATGAGGCTGCTGATGGGCGTGCCGAGCTGGTGGGCGGTCTCCTTCGACAGGCCGACCCATACCTTATTTTGTTCGGCCCGCTTGGAGGTGAGCAGCGCGATGATGGCCGTCACGACGAAGAGCAGCACGATGCCCAGTTGCACATACGGATAAAGGGCCAGCCGCTTGAGCACGCGCGAGTCGTCGTAGCACACGTCGATATAGTCGTTGGTCTGCTTGTCGAGGTAGATGCGTATGTTGCGGTGTGCCGCTTGTAGCCTGTGGCCTTCTTGGCTTGCCTGGTTGAGGCTGTCGTCGTAGGTGTCGGCCTTGAGGTCGAGGTTTCGGAAATCGGATACGTTACCGTGCGAGTCGAGTACGATGACGGGTATGGTGTTGTTTTCATTGAGCACCTTCAGTACCAGTCCCAGGTCGGTGTTCTCATCTGCTTTGTTGAGTGTGCGCATGGCTTCGGCCCACACTTGCATGCGCGACCGTTCCTGTTGTTCGAGGTCGCGCGTCAGGATGTGGGACACGACGAGTGAGCCGGCGGCTATGAGGATGGCCGCGACGACCAGCACGATTTTCATCTGTCGTATTCTGTCAGTCCACTGCATGCTTTCTAAACGAGTCCTGGCGGCTGATTATTGTCTCGACGGCTGTCTTTTCCCGATTATTTTGCCTGACTGGTGCACAAAGCAAAATGGGCATTCCCCGGGTCACAACTGACCTCGGCGGAATGCCCGAAACGAGTAATGATAGGAAAAACCGTTACCGTCTATGGTTGTCAATCGAATGTTGCGTTGTTATCTGTTGAGATACTCGTTGACCTTCTTTGCAGCATCACGGCCGCTGGCCATTGCGCGCACCACGAGGCTTGCACCGCTGGCAGCATCGCCGGCGAGAAACACGTTGTCGGCAAACTGTGGTTGTTCGGGTCTGAGGAAGCCCATGGCCAACAGCACAATCTGTGCCTTGATAATCTCGGGTTTTCCGGCCTCCACCATGAGCGGACGTCCGCCTTCGGGATTGGGCTTCCAGTCGATGGGTTGCACACGCACGCCGGTCAGCTTGCCGTCCTTGCCGAGAAACTCCAGAGAGTTGATGTTCCAACGCCGCACGCAACCTTCCTCGTGTGAGGAGGTGGTCTTCAGTGTGCGTGGCCAGTTGGGCCAAGGGTTTTTCGGGTCTTCGGGGCCTACGGGCGGCTTGGGCATGATTTCAATCTGCGTGACACTGCGAGCGCCCTGCCGGTGGGCCGTGCCGATGCAGTCGGATCCCGTGTCGCCGCCGCCAATCACCAGCACGTCCTTGTCCTTGGCGTTGACCAGCTCGTCTTTCTTGAATTCCTCGCCTGCCAGCACCCGGTTCTGCTGTGCCAGCATCTCCAGGGCGAAATGTACGCCCTTGAGTTCGCGGCCGGGTATCTTGAGGTCGCGTGCCTGCGGTGTTCCCGTGCAGACGACCACAGCGTCGAACGTGTCGGAAAGCTCCGTGAAGGTCACAACCTTGTCCTTTGCCAGTGTGGAGTCGTTCTGTATGTCACCGACCTGCTTCTTGTCTGTCACGACGTGTACGCCGAACGAGAACTCGATGCCTTCCTGGCGGAGCAGGGCTATGCGCCTGTCGATAACCTCCTTGTTGAGCTTGAAATTGGGTATGCCGTAGCGGAGCAGTCCTCCGGCATTCTCGCGGGCGTCGTAGACGGTGACCTTGTAGCCCATGTGGTTGAGTCTGTTGGCTGCCACGAGGCCTGCCGGTCCTGCGCCTACGACGGCCACTTTCTTGCCGTTGCGCTCGGGCGTGACGGGGCGGATGTAGTCTTCCTCCCAGGCATGCTCGGTGATGGCAGCCTCGTCTTCGCGGTTGGTGGTGGGCTGGTGCTCAATGAGATTGAGCACGCAGGCTTTTTCGCAGAGTGCAGGGCAGATGCGTCCCGTGAACTCGGGGAAGTCGTTGGTGGCGTTGAGCAGCTGGTAGGCCAACTTCCAGTCGCCCTTGTAGAGGGCATCGTTCCACTCGGGTGGTTTGTTGCCCAGCGGACAGGCGCTGTGGCAGAAGGGTACGCCGCAGTCCATGCAGCGGCTTGCCTGCAACTGTCTGTCGTGTGAGTTGAGCGTCTGCTCCACCTCACCGTAGTCGTGTATTCTATCGTGTATGGGCCGGTAGCCGGCCTCCTTGCGGTCTATAGTCAGAAAAGCTCTTGGATTTCCCATGATGTATGATGATGCTTGTTGCTGTTACACGTTGGTTAATAATCTCTCTGCATGTCGGCAATCTTCTGCTGCAGCTTGCGCACTTGCTCCTCTTGCAGCACACGCTTGTACTCGATTGGGACCACCTGTATGAAGTCCTCGATGTACCGGTTCCAGTCGTCGAGCATGGTGCGTGCCAGTTTGGATCCTGTGTAGAGGTAGTGCTGGCGGATGAGCTCATGCAGTTCCTTGCGGTAGCTGCTCTCCTCGACGAGGTTGATTTCCACCATATCCATGTTGCAGAAGTAGTCGAAGTTGTGGTTTTTGTCCCACACGTAGGCCACGCCGCCGCTCATGCCGGCCGCGAAGTTGCGGCCCGTCTCGCCGAGCACCACGACGCGTCCGCCGGTCATATATTCGCAGCAGTGGTCGCCTGCGCCCTCGATGACGGCGATGGCTCCAGAGTTTCTGACACCGAAGCGCTCGCCCACCTTACCGTTGACGTAGAGCTCACCGCTGGTGGCTCCGTAGAGTCCGGTGTTGCCCGCGATGATGTTGTCCTCGGCCGCGAAATTGGAGCGTATAGGCGGCAGAATCGAAACGCGCCCGCCTGAGAGTCCCTTGGCGAAATAGTCGTTGGTGTCGCCCTCGAGTTTGAAGTCAACGCCGCTGACGAGGAAGGCACCGAAGCTCTGTCCGGCCGATCCCTTGAACTTCACGTTGATCTGCGCGGCGCGTTCTTGTGCCAGACGCTTGGTTACCGTGTCGACATCGTCGCCCGTGGCGTGTATTTCCTTTTCGATCTTCTCGCTGCGGTGCTGCTCGATATAGCCCGACAACATGGTTCCCACGGCACGGTTGGTGTTGCGGATGCTGTAGTCGAGGTCAATCTCGCCGCCGGTCTCTATGGTGCTGGCGGCGGCCTTGATCATCTGCTCGTCGAGCACGCCTTCCAGGTCGTGTTCCTGACTCTTGGTGCAGTAGAATGACGAGTCGCCGTGCTCCTGGTGGAGCAGGTTGGTGAAGTCGAGCGAGTTCCACTTGCGTGTGATGGCTGCAGCCTCGTCCTTGTCCTTGGCCAATGCCGATGCCGGCTTGGCGGCCAGCGACTTGCGCACGATGAGCTCGGTGTGTCCGATGATGTCGTTGAGATGGCGGTAACCCATCTGTGCCAGGTACTCGCGCACCTCCTCTGCGAGGAAGGTGAAGAAGTTGACGACGTGGTGGTAGTTGCACATGAAGTGTGCGCGGAGCTTGGGGTCCTGTGTCGCCACGCCCATGGGACATGTGTTCTGCGAGCACTTGCGCATCATGACACAGCCCAGGGTGATGAGTGCTGCTGTGCCGAAGCCGAACTCCTCGGCTCCGAGAAGTGCCGTCATGATGACATCGCGTCCGGTCTTGAGCTGTCCGTCCACCTGCAGGCGTACGAGCGACCGCAGTCCGTTCTTGACCAGGGTCTGCTGAGTCTCGGCCAGTCCGATCTCAGGCGAGATGCCGGCAAAGCGCATGCTCGATGCCGGGCTGGCGCCTGTTCCTCCCTCAGCGCCGGAGATGACGATGAGGTCGGCCTTGGCCTTCACGACGCCGGCGGCGATTGTTCCGACACCGCTCTCAGCCACCAGCTTCACGGAGATGGCCGCGCGGGGGTTGATATTCTTCAGGTCGAAAATCAGCTGCTTGAGGTCTTCGATGGAGTAGATATCATGGTGGGGCGGTGGCGAGATGAGCGAGATGCCCGGTATGGAGTGTCGTGTCTTGGCGATGATGTCGTTGACCTTGAAGCCCGGCAGCTGTCCGCCTTCACCCGGCTTGGCACCTTGAGCCACCTTGATCTGTATCTCCTCTGCGTTGACCAGGTACTCAGTGGTCACGCCAAAACGGCCGGAGGCCACCTGCTTGGTCTTGCTTGAGAGCGAGATGCCGTCAATCGATGAGTGGAAACGTGCTTCGTCTTCGCCGCCTTCACCTGTGTTGGAACGGGCGCCGAGCTTGTTCATGGCCAGTGCGAGAGCTTCGTGTGCCTCTTTGCTCAAGGCGCCAAACGACATGGCTCCCGTCACGAAATGCTTGACGATGGACTCCACAGGCTCCACTTCGTTCAGATCGATGGGTGCACTGGCGTGCTTGAAGTCGAAGAAGTCGCGGATGAAGATGGGGTCGTCCTTCTCGTCGGCCATCTTCGTGTATTTCTTGAACAGCTGGTAGTCGCCGCGTCGGGTGGCCAGCTGCAAGGTGGCGATGGTGTCAGGGTTCCAGGCGTGGCGTATGCCGTCGCGCCGCCAGTGGAACTGTCCGAGCGTGGGAAGGGGCTTCTCCACGTAGGAAGCGGAGTGGCTGGCCTTCTCCAGGCGGAATGCCTCGTCGTGGAGCGCAATGGCATCGTGGGCGATGGTCTTCAGACCTACACCGCCGATGGTGCTGTGGTCTGTGCCGAAATAGGTCTTCAGGAGCGACTCCGACAGGCCGATGGCCTCGAAAATCTTGGCGCCGCGGTAGCTGCGGATGGTCGAGATGCCCATCTTGGCCATAATCTTGAAAAGGCCTTTCTTGACGGCCTTGATATAGTTGGCCTCGGCGGTGGGATAGTCTTCCTGTATCTTGCGCTGCTTGACGAGGTCGTCGAGGATGGCATAGGTCATGTAGGGGCAGAGGGCCGACGCACCGTATCCCAAAAGCAGGGCAGCGTGCATCACCTCGCGAATCTCGCCCGACTCGACGATGAGGGCCGTCTGGACGCGCTTGCTCACCGAGATGAGGTAGTGGTGGACGGCGCTCACGGCAAGGAGTGAGGGTATGGCGACGTGTGTCTCGTCGACATCGCGGTCGGTGAGGATGATGTAGTTGTAACCCTCGTCGACACTCTTCTCGGCATCGTGGCAAAGGCGTTCGAGGGCGTCGCGCAAGCCACTCTCGCCCTGCCGTGCCTCAAAGAGGATGGGGAGCTTGATGGTGTTGAAGCCCTTGTAGCGTATGTTGCAAAGGATGTCGAGCTGCGTGTTGGTGAGAATGGGGTGGGGCAGGCGCACCATCTTGCAGTTTGATTCGCTGGGGTTGAGGATGCCCGTGCCCACGCGGCCGATATACTCGGTGAGGCTCATCACGAGGTTTTCGCGGATGGAGTCGATGGCAGGGTTGGTGACCTGGGCAAACTGCTGGCGGAAATAGTTGAAGAATATCTGCGGGCGGTCGCTCAGCACGGCCAGCGGCGTGTCGTTGCCCATCGAGGCGGTAGGCTCCTGGCCCTTGACGGCCATGGGCACGATGGTGTCTTCGATGTCCTCACGGCCGAAGCCGAACTCCACGCACTTGCTCTGCAAATTGCTGACGGCGTTGTTCACCTTGCGTCCGCTGCGTATCTTCTCGAGCTGGATGCGGTTGGTGTTGAGCCACTGGCGGTATGGATGCTCGGCAGCCAGGCGTTCGCGTATCTCGCCGTCATAGTAGATCTTGCCTTCCTGGGTGTCGATGAGCAGAATCTTGCCGGGCTGCAGACGGCCTTTCTCGGCAATCTCTGTCGGGTCGAAGTCCATGACGCCCACCTCGGAGGCTACCACCATCGTGTCGTTCTTGGTGATGGTATAGCGTGCCGGGCGCAGACCGTTGCGGTCAAGCATGCCGCCGGCGAAGCGTCCGTCGGAGAAGAGCAGGGCGGCGGGACCGTCCCAAGGCTCCATCAGAATGGAGTGGTACTCATAGAATGCCTTCAGGTCTTCGGATATGGGGTTCTTGTCGTTGAAGCTCTCGGGAACCATGATTGACATGGCGTGTGGCAGCGACAGACCGCTCATGACGAAGAATTCGAACACGTTGTCGAGGCTGGCGGAGTCGCTCATGCCCGGCTGCACGATGGGCGTGATGTCGTGGATGTCACCAAGGGCATCGCTTGACAGCACCGACTCGCGGGCCTTCATCCAGCCGCGGTTGCCGCGGATGGTGTTGATTTCGCCGTTGTGGGCCACCATGCGGAAAGGCTGTGCCAGACTCCAGGTGGGGAACGTGTTGGTGGAGAAGCGGCTGTGGACGATGGCCAAGCCGCTCGTGAAGTAGTTGTTGGTGAGGTCGGGGTAGTATTGCCGCAGCTGAAGGCTGGAGAGCATGCCCTTGTAGATGATGCTCTTGCTGGAGAGCGAGCAGATGTAGAAATCGCTGACGGGCAGCTCCGGACGTTGTGCGCCCAACTGGGCCACGCGGTTCTCGATCTTCTTGCGTATGATATATAGTGTGCGCTCGAACGTCGGCACCTTGTCGTCTGTCACTCCCGTGACGAACACCTGCTTGATGTCGGGCTCTGTGGTGAGTGCGGCTTCGCCGAGACATCCCGGGTTGGTGGGCACCGTGCGCAGGTGGGTGAGGCTCAGTCCCTCGCGCTCAATCTCTTCGATCATGATCGACAAGATGAGATGCTGGCAGTTGCTGTCCTTAGGAAGGAATACCAGGCCCGTTCCGTACTTGCCCTTCTCGGGCACAGGAATGCCCTGCAGCAGGATGAATTCGTGTGGTATCTGCAACAAGATGCCTGCACCGTCGCCCGTCTTGCCGTCGGCACCCTCTGCACCGCGGTGGCGCAGGTTCTCCAGCACTTTCAGTGCGTTGTCGACGAGATCGTGGCTCTTGTTGCCGTGGATGTTCACGACCATGCCCACACCACAAGCGTCATGCTCGTAGGCGGCATTATACAATCCTTTCCCCATAATCTTAACAATTAATCAGTAAAACAATAACTTTTCCTATCAATATGCTTGCAAAGATACGCTTTTTCTGCCAAAGTGATAGGTTATTGGGACTATCTTATAAATAGAAATAATAACAAAGTGAGAATTTATAACTTCTTTATAACTTTCAAACTGTAAGAAAACGGCTCTTTTTACGCCTTTGAAATAACAAACCGTTACTTTGTGGAAAAATTTGAATTTTTAGGTCTGTTTGGGCCTGTTGTCTTGGGTTTGACAGTGTGTGTGACACCCCGCTGCACGTGGCTTGTGGATGGCGAATCTGTCGAAAATGCACGACAAACTATATATGAAAACATGGCCTCGTTTTGAACAAAGAATATTTTGGCTGGAAATAATCGAAAAATGGTGATTTTTTGTAATTGTCTAACAATCAGCGATTTGTGATAATCTGGAAGACCTTGCCTCTACATGGCAACTGTTTTTTGCCACGATAACTGCCTTTTCGTGGCATGAGAACGGCCGGATGGAACCTCGATAACGGTCTTGTCGTGCCACGATAGGGTATCTGTGGAGGGTCGAAAAGGCACAAACGTCCAGCCGCATGGCTGTCAAGTTTGCTCCGATGCGCCTTGGACTGCCTTTCCGCTCTCTAATTTGAAAGTAACGGAAGACAAACTTGTTGGCCAAAAAGCATGACAAAAATAACGGGCGCTGGCCGCGTGGGGTCACGTCGGCCAGCGCCCGTCGGGGTGGGAAGGGCAGTGGCTACTGCTTGAAGAGTTCCTTGATGCCGCCCAGGCTTCCCATGAGGTTCGACGCCTCGTAGGGCAGGAATACGGTCTTCGCCTTGTCGCCAGAGGCCAGCTCCTGCATCATCTTGATGTAGTTTTGGGCCAGCAGGTAGTTGGCGGGGTTGCTGCTTTTGCCCACGGCCTCGGTGATGCGGTCTATGGCCTGCGCCTCTGCCTCGGCTTTGCGGATGCGTGCCTGCGCCTCGCCCTCAGCCAGGAGGATGGCCTGTTGTTTCTCGGCCTCGGCGCGGTTGATCTTGGCCTGCTTCTCACCCTCCGACTGCAGAATCTGCGCCTGCTTGGTTCCCTCGGAATTGAGGATGGTGGCACGCTTGTCGCGTTCGGCCTGCATCTGCTTCTCCATGGCCTGCAGCACGCTGGCCGGAGGAATGATGTCCTGGAGCTCAACGCGGTTGACCTTGATGCCCCACTTGTTGGTGGCGTCGTCGAGCACACCGCGCAGTTTGGTGTTGATGATGTCGCGCGAGGTGAGTGTCTGGTCAAGCTCCATGTCGCCGATAATGTTGCGCAGGGTGGTCTGTGTCAGTTTCTCGATGGCGTTGGGCAGGTTGTTAATCTCGTAGACGGCCTTGAAGGGGTCCACGATCTGGAAGTAGAGCAGGGCGTTGATCTCCATCTGGATGTTGTCCTTGGTGATGACGTTCTGCCGTGCGAAGTCGAAGACCTGCTCGCGGAGGTCGATACGGCTGGTGTAGAGATAGCGGCCGTTGGACATGGTGACAATCTCCTTGGCGCGGTCCACGAAGGGGATGATGATGTTGATGCCGGGTTTGAGGGTGGCATAGTAGCGCCCGAGACGCTCGACAATCTTGGTTTCAGACTGTGGTATGATGACCAGTGCCATCTTGGCGAAGATCAACACGCACACCACGAGTGTAATCAGTACGTAGGACATGGTAGGTATGAGTTTAAAGGTTTGTAAATGCAGACTGGCTTATGCTGGTTTCATGGGGGTGGGGGCAGCCGTGGCCGGCACCACGTCGATGATGATGCTCTCGCGGCCTGTGACCTTGACAAGGGCTCCTGCCGGTATGTCGGCATGTGTGGTGGAGGCTTGCGCTTTCCAGTCGTCGCCGTCGATGGCGACGCGCCCGAAGTGGCCTGCCACGATGGTCTCGCTGACGCGTCCCACCCGTCCGATGATGGCGTCGGCATTGCTCACGGGTGCCGGTTTGTCGCCGTGCAGATACTTGAGCGCGAAGGGGCGCACAAGAAAGATACTGAGGGCGGTGAACACCACGAAGGCGAATACCTGCCAGCCCAGGCCCCCGACCAGCGTGGTGACGGCTGCGGCCACTGCGCCGACCGAGAAGCAGATGATGAAGAACCCCCCGGAGACAAGCTCCATGATGAGGCAACCGACAGCGATGACGGTCCACAGTTGCCAGAGGTTGGAAGAAATGTAGTCTATCATGGTGATGGGTGTTTGGTATGAATGGATGTTATGGTTGGTCGTTCGTCTGGTTTTCTTTTGGCAAAGATAATGCAAACGAACCAAGAAAGCAAGAAAAACAGTTTGCAATCGTGCGCAAGATGGCGTTTTGGTATGTAGGTGTTTCAAAAGAGGCAGGAAAAAGGCCTTTTTGTGCCTGGGAGAGGGAACACGCCGACAAAATCGGGACATGCCGCATCTTCCGTCTCATGGTACATTTGTAATTGTAGGGAAAGCGTTACCTTTGCATCCGTTATGGAAATACGTAAGATAGAAGGCCACTTGTCAGTGTTGTTGGCCAATGTGATTTTCGGTCTCGGCGTGCCCGTGACCAAGTTGTTGCTTGACCAGTGGGTGTCGCCCATGGCCTACATGGCCACACGCTGCATGGGTGCGGCGGCCATCTTCTGGGTCATCTCGCTCTTCATGCCGCGTGAGCGTGTGGCATGGCGCGACCTCCTGGTCATCATGGGAGGCGGACTGCTGGGGTTTGTGGTGTCGCAGACGCTTACGGCATGGGCACTGCAGTTCACGACGCCTGTCTACTACAGCGTTATCGCCATGCTCACCCCCGTAGCCACGATGGTGTGTGCGGCATTGCTCATCGGTGAGCGCATCACGGTGCGGGGAGCCCTGGGCGTGGTAGTCGGCGTGGTCGGCGCTTTGCTCATGGTGGTGGTGGGCTGGCACGGCGGTGCCGGCAAGAACGACTTGCTGGGCATCGGACTGGCCGTCCTCTCGCTGCTGACGTGGGCCGTTTACCTCATTATAACGCGGCGCGTGTCGGCCAAGTACACGGCTGTGACGCAGATGAAGTGGGTGTTTTTGGTTTCCACCATTGCTGTGTTGCCATTCTCATGGGGCGACCTGCAGGCTGCGCGCCTCTACTCGGCCGGATGGATGTGGAGCGGTGTGATGGAAATGGCGTTCATCGTGGTGTTTGCCACGGTGGCCGGCTACTTCGCCATCCCGTTTGCCCTGCGCTACCTGAAGACTACCACCGTGTCGGTCTACACCAACCTTCAGCCTGTCGTGGCCTCGTTTGTGGCCATTCTCCTCGGTCAGGATGTTCTGACCTGGGAGAAGCCCACGGCCCTGATACTGGTGCTTGCCAGTGCCTGGGTGGTGACGGGCAGCCAGCGCAAAGGCTGACAGGCCGTGACCGAGGGAGGAGTAAATAACAAGGGGAGGCTTTGCCATGTCGTGCAAAGCCTCCCCTTTCGTCTTGTCTGTGGGATGATGCGGTTATCTCTTGTAGCAGAGCGTCTCTGTGCCGTCGTAGCTCACGGCGTTGATGTAGGCCACGTTGGTGGCCAGCGAGGCGCTGGTGTAAGAGGGACGGTAGTTGCCTGAGCTGCCCTGATAGCCGTAGCCGTAGGTGTAGATTTCTACCAGCTTGCCGTTGGTGTCGTAGGCCTTGAAGCCGATGGCGTTGGGCCAGGAGGCGTGCTTGATAGTGATTTTGCTGCCCGAGACGGTGCATCCAGTGCCTGCGGCGATGCCTTCGGGAACGGTGGCCTTGTTGCGGAAGGCGTCGGTGTTGTAGATGTTGATCAGGTACAGGCCGGCAGGCGCCTTCACATAGTGCTTGCTGTCGATGTAGGTCTGGAGCTCATCCACCATGTCCTGCGTGATGAGCAGACGGCGGTTGGAGTAGTCACCGATGATGGAATTGTGGGGCATCATCATGCCGCAGAGGTGGAAGTAGTCGGTGAAGTCAATCTGGGTCATGTCGCAGACCTGCTTCACGAAGTTGAGCTGCTGTTCGCCGTCGGCAGTGTAGTCGGCGTTCTGTCCGATGCCGTTGTTCTTCTGCGGAAGGTCCATGGTGCGCATTTTCTCGAAGATTTTCGGGTAGGCCAGCGAGTCAACGCCGGCTTCGTAGGTGTAGCAGTGTATGCCCCAGAAGGCGATCATCGATGACCACACGTTGTGGCTTTGGTGGAAGGTGCTGTTGGCATTCAGCAGGTTCGGCTTGATGATCTGGTTGGCAAAGCTGTAGGTCTTGTCGCCGTTCGACTCGTTCTCCATGCGGTGGAAGCCGCTGGGCTCTACGCGGTCTTGCGCGAAGGCGGCCAGAAGGTTGTTGGTCACCTCGGTGAGGCCTATCCAAAGCACACCGTCGGTCTGGTTGTTGTGGCCCAGTTCATGGCCGGCTCCCCAGTAGTCGAAGTAAGAGGGGTCGGATGATGAGGGCTGTGCGAGGGCGCTGTAGGGCACACACATGCCGTCGTTGCTGGCGTGGTAGAGGCCGGCTGACGTGGCTACGCAAATCACGGTCATGTGGTTGCCGTAGTTGCGGTGGTACTTGTAGAGGCCCATCATCGTGAACTCGGATGACACGATGCTGTCGTAGGTGTTGACGAGCCATACGGCATCCTTGCAGTTCTGCTTCAGCGTCTGAGACGGGAAGTTTACCTGGCAGTGATAGCCCAGCAGGTCGGTGCAGTCGCTCTTGGTGTTGTTGATGATCTCGTTCCAGTCGTCGTTGGTCATGCCCTTGGTGAGGTCGAAGTAACCGTTCTCGGTACACATGGCGAAATGTATCTTCACCTTCGGAGCCTTGGCATAGTCGTTGGTGTAATAGTTCACGTAGATGTTGCCTTTGTTGCTGGCGGTGATGATGTTCACGCCGTTGGAAAGGGTGTAGTTGCTCTCCTGGAAGACGGTCGGGCCGAAATTGCGCACCTTCATGCCGACGGAGTAGTCGCCGATGCCTTCGACAATGACGGCAAGACGCTCACCCTTCTCTACGGAGATGCCCGTGGGGTTCTCGTGGTTGCAATAGGTGTTGGAGACCTTGAGCTCCTGCTGCAGGGCGGAGTAGGGCTTGTAGGCGCGGAACTCGCCCACACGGAATTTCGTGGAGTAGTTGCCGTCGAGCAGGGTGTAGACCAGACGTTTCACAAACTGGTCCTTGATTTTCACGGCTTCCTCTCTGGTGATGTTGGGCTGCAGTTTTGTGCAGAGATTATCGGCGAAATACTGGCGGAGGTATTGTGTGGTTGTCGTGTCGCGCTCGTAGAACGACATCTCGGCGCAGCTGGCGAAGCCGGCGTAGCCGTCGTGGATGGTGTAGCGCACAGCGCAGACATTTTCGATACCGTCTTCGCCGAACTTGATTTGCGTGTCGGTGCTGGCCTGTCCGAAATCGGTGCTGCGCAAGGTTACCCATGTGCCGTCGGACAATTGGTACTCCACATCGACGTTGCCCCAGTTGCCGTTCCAGTTGCCGTCTTGGCGGGGAGTGTAGACAGCGTAGCTCAGATGGTTGGGGGTGTGGAGATTGTAGGTAAGCACCACGGGGAATGTGGTGGACGTGCCGCCCCAGGGCGAGTGGTAGAAGGTGCCGGTGGAGCCGTCATACGATTTCTCGATGCCGTAGCCGTCCATGGCCTGGTTGGAACTGCCGCCCGAGATAGAGATCTTCTTGTCGTTGCTTCTCGAAGCTGCGCCGTCCATCGTGTTGGGCTGCTGGTCGACGACAAGTGTCTTGGTGTAGGTGCCGTCGGCACTTGTAAGCGTCACTGTGGCGTAGCGGTCCACTCCGTTCACGTTGAACTCGGAGAACATGGCAAGGTTGCCGTTGGCGTCCTTTTGTACCTTTACCCAAGTTTCGGGCGTGCTGGGTGTGTAGTCGCAGGTGGCATTGATGGGCACCACGGCGAAATCGCTGTTGTAACCAAGTGTGATGGTGTCGCCCGGGATGATGATTTTGGGCGTGGTGGTAGTGTTGTCCAGCCGGGTCTGCGCGGTGGCAGTCAGTGAGAGCAGCGCGGCTGCGGCGGTGGCAAATATCTTGTGTGTGTTCATGATGATACGGTTTATCGGATGATGACTTTCTTGCCGTTTGAGATGTAGATGCCGTGAGAGGGCTTGTCCACACGTTGTCCGTTGAGATTGTAGTAGACGGCAGTCTTCTGCTCGTTGTTGTCGGTGGTGACGCCCTGAATGCCGGATGGCGTGGTCACTAGGAAGGGCGTGGTGGTCAGGGTGATGTCGGGATAGTAGACGGAGGTGGCGCTGATGGTCACTGTCTTTCCGAACGATGAATCCCAGAAGGTTATGCGCCGCAAGTAGTTGTAGTAGTCGCTTGTGGAGGCATCGCTGCCCTGCTTGAGCGTGTTGCCCTCGCTATCGGTGATGGTCAGTTGGGGAACGCTGGTGCCACCCCATCCGTTGGTCGACATGGGTTGCAGCTTGGCTGCGCCCCAGTTGTTCTGCTCGTTGGTATAGACATAGCCATCTTCCACCAGAGGGTAGGGGTTCTGTGGGGCGAGCAGGGCTGTGGTGAGCACGTCGTTGTTGTGTAAGGTGGGGAAGGAGTTGAAGAACAGCCTGTTGTCGCGGAGGTCCACATACGTCAGGGAGTTCTTGCATGCGGCGTTCCACAGCACGGTCTTCATCTGGTTGTTGGGAACAACGAGACATTCCAGCTTGCTGCACGATGTGATGTCGAGTTCGTCGAGGGCATTGCCGCCGGCCCACAGCTCCTGCAGGTCGCCTGTGTCCTCAAGACTGAGGGTGGTCAGTCCGTTGTCGGTGAGTGCGGCAACCTTCAGTAAGGGGCACTTGTTGAACTTGAGGGACTTGATGACGTTGCGCTGGACAAACAAGCGCTCGAGCGATGACATCTGGGTCGTGCCCAGACCTTTCAGCTGGTTGTCAGCCAGGTAGAGCTGCTTCATGCGGGATAATTGTGATACGGCAAAAGACGTCATCTCGTTGTCTGAGCCGTTGACAATCTCCGGACCGTAGACTTTCATCATTGTCAGTCTGTTACCTTGTGCGTCCACTTCTGTAAGGTTTTTGAAGCTGCTCAAGTTAAGCAAGGTCAACTCGTTGTTGCCGCAATATAGTTTCTTGAGCGAGTTGGCGACATTTGTCAAGTCCATTGACTTGATTTGGTTGTCTGCCACATAGAGTGCGGTGACAGAGCCGTCGGCGTCCAGGGTGAACTTTTGCGAGGCCAAGGTCAATGTCTGCACTGTTCCGTCGCTGACAAAGGTCTCCTGTGACCCGTCCTCCCAAGTGACAGTGATTGTCAACCCGGGGTTCATGGCGATGGTAAAAGGTTCTCCTACCGACTTGCCGGTTGTGAAAGTCATCGTCGCTGCCTGTAAGACCGTGGCCGAGCAGAGAAGCAATCCAACCAGTAAATGCTTGTAAATTTTTCTCATAAGCTTGTTTATGTTAGATAGTAGTTACTGTGAGCAAAAGTAAGAAAAAGTATAGAAGGTTGCAAAATTTTGGCCAACTAAATATGTAATAAAGAGTAAAAAAACTTCTCCCGAGCGATTTTTTGTCAAGAAAGCTTTGTCTTTTTCATTTTTAATAGGTATCTTTGCCGACAGATATTTTTAGATGTTAGTCAAAACAATAAGATTTTTTTAATTTTTCGATGAACGTAATTACAAAGACCGTTCAATTGCCAGATGGAAGGACCATCTCGATTGAAACCGGAAAGGTTGCCAAGCAAGCCGACGGTTCTGTTGTTCTCCGCATGAACAACACCGTGCTGCTCGCCACCGTCACGGCAGCCAAAGAAGCAGTTCCCGGTACCGATTTCATGCCGGTGACAGTA
>CAVDNW010000010.1:0-33959 GCA_963610435.1 Oscillospiraceae bacterium | reverse complement strand
TGACAGTAGACTACAGGGAAAAGTATTATGCCACAGGCCGTTTCCCTGGCGGCTTTACCAAGAGAGAAAGTAAAGCCAGCGACGAGGAAATTCTCGTTTCCCGCCTTGTAGACCGCGCCCTGCGCCCCTTGTTCCCCTCTGATTTCCACTGTGAGGTATTCGTGCAGATCTGGTTGCTTTCAAGCGACGGAAAGGATCAGCCCGACGCACTCGCCGGCTTTGCGGCTTCAGCTGCCATGGCCTGTTCTACCATACCTTTCGAGCATACCATCTCTGAGTGCCGTGTGGCACGCATCAATGGCGAGTATGTCATTGACCCGACATTCGACCAGATGAAGGATGCCGACCTTGACATCATGGTCGGTTGCACCAAGGACAACCTGATGATGGTTGAAGGTGAGATGAGTGAGGTGTCAGAGCAAGACCTGATCGGAGCCTTGAAGGCTGCACAGGAGGCCATCAAGCCGATGTGCGACCTGCAGGACGAACTGGCCAAGGAACTGGGAACTGACGTCAAGCGCGAGTATAACGATGAGGTAAACGATGAGGACCTGCGCAAGCAGATTCACGCTGAACTCTACCAGCCCGCCTATGACATCATTCACCAGACTCTGCCGAAGCAGGAGCGCAACGACGCTTTCGACAAGACTATCGCCGACTTCCTCGAGAAGTATGACGCTGCCCATGCTGACCTCTCCGAGGAAGAGCTTGAGGAGAAGCATGCCGAGGCCGGACGCTATTGGGGCGACACGATGCGCGACGCCATGCGCCGCTGTATCCTCGATGAGGGTCTGCGTATGGACGGTCGTAAGACCGACGAGGTGCGCCCCATCTGGTGCGAGGTGTCTCCGTTGCCCATGCCCCACGGATCAGCTATCTTCCAGCGTGGTGAGACCATGTCGCTTGCAACAGTGACGCTGGGCACCAAGCTCGACGAAAAGCTCGTGGACGGTGCTGTGACGCGCGCTTATCAGCGCTTCCTGCTCCACTACAACTTCCCGCCCTTCTCTACGGGTGAGGCCAAGAGCCAGCGCGGACCGGGCCGTCGCGAGATCGGACACGGCCACTTGGCATGGCGCGCTCTGAAGGACCAGATTCCTGAGAACTATCCCTACACCGTGCGTGTGGTGAGCGATATCCTTGAGTCCAACGGCTCATCGTCAATGGCCAGCGTCTGCGGCGGCACTCTCGCCCTGATGGATGCAGGTGTGCCCATCAAGAATCCGGTGGCCGGCATTGCCATGGGTCTCATCCATAACCCTGGTGAGGACAAGTTTGCCATCCTTTCTGATATCTTGGGTGACGAGGATCATCTGGGTGATATGGACTTCAAGACCACTGGTACGAAGAACGGCCTCACGGCCACACAGATGGACATTAAGTGTGACGGTCTGTCATTCGAGGTCATTGAGCGTGCGCTGATGCAGGCCAAGGCCGGCCGCGAGCACATCATGAGCGAGATGATGAAGACCCTCTCTGAACCCCGCGCTGAGATGAAGCCGCAGGTACCCCGCATCGAGGCCTTCGACATTCCCAAGGAGTTCATCGGTGCCGTGATTGGCCCTGGCGGTAAGATTATCCAGAAGATGCAGGAAGACACTGGATCGACCATCACCATCGACGAGGCCGACGGTGTGGGCCATGTGCAGGTGAGCGCTCCCAACAAGGAGTCGATCGACGCTGCCATCCAGAAGATTCGTGCCATTGTGGCCATTCCTGAGGTTGGCGAGGTCTACGACGGTGTCGTGAAGAGCATCATGCCTTATGGCTGTTTCGTTGAGATCATGCCCGGCAAGGAGGGTCTGCTCCATATCTCCGAGATTGCCTGGAAGCGTCTCGAGACTGTCGAGGAGGCTGGTATCAAGGAAGGCGACCACATCCAGGTGAAGCTTCTTGAGATCGATCCGAAGACTGGCAAGTACAAGCTCTCTCACCGTGTGCTTGTGGAGAAGCCAGAAGGTTATGTTGAGCGCGAGCGTCGTCCCCGTGGCGAGCGTCGTCCCCGCCGTGATGACCGTGGCGGTCGCGAGCGTCAACCACGACACAACAACTACCAGGAAAACAACGAGTCTGCTGAGTAAGCAGACGGCTGGCGAAGGGTAACGTGCCATGTTACCTGTCGCATAAACCAATAAGCCCGACCGCATGTCATGTGCAGTCGGGCTTTAATGTTGCCTGTTCGAAAGTCTCCTTGTCTGGTGGTGACGCCTCGTATGATGGTCGTGATATCCATTCCGGTATGTGAATGTGACTTTGCTCCTTATATAATAAAGGTGTGGACAGGATGTCAGAAACACGCCGGCTTGGCCGCGACGAAACTATCCTTTTCCGGTAGTTCATAGCTCTTCCTGGTCGGATTATTGTCAATACCGCCTTGCTTAATTTTGTTTTCTCGTTAAAAACGATAGAGTTTTCATGATTATTTATTACTTTTGCGTAGTCCTAACGACCTTTATGAAATGAAAGAAACTAAACGAAACAACGAAAAAGCGACTCCGAGTTATGATACGGAGAATGGTCTTGCGGAAAGTTCTTTGCATCCGGCGGCCTCTTCTCAGGGCAAGTCCCTGGCAGGATATTCATCGTTGCGGAAGGCTGTTGCAGGCTTTGCGATACCCGTTTTGGCGCTCGTCGCCATAGCAGTGGCACTCTTGGCATACGACTCCGATTTCCTCTATCGAGTGCAAGAACTCAATCTCTTCCTTTACACGCCTTTGTTCTTCCAGCAGCAAATGGTCGTGGCGGGCGGCTTCCTCACATGGATAGGTACTTACTTCACACAGTATTTTTACTATCCATGGATAGGCGTCGTGTTGCTGTGCTTGTGGTGGCTGTTGCTGATGTGGCTGGTCAAGCGTGCTTTCCGCATTCCTGTCTATGCTTCCGTGGCGTTGTTGGTGCCAGTGGCATTATTGCTCATCACAGATGTCGACTTGGGTTATTGGATTTTCTACTTGAAGCTCCGAGGCCATTTCTTTGTGGCTACGATTGGCACTACGGCGGCCGTTGCCTTGGTGTGGCTTTACCGTCTCATCCCTTCACGCTGGCAACTGCGCAACCTGTATGTCCTGATTGCCACTGCCGTGGCCTATCCTCTGATGGGCTATTACGGTCTGATGGCCGCGGGCCTGATGGCGCTGATGGCATGGAAGCTCGACGGAGGCGTGCGCAGTGGACTCCTGGGTAAGGTCGTCGCAACCCTTGTTGCCCTTGCTGCCATTGTCTTCATTCCGCTCATTTGCTATCGTTACGTCTACTGTCAGACACCCGAGAGTGGAATCTATTCCACTGCTCTTCCTGTCTATTGCTTCAATGGCGAGTTCCCTGTCTATTATCTTCCCTTCGGATTGCTTTCGGCAGTGCTTGCCGTCTTTGCCTTGGCCTATGGCGCTTGGGCCGACACGCTCCGCCGGAGCTATGCCGTCGTGGGCAATGTGGTGGTGTTGCTCGTCCTGGCAACGGGAATATGGACGGGGTGGTACAAAGACAAGAACTTCCGGCGTGAGCTCATCATGACACACGAAGTGGAGAAACTCGACTGGGATGGTGTGTTGCAGACCTACCAGACACTTGGGGATGATGAGGAGCCCACACGTATGATGTGGATGCTGAAGAACCTGGCCCTCTTCCGCTTGGGAACGGCAGGCGATAACATGTACCACTACAAGAACGGCGCTGCGCCCTGCAAAGCTCCCTTTATGGTGCGTCTCATGCAGACGGGCGGCAAGCTTATCTACTATCATTATGGCAAACTCAATTTCTGTTACCGTTGGTGTCTGGAGGATGGAGTGGAGTTTGGCTGGCGCGTCGACTATCTGAAGTACATGCTCAAGTGTGCCATTCTCAATGGTGAGAAGAAGGTGGCCAGGAAGTACATAGAAATCCTCCGGAACACAAAATACTATAAGGACTATGCAGATCACTATGAGGCTTATCTCAACAACGGCAACCTTGTCAGGCACGATGCGGAGATGAAGCCCATCCTCCATTTTCTCAACGGCCCGGATGCGCTGACCTCTGACAATACCATGGTGGAGCTCTACCTGCTCAATAGCTTTGCCAACGAGACCTCCAACGACCCCATCTACCAGGAGGCTTGCCTCCAGGCAGCCCTGCAGTCGAAGCAGATACCAGCCTTTTGGCCCCAGTTCTTCCAATATGCACGCCTGCATCCCGGACAGCGTATGCCCGTCCACTATCAGGAGGCTGCCTATCTTTATGGCCACTTAGAGAACAATGTGGACATCAGTCACATGCCTTTCGACGATGCGGTGAAGCAGAGCTACGAAGACTTCATGGCTGCAGCCCAGCAACTGCCTGGCATGACAGAGGAGCAGATGCGCCCGCTACTCTATCCGCGCTTTGGCGGAACGTTCTACTATGAGTATTTCCTCATCCGTGGGCTCAAGAGCTATTGATGTATGCTGAGCACAAACCAACACTACCGATTTACGAACAACAATACAGATAAGATGAAACTCAGAAAGACATTATACACCCTGTCGGCACATGCTTGCCAGCGAGCTGCACTCGGACTGTTACTCCTTTTGTCGCTATGTCTTGCTGGCTGCAGCCGTGTGGAAGTGCCCACACAGTACAGCGAGACAGCCAAGCTGCCTTCCGTCTATCCCGACTATATAAACGTTACGGTGCCAGTCAACATTGCCCCGTTGTCGATGGAGCTTACCACATCGGCTGAGGATGTGGTGACACGCTTTAGTTACGGAAGCGAGGAGATTGTGTGCGGTGGAAGGAAGGCGCAGCCCGACCTTGATGATTGGAAAGCGTTGGCCGCCGCAGCCAAGGGACATGACATACGTGTCGATGTCTATGCCCGGCAGCAGGGTCAGTGGACCCACTACAAACCCTTCGCTATCACGGTTAGCCCCGACAGCATCGACCCCTACATCTCCTACCGTCTCATCGTCCCCTCATACGTCACATACGAGGAGCTCACCATCAACCAGCGGTGCCTGGAGAACTATACGGAGAACGTAATCTACAACAACATGCTGGCGGCCAACGACAGCGACGGGCAATGCATCAACTGTCACAACGTGCAGAACTACAACCCCGACCGTTACCAGTTCCACGCACGCCAAAACCACGGCGGCACCTTCATCGAGTATGACGGCAAGATGCAGAAGGTGAATATGAAGAACGACAGTATCCTTTCGGCAGGTGTCTATCCAGCTTGGCACCCCACACTGAAGCTCTTGGCCTATTCCACAGACAAGACCATGCAGAGTTTCCATACGCGAGACATCAACAAGATAGAGGTGCTCGATGCACAAAGCGACCTTATTCTCTTCGATCCAGACAAGAATGAGGTGTCGACCATTCTCAATGATTCCACCGAATTTGAAGTCTTTCCCTGCTGGTCGCCAGACGGCAAGTACCTCTATTACGCCAGCGCCCATTTCGAATATCACGACACGGTCTCCCATGACGTTGAGGCAATCAGCCGCGCCAAGGAAATCAAGTATAGTCTCTACCGCTTGCCATTCGACGAGAAGACACGCGCGTTTGGCCCACGTGAGATGGTGTTCGATGCCGCCGGAATGGACAAGAGCGCCACATTTCCGCGTGTTTCGCCCGATGGGCGGTTCTTGCTTTACAGTCTTGGTGGTTGGGGCAGTTTCCATGTGTGGCACCGTGATGCCGACCTCTGGATGACCGATTTGACGACTATGCGCAGCTATCCGCTTACGGCAGCCAATTCCGACAATGCCGAGAGCTATCACGAGTGGTCGTCAAACGGCCGCTGGATCATCTTCTCTAGCCGCCGCAACGATGGTGTCTACACGCGTCCCTTTATAGCTCACATTGACAAGAATGGCCAGCCTTCGAAAGCCTTCGAACTGCCACAAGCAGATCCCGACTTCCACCGCCAGTTCATGAAGAGCTACAACGCCACAATCTTCATGCGCGGACCGGTGAAGACAACTCCGCAAGCCATTTATGATGTCCTAAGGAATGACGACATCACGCCAGTGAGTTACCGTTCCTCGTCAGCACATTAGCCCACATTTTCTTTGCCACAGAGCTCTTGGAAGCAAGCCTTGCCAGTCGCGGGTCAGACCGCAGTTGCATGTTACAGGCTTGCCTTCAAGAGTTTTTTCGTTTGTGACGGCAGGGAATGCAATCCTCATTCGCACAAAGGGAAGGCGGTTTTTTACGAGAGATTCAAAGGATTGTCGCGCAGGCCGTATGGCGGTCGGTGACAAGACTTGTACTTGTTTTGTCGTAGTTTGGGCCGTTCGGTTCATCCAAAGTCAACGGCTGCGTAAGAGTTATAGGTAGAAGATGGCCTCGTTTCCCTCGTTGAACAAAAGGTCAAGGATGGAGAGGTTGGGCTGGAAACCATGTTTCTGCTGGTAAACCTGATAATAAGGTGTGGGCACGAACGAAGGGTCTGCCATCGGCTTCTTGGGTCGGATGGTGTCGCGAAAGTCGGTGGCTCCCAGAGCGTCGGCGTCGGCATAGTGGTCGGTCGGTTGCAAGTTGGGCCGGATGTCGAGCAGCTCGCACATTTTGAGAGTGATGGCGAGGTTGAAGTCGAACAGATACTCCCATTGCTGTTCAAAGAAAGGACGCAGATCGTCGGCATAGTATTCGAAGAACGGGCTTTCTCCATAGGCTGAGAGCAGGGCGTTCCAGTGGATGTGGCGCCAGTTGCCGTGGTCGCTGATACGCATGTTTGCCATGCTGCATTTTGATTCCCCGCCGTGCTCCGTGGGTACGGTAAGAGCCTGTGTTCCGGCCGTTGTGGCGATGAGGCAGCGGTTGCGGTAGGTCTGTTTGACGAAGTGGTCGTGGCGTTCAAGCAGACAGAGCCCGTAGCGGTTGAGCTTCTGGTACCATTGCACCGGACCGAAATAAGTGGACGACAGAAGGGCTACAGATGTGTCTGCAGCCATGTTGGCAGGTTGGTTTACCATGGCAGGTGATACAGTCTTGAGGCTTTTCCCTCCACCTGGTGCAAGTGGACCAGCATGTGGGATTGTCCTGTGTTGACGAGATAGAGCTTGCAGTCGGCGCAAGCGCAGCGGCGGCAACAGCGCCTGGGTATGCGGTAGCGGTAGCGGCCCACCCGTATCGTGTCTCCAGGCCCGGCCTCCACGGCTCCCACCAGCCGTCCTGGCTGGCGGAAGACCATGAGGTCGCCCTGTCGAAACGTGGCATGAGTCACCTTGTTCACCATCACGCGGTCGCCCTGCCGGAGTGTTGTCGTGATGTCCGTGGGCACGGTGTAGATGGCAAATGCGAAGGTGTGCACGGCCAGGAGGATGGCTGCAAACACACCTAGGGTTAAGAGGAACTTGGCGAATTGCCTCATTTGATGTTGTCAACCCATCTGAAGAGCCTGTTCCAGCGTATGCCGTCAAAGCCCTTGCGGTCGGGGTCGGAACTCCACCAGATGAAGATAGGCTTGCCGACGATGTGGTCTTCGGGAACGAAGCCCCAGTAGCGCGAGTCGGCAGAGTTGTGGCGGTTGTCGCCCATCATCCAGTAGTAGTCCATCTTGAATGTGTAGCTATTGGTTTGTTTGCCGTTGATGTAGATGCGGCCGTCCTTCACCGTCAGGTCGTTGCCTTCGTAGATGCGGATGGGCCGCTCGTAGACGGCGATGTTGTCCATTGTCAGTCGGATTGACTTGCCTTTCTGCGGAATCCAGACGGGACCATAGTTGTCGCGTGTCCATCCCGTCACGGCGTTGAGCGGATACAAGTCACCCACGTACTGGTCAGTGTTCAGGCGGATGCTTTCCACGAGGTCTCTGCGTGACTTCAGTGCTTTTGCGGCATGCTTGGTGAGGGGCATGTATCCGTTCTGGTTGAGGCTTGTCAGGTCTTCCATGCTGATGCCGAGGTCGTGCATGAGGTCTTCGGGCAGGTCAGCCTTGAGCTTCACGTAGTAGGAGTACTGCACGTTGTCGGGCTCTTTGTTGGGTTTTCCGTCGAGATAGACGATGCGATTCTTGATCTGCAGGGTCTGTCCGGGCAGTCCGACGCAACGCTTCACATAGTTCTCCGTTCGGTCGGTGGGTCGCGATGAGATTGAACCATAGGTGTTGGGATTGTTCGCGATGTAATTGCGGCCCATTGCATAGATCATCTTGAAGTATTCATCCTGTTGTTGCCGGCTGAGTGTTGCGGGGTCTACAGGGTTGGGGAAATTCTCCTGATAGATTTGTTGTCCGATGCTATAGACCATGCCGTAGTAGTCGTACGACTGGTATGCCGTTGCGGTAACGATGGTGTCGCCGGCCGGGTAGTTGAATACCACGATGTCGTTGAGTTGTACCTTGCCCAGGCCCTTCATGCGCCGGTAGTCCCAGTGGGGCCACTCCAGATAGCTCTTGGTCTGTATGAGGGGCAGGGTGTGCTGTGTCAGCGGCATGGTGAGTGGCGTTTCGGGGATGCGTGGGCCGTAGCTCACCTTCGAGACGAAGAGATAGTCGCCTGTGAGCAGCGACTTCTCGAGCGAGCTCGATGGTATGACGTAGTTCTGGAAGAGAAAGAGGTTGATGAAATAGACTGCCACCAATGAGAACACAATGGCGTCCACCCAGCTCATGATGAAACGCACGGGTCCCTCCGAATCCTTCCACCACTGCCACCGTATCCTCTTCGTAATGTAAACGTCGAAGAGAAGTCCGGCGCCGACGAGTGTCAGCAGCCAGCCCACGATGGAACAGGGCTGCACCCAGGCGATGTACAGGGCGTAGACGATAATCACAATGGCAAACTTCGTCCATTGCTTTTTCATGTTCAGTTTAGCTTTTTCCTTGTCTATCATGGTTGTCGGTGTGTCAGGGAATGAGCGTGCTGAAGAGGTCGTCGGTGGTCAGCAGGCCTGTATGGTTAGCGGTGTATTCGGCGGCGAGCACGGCGCCGAGGGCGAATCCCTGACGCGAGTGTGCGCTGTGGCTGATGGTAATCTGGTCGGCCTCGCTATTGTAGGTGATGGAGTGTATGCCGGGCACTTCATCATGGCGCACGCTGTTGATGAGCAGCTCGTCGTCCTTGTGTTCGTCCGTTCCGTCCACGTGTCCGTCGTCCCAGGTGGTGACGCCCTTCTTCCACGATGTCTTTCGGTCAAGGCAGCTTATGAGGTTTTCGGCCAGGGTGATAGCCGTTCCCGACGGTGCGTCGAGCTTGTGGATGTGGTGTGTCTCTTCCATCTCCACGTCATACTGCGTGAATTGGTTCATAATCTTGGCGAGATACTTGTTGACTGCGTCAAAGATAGCCACGCCGATCGAGAAGTTTGAAGCCCAGAATAGGGTCTGCTTTCCGTCTTTGGTGAGTGTTTCCACATCGTCCTTGTGGTCTGTCATCCAGCCGGTTGAGCCGCTCACCACCTTCACGTTGTGCTTGAAGGCCCTCAGGTAGTTGCTGTATGCTGCTGTGGGGTTGGTGAACTCTATGGCCACGTCTGCGGAGGCGAAGGCCGGGCTGTCAAAGTCGTCTTGGTTGTCCACGTCAATCTTGCAGACAATCTCGTGGCCGCGGGCGATGGCAATTTGCTCTATCATGTGTCCCATCTTGCCGTAGCCGATCAATGCAATCTTCATGTTTGTTTTTTGCTTCGAATGGTTTGGTAGTTGCAAAAGTACGTATTTTCAATGAAAGTTGTTGACTTTCAACCTTAAATAATTAAAAAATATGGTACATCAGACATTTGGGGTGACGCCTCAAGTATGGCAGTTTTGCAAAGTAGGGACAAAGTGAGCTGGATGAAAACGCATGTGTGCCGCAGAGAAGTGATGTTGCATCAAGGGCTGCATGGGATTTCCAAATGTCTGAAGGGGCAAGAAAATGTCATTTTTGTAGCTAATCATTCACTTTCCTCTCATACTTTTTTTTCGGTTGGCATGAAATGATTAACTTTGCACATCATTAATGTCTAATCCTTATAGGTCAGGCAAATAAGAAAAGATTGTTTATGAAAATTCGACATCTGCTACCTTGCATGGCGGTTTGCGCTATGTTCACTTCCTGTTTTAAGGATGAGCCGCTGAATGCGGAATGTGACATAGAAGCTGTGTATTTCCATCTCGATGAGCCGCTGGGCACGTTCTATCAGTTGAGCGACACGTTGCAGACCGTGATGTCGGACAACAACGACATCATATTCAACGTCAGGCGCGAGCCCGACGCTGACCTTGCAGGCATGGAGCCGCAGCTGGTGCTCACATCGGGCGCCAGCGTCAAGAGCGTGGCCAAGAGCAGTGGCGAGGCTGCAGGGTCGGTCCGGTGGAACTATGTCATCGGGTCGCAGGACGGCCAGTGGTCGAGAACCTACAATGTCAGCGTGGTACCCACGGCACGCACTGTGCAAGACACTATATGCTACGATTTTGAGAAGTTTGAACTGGATTCCCGCGAAAAGAAATATTATGTATGGCACGATGAGCTGGGCGACGGCACCTGGGGCAACAACTGGGCCACGGGCAATGCCGGTTTCCGTCTGAGCATGGGTAACGCCAAGGCCGACCAGTACCCCTCAGTCCCCCTGGCCGACGGCTATGACGGCTACGGCATACAGCTCACCACCTTGAGCACGGGCGCCTTTGGCGTGATGGCCAACATGCGCATGGCGGCAGGCAACTTCTTTCTCGGCAGGTTTGATGTGGCCAGTGCGTTGACCGATGCCATGAAGGCCACGTGCATAGGCATACCCTTCGACCGCAAGCCTCTGAAGCTGCAGGGCTACTACAAGTATACGCCGGGCGAGGTCTATCAGGACAAGAACGGCAAGCCAGTGGAAGGAAAGACTGATGCCGGTGACATCTACGCCGTGTTCTACCGCAACGAGGAGACGGTGCAGACGGATGACGGCAAGACCGAGCAGCGCAGTGTGGTGCTGCATGGTGAGGACACCAAGACCAACCGCAACATCATGGCTATCGCCCAGATGCCCTATGTGAAGCCCACCGACGAATGGACGGCTTTCGAGATAACGTTCGACTATACGTCGGAGATTGACCTCGAGACGCTTGCCAGCCGCGGCTACAACCTGGCCATTGTCTTCTCTTCTTCGGTCGACGGCAATCACTTCCAGGGAGCTATAGGCAGCCGGCTGTGTATCGACAAGGTGCGCGTGGTCTGCGAGAAGGAAGAATAGCGAAGCGCCGTTGGCAGTCGCCGACCGTTGTCTTTCCCCCCATATTTCCAAATACCGACATTTATGATCAAGAAGATACTCATCATCGTGGCACTTGCCGCAGCAACCCTTCAAGTCAATGCAGACAGTTTCTGGAAGGGCATCACCATAAAGACCCGCCGTGGCTACAACATCGGTGGCACGGCCCCTCTGCCCATGCCCGCCAGCATACGCCATCTCAACAGCTATAAGCTGAGGGCCAACTGGACACTGGGCCTTGATGCCACGAAGCCGCTCGACGACCGGTGGGGCGTGGCTGTGGGCCTGCGTTTCGAGGGCAAGGGCATGAGCGAGGACGCCGAGGTGAAAAACTATCACGAGGTGATGACCCAGGGCGACCAGACCCTCGACGGCATGTTCACCGGCTCGGTCACCACCAATGTCAGGCAGTGGATGTTCACCGTTCCCGTGCAGGCTTCGTGGAAAGTGTGCAGTAATGTCGACCTGCGCTTCGGCCCCTACGTCTCCGTGCTCACCTCCAAGGGTTTCTCGGGATATGCCCACGACGGCTATCTCAGGCAGGGCGACCCCACAGGCGTGAAGGTAGTGATAGGCGATACGCCCGGCACCATGGGTTATTACAACTTCTCCAGCGACATGCGCACCTTCCAGTGGGGCATGGGTGTGGGTGCCGACTGGATTTTCTGGCGCAACTGGGGACTCTACGGTGAGGTCAACTGGGGCTTGAGCGGCCTGCACAAGAGTTCCTTCCATGTGCTTGACCAAAAACTCTATCCCATCTACGGACAGGTGGGGCTGGTATGGAAAGCCGGCAAGAAGGTCAAGAAGGCAAAGGCGGAGAATTAGCGTAAGCGAAGCGTGTGTGTCAGAAAGGCGGACGGTGAACAGAGAATGTCCGTGACGAGCATGGCAAACATAGAAAACTAGAACAATTAAGGTTAAAAGAAACAGATAACAAACGTTTATGAAGAAAATCTTTACTTTAGTGGCAATGGCCATGTCTGCCATTGCCAGTATGGCTGCCGACTACACCGACAGTCTCACTGTCACGGTGAACGGCGTGTCCAATGAGCAGCACGCTACCGTCAAGGTTGAAAAGGGAGACGACGGCCTCCTTACCTTCTCGTTGAACAATTTCGTCCTGCAGAGTGCAGAGTCAACCATGGCTATCGGCAACATCGTCATCGATGGCCTGCAGCCTACTCTTGTCGGCAACGACACCCTGCTCGTCAGTTCGCGCGACATCCAGATCACGGAGGGCGACGACGCCAATGTAGAAACGTGGCTGGGCCCCATGCTGGGTGATGTGCCCATCAACTTTGTGGCCAAGTTGGCCAACGGCCGCGCTTATGCCAGCATCAGCATCTTTATGGCCGCGTTCCAGCAGAACATCGATGTGACCTTCGGCTCGGGCTATCAGATACCCAACAGCGGCTTTGAGAGCTATCACACCTATGTCATGAACAAGGGCAAGATCAACATCGACGAGCCGGTGCGTTGGCACTCTTTTGCCACGTCAGGCGGCAAACTCAATGCCCTGGTGATGGGTACTCCCCATACGTTCCAGTCGAATGACGTGCGCCCGGGCTCGGCCGGTTCCACCAGCCTCAGCGTGAAGTCCGCCTCAGTCATGGGTTTCATTGCCAACGGCACGGTGACCACCGGCCGCATGATAGCAGGAGCCATGACGGCTACCGACCCCAAAAACCACGCAGAGCTTGACATGAGCAACACTGAGCTCGACGGTAACGGCAATCCCTACTATGTGGAGATGCTGGGACAGCCCGACTCGCTTGCCGTGTGGGTGAAGTTCTCGCAAGGCAAGACCAATGCCGCGCACCCCTATGCCACGGTAAGCTCCTACATTACCGACGGCACCTACTTCCAGGATCCCCAGGACAAGGCCTACACCAATGTGCTGGCCAAGGCGCAGAACAACACCATCGCCACGACAGACGGTGAGTGGAAGCGCATCGCCATTCCGTTCGACTATGTCAACGAGGATGTGGACGGCAAGGCCATCCTGGTGACCATCTCGACCAATGCCGATGCCGGCCAGGGAAGCAGCAACGACGAGATCCTCATCGACGACTTCGAGCTTATCTACGATGCAACGCTTACCGACGTCACGCGCGACGGCGACGAGGTGAAGCCTGTGCTCAAGGGCCGCGGCGCGTTTGCCGTGGTGTCTTATGACAAGAGTGATGACAAGGAGTTTAAAGCCACCATCGATGTCTACTCCGCTGACTTGAAGAAGCACTCTGCTGCCACTTATACATACGTTCCCGCAGGCATCGGCAGTGTTACGACAGACAGCTCCGTTCGTCAGGTCTACAACCTTGGTGGCCAGCGTGTCAACAACATGAAGGCCGGTGAGGTCTACATCGTCAAGCAGGGCGGCAAGACCTTCAAGGTGCTGAAGTAATTGCGACCCGTCGCGGCGATAGTCGCATCGACCATACGGCAACCTGCCGGTTGCCGACAAACGGAAGCCCCGAACGCCACATGTGGCGTTCGGGGCTTTCTGCGTACTGACGGCGGGATACACCGTCAGCGTCGTCCGACGGATGCTTGGCGGACTTGCGTTCAGTCCAGCAGGTCGTCTCCGAGGTGTGTGGTCTGCTCGCGCTTCAGTCTGTCGATGACCTCTCGCGGCTTGGTGGCGTAGGTGATCATGCGGATGGAGTCGTTGTAACTGACGTATTTCCACAGCCAGTTGAGCAAGACCATCATCTTGTTTTTCACGCCGAGAATGGAGCGCAGGTGCACCACGAGCCACAGCACCCATGCGAAGAAGCCCTGGCTGCGCAGCTTGCCGATCTCCACTACCGCCTTGTTTCTGCCCACGGTAGCCATCGAACCGAGGTTGTTGTAGGCAAAGGGTGTCAGGCTCTCCTCACTCTCGCCGCTGACAATCCGCCGCAGGTTGCGTGCCAGGTTCTTGGCCTGCTGGATAGCCACCTGGGCTACCTGCGGATGTCCGCCAGGGTAGGCGGCATCGGTGGTCTGCAGACACTGGTCGCCGATGGCAAACACACCGTCGAGGCCCGGCACCCTGTTGTAGGCGTCGACCACGATGCGCGCGCCGCGTCCGAGGTGGTCACCGTCGATGCCCGCCACTTGGTTGGCCTTCACGCCCGACACCCAAAGGAAGGTGCGCGTGGCAATCTCCGTGCCGTCCTTCATCACCACCTTGTGGTCGCGGTAGTCGGTCACCATCTTTCCGAACTGTATGTTGACGCCCATGCTTGTCAGGAAGTCGTATGCCTTTCGCGACGACTGCTCAGACATGCCGGCCAGCAGACGGTTGCCGGCCTCGATGAGGTGTATGTGCATCAGCGAGGCGTCCATGTCGGGATAGTCGTACGGGATGACATATCGCTTCATCTCCGACAGCGCACCGGCTATCTCTACGCCTGTGGCGCCACCGCCCACGATGACCACGTTGAGCAGTTCCTGCCGTTCCTCCTCGGTGGCGCAGGTCAGCGCGCGTTCCAAGTTGGAGAGCAGGGCATTGCGCAGTCCCATGGCCTCCGACACTGTCTTCATGGGCATGGCCCACTCCTCAATGTTCTTGTTGCCGAAGAAATTGGTCGTTGTGCCGGCTGCAAACACGATGTAGTCGTAGTCGATTTTGCCGATGGAGGTCTGCAGAATCTTCTTTTCTGTGTCCACCATGCGTGCCTCCGCCATGCGGAAATAGAAGTCCTTCTGTTTGCGGAAAATCTGCCGGAAGGGGAAGGAAATGCTGCTCGGGTCGATGCCCGCCGATGCAATCTGATAGATGAGAGGCGGAAACTGGTGGAAGTTGTTCTTGTCGACCAGCACCACCTGCAAGTCCGCACCGAGCAGGTCTTCGGCCAGGCGCAGTCCTCCCAGTCCTCCGCCCACGATGACTACTCTTTTCTTTTGGTTTCTTTGTATGTTGATGCTCATACGATAAAAGGATTGATGGAATTGTGTTTTCGGTTGCGAAGTTACGGATTTATGCCGACTTGTGCAAATGGTGCTCCGTGTTTGTGAGGCGCTATGGGCTGCGTCGGTATCAGTTTTGTCCGCTGTTTTCTGAAAAAAGACACACGTCCTGACCACACCTTTTAGCTTTGCGCAAGACGGTTTTGGAGCCTTCGGGCGTAGGGCGAAGGCACAAGATGCAGGTGCGCATGCCGAATTTTTCGGAGATAGTTGCTCTATCGCGCCATGATTGGGCAACTATCGTCGGATGGTTTGGCCTGTAACGAGTGTCGATATGGCAGTTATCGAGTGTCGATACGATACGTATCTCCAGCAGAAGGGATGGAATAAAGGGGATGAAGACGCCCTTTCTTTTTGTAAAATATTGGTTGATAGAAGGTTATGCAAATGCTCTTGTTTTTCGCTTATTTGCGGCCGTCCGACCGCTTGCTGGCCGTGGTGCCATTGCTGAAAGACTTTTTGTAAACAAACATACCAGCATTTTTTGCAACCCGGTTGCAAAGTTTGCCGTATGGCAAGCTTGCAACCGGGTTGCATTGCCTTATTGTTATCTTTGCAACATAATTGGAAATCGAAACCATGACGAAACGCTTATTAATCATTATTGTCATTACGGCCGCAGCTGTCCTGGGCTTCTCCAGGCTTGCCGGCACGCCAGCAGAGGCCCACGCCCATGAGGAAGAAGAACATGTGGATGTGGACAACATCGGCGTCACCCTGCAACAGATGAAGGTGGCCGACATCCGCCTGGGGCAGGTGACGCGCCAGCCCATGAACACATCCATACCTGTCAACGGCCAGCTGACGCTCCGCCCACAGGCCATGGGAGAGGTCACATCCCTGATGGGCGGTGTGGTCAAGCGCATTCTGGTGACCGACGGACAGGCCGTGCGCAAGGGACAAGTGGTTGCCATGATAGAGAATACAGACATCGTGGCCATGCAGCGCGAATATTATTCGGCCTCGCGTCAGTCGCTGTTTGCCCGGCTCGAGATGGAACGCCAGCAGAAGCTCCGCAAGACGGGAGCCGGTGTGGAGCGCAATTTGCAGCAGGCCGAGAAGGAACTGCGTGTAGCCCAGGCCAACCTTGCGGGCCTGGGCCGGCAACTGCAACAGGTGGGCGTATCGCCGTCGCAGGTGGCGCAAGGGCGCTTCGTCACCACTTTCCCCGTCCATGCGCCCATCGGCGGTACCGTAAGCAGCATCAGCGCCTCCCTGGGGAGCTATGTCGACATGCAGACTCCGCTGATGCAGGTGCGTGACAACAGTGCTCTGGAGTGCGATGTCAATGTTTTTGAGAAAGACCTCGACAAGGTGAAGGTGGGACAGTCTGTGCAGCTCTCCGTAACCAACCAGCCCGGCAAGCGCATTGAGGGCACCGTCTACGGCGTCAACGGCTATTTCAACAAGGGAGCCAAGACCGTGGCGGTGCATGTCCGTCTCCACGACACCGCCCAGCGCGCGCTGGTCGACGGCATGTATGTCAACGGCGTAATTGTTGTCGGCAGCCGTGAGGCCGAGACGTTGCCCAGCACGGCCATTGTCAGGGCCGACGGCAAGAGCTACATCTTTGCACTCAACGGCAAGCGGGCTGGAGGCTACAGCTTCTCGCGCCATGAGGTGACCACAGGCTCCTCGATGAACGGCAACACGCAGGTGGAGCTATGCGAGCATATCCGCAAGGGGCAGGAGATTGTTACCGACAATGCTTATTATCTCGCCTCCATGACGGGCGAACATGGCGAACATTGACAAGGGCGAAGGTTTATGTTTCAGAAGCTCATAGAATATTCGATTAGACACAAGCTTGTGGTGGGCGTGCTCACCGTGGTGCTTGTGGTCTGGGGCACATGGTCGCTTGTCCACCTTCCGTTCGACGCCACGCCCGACATCACCGACAATCAGGTGCAGGTCATCACGCAGGCACCGGCGCTGGGCGCACAGGAGGTGGAGCAATACATCACAACGCCAGTAGAGATGGAACTGGCCAATGTGCCTAAGCTGAAGGAGCGCCGCAGCATATCGCGCAGCGGCCTGAGTGTCATCACGCTGGTCTTCGACGACGATGCCGACATCTATTGGGCACGCTCGCAGGTCAGTCAGGTACTGGCTGATGTGGCCAAGGACCTTCCGCAAAACACGTCCATGGAGATGGGCCCCGTTGCCACTGCCCTCGGCGAGATTTACCACTACACCGTCAGAGCCAAGAAGGGATACGAGAAGAAGTACAGTCTCACCCAGCTGCGCACCTACCAGGACTGGATTATCCGCAAGCAACTGGCCGGAACGCCCGGCGTGGCGGAGGTGAGCGGATGGGGAGGCTATGTGAAGCAGTATGAGGTGGCCGTCGATGCTGAGCGTCTCAATGCCTCAGGAGTCACCCTGGCAGACCTCTACCAGGCCTTGCAGGACAACAACGCCAACACGGGCGGCAGCTACATAGAACAGGATGCCAACCAGTATTACATCCGCGGGATCGGTGTCGTCAGGTCGATGAGCGACATCTCGGCCATTGCCGTCAAGACGGTCGACGGACAGCCCGTGCGCGTCGGCGACGTGGCCACGGTGCAACTGGGCCACGCCACACGCTTCGGTGCCGTCACGCGCAATGGCGAGGGCGAGGTGGTCTGCGGCATCGCCATTATGCTCAAGGGCGAAAACTTCCAGGAGGTGAGCCGTCGCGTGAAGCAGCGTATGGCCGACATACAGAAGTCGCTGCCCGAAGGGGTAGTGGTGGAGCCCTTCATCGACCGCACCAGTCTGGTCGAACGGGTGGAGGGAACCATTGCCCGCAACCTCGTGGAGGGTGGCATCATCGTCATCTTCGTTTTGTTGCTCTTCCTGGGCTCGTGGCGGTCGGGCCTCGTAGTGGCCAGCGTCATACCCCTGAGCATGCTCTTTGCCTTCGGCATGATGAAGACATTCGGCATCGACGGCAACCTGATGAGTCTGGGAGCAATCGATTTCGGTATGATTGTCGATGGTGCAGTCATCATTGTCGAGGCAGTGGTGACCCATGTCCATGGTGCCTCGGTGCTCGCAGGGAAATATGCGGGCCAACGTGCCTTGACCCGGCAACAGATGGACGATGAGGTGTTGGCCTCTGCCTCTGCTATCCGCCGGAGCGCTTCCTATGGTGAGATTATGATCATGATTGTCTACATCCCGCTCTTGACCCTGACGGGCATCGAGGGCAAGATGTTCCGTCCCATGGCGCTCACGGTGTTCTTTGCCATCCTCGGTGCGTTCCTCCTGTCGCTCACCTACGTGCCGATGGCCAGTAGCCTGCTGCTCGACCGCAAGTTGAAGACCCGCGAAAACATCGCAGACCGCATCATGCGCAAGTTGCAACAGGCATATGCCCCCCTGCTCCGCCATGTCTTGCGACAAAACAAGGACATCATCACGGCCACCGTGGCCGTCTTTTGCGTCAGCGCGGTCGGGTTCAAGTATCTGGGCGGCGAGTTCATTCCCAACCTCGAGGAAGGCGACTTTGCCGTAGAGATGAGCATGGCGCAAGGCACCTCGCTCTCGCAGATGGTCATCACCACGACGCAGGCCGAGAAGCTGCTTCGTGCGCGTTTTCCCGAGGTGAAACAAGTGGTGAGCCGCATAGGAAGTGCTGAGATCCCGACCGACCCCATGCCCGTGGAGCGCGCCGACATCATGGTGGCGCTGAAGCCGAAGGCCGAGTGGACCTCGGCGCGCACCGCACCGGAGCTCATGGAGCAGATGGAGAAGGTGCTGCGGACCATCCCCGGCATCGATGCGGAGATTTCGCAACCCATCCAGATGCGCAACAACGAGCTGATGACCGGCATCAAGCAGGATGTGGCCATCAAGGTCTTCGGCGACGACATGGGGACGCTTGCACAGCAGGCCGCCAAGATCCGCAAGCTCATTGAGCACGTGCCAGGCGTGGCCGATGTCTTCACGGAGCACATTTCGGGCCTTCCGCAGATACAGGTGGTCTACAATCATGAGCGCATGGCACGTTACGGACTCACCGTCAACGATGTCAACCGTGTGCTTGAGACGGCATTCGCCGGTGGTGTGGCGGGTAGCGTGTTTGAGGGTGAGCGCAAGTTTGACTTGGTGCTTCGCCTTGATGAACGCTTGCGCAACGACGAGCGGTCTGTCGAGAACCTGTATATCCCGCTGCCAGGACCGTCAGAAGCCTCCGTGCCTTTGCGTGAGGTGGCCTCCGTGCAGTATGTGTCGGCACCGGCACAGGTCAGCCATGAGGACGGTGCCCGGCGCATCTATGTGGGCTTCAACGTCAAGGGGCGCGACGTGCAGAGCACCGTGGCGGACATCCAGGAGGTGCTGGCTGGCAAGCTGAAGTTGCCGGAGGGATACTATTATACCTACGGAGGCGAGTTCCAGAACCTGCAGAGTGCCACCCGGCGTTTGCTGGTAGTTGTCCCTGTAGCCTTGCTGATGATTTTCTTCCTGCTCTACGCCACGCTGAAAAACATGCGTGAGTCGCTTTTTGTCTTCTCTGCCATTCCCTTTGCCGCTATCGGCGGTGTGTGGGCGCTGTGGGCGCGCGGCATGAACTTCAGCATCTCTGCCGGTGTGGGCTTTATCGCCCTCTTTGGGGTGGCGGTGCTCAACGGCATCGTGCTCATAGGCCAGATGAACCAGATGCAGCGCGAAGGGGTGGACGACATCACGCGCCGCATCACTGACAGTTGCATGATACGCCTGCGCCCTGTGCTCATCACGGCCCTCGTGGCCTCCATGGGCTTCCTGCCGATGGCCCTGAGCCATGGCGACGGTGCTGAGGTGCAGCGGCCGCTGGCCACCGTGGTTATAGGCGGACTGGTCACCTCCACACTGCTCACGCTGTTTGTGCTGCCGGCAATTTACAAGACTTTCACCAAGCGTTAGAGGCGGGAAGCGCCCATCGCGTAAAGCATATAACCTGACTTGTCATGACCTACAGTGCGTATTTCACGGGCAATTGCTAACTCAGCAGCCGTCGGATAACGCTTAATCAATTCATCATATCATGAGAACGAAATTGTTCCACCTGATTGTTTTTTTATGGCTTTCACATCCCTTAGCGGCCCAGCAATCTGCGGACGTGCATTTCACTGCAGATGCCAAGGACGTGGAACGGCTCACCCTGCAGCAGTGCATGGAACGCGCCTGTCAAGGCAACCTGTCGCTGCAGGCTGCCCGTAAGGGTACGGAGCGTGCACAGGCCCTGCAAGGTACGGCTTGGGATCTCGGCAAGACCGAGCTGACCCTTGGTCAGGACCCTACATCGGGAGCCTCGCCCGACAATGCGCTGACGCTGTCGCAGACGATGGACTTCCCTACAGTCTATGTGGCACGGCGCCGCCAGTTGAAGGCTGAGACACGGGTGGCCGAGGGCGAAGCCGACGTGCTTCGCAACGAAGTGCGCAGTCGGGTGGCTTCGCTCTATTGCCAACTGCTCTACCAGAACGAGCGTATCCGTATCCTGCAGCGACAGAACTCGTTGCTGCTGGCCTATGCCGACATGGCCCGGAAACGACACGAGGCGGGCGACGCGCGCCAGGTGGAACCCTTGTCGGCCCGTCGCATGCTGCAGGACAACCTGCTCGAGACCGATATGGCGAAGGCCGACTGCGCCAACTTGCAGGCCACATTGTCGCGCTTGACGGGTGCCACCGGCACCATTCAGCCTGCCGACACGACACTCGCACCCATTGACGGGGCGGCGAACGGCGGTTTCAGCTATGCGCAGACACCCGACGGACAACTGGCCCGTGCGCGCTTGGCGGTGGCAGACGAGGCTGTGAAGGTGGCCAAGAGCGATTACGCTCCATCGCTCAGCTTGGCTCTCCGCACGCAGATGGTCATCAAGGGATGGAATCCTTATCATGTGGACCGTAGCTGGAACAACGGCAATTTCATGGGCTTCGAGGTAGGCGTGGGACTGCCCCTCTTCAGCGCAAGCACGCGAGCCAAGGTCAAGGCAGTCAAGAAAGAACGCGAAATCACGCAGTTGCAGATTGACAGTCAGGCACAGGAACTGCAGGAAGCTTACACTGCGGCCGTCAACAGCATGGTCGTGGCGAAGAAACGCATGGAGTATTATGTCTCGTCGGGCAATGCTGACGCGGCGGAGATAAGCCGTCTGAGCGCTCTCGACTATGCCAGCGGCGAGATTGGCTATGTGGAGTATGTCGATGCGCTCGAAAAGGACATCGACGCCCAGCTCAAGCGGGCAGCAGCCATCAACGACTACAACCAAGCCGTCGTGGCGCTGAAAAAGTTGCAGGGAATGTAGACGGTTGCTTAGAAAATCGACTTTCTTGATGGCCGCTATCGATTTTGTTTGTATCTTTGCAACACATTATTTATAGAACGTCCGCAACATGAGAAGACTGATTTTGGCTGTGGCTCTCTGCTTGAACGCCATGGGAGGCATGGCCCAAAACAATGACCACAACTTTGATGTGGCTAAGAACCTCGGCATCCTGAATGCCATATACAAGAACCTCGACTTGATGTATGTCGATACACTTGACCCCAACGAGGTGGTGGAAAACGGCATCAAATCGATGCTGAGAAGCCTTGATCCGTACACTGTCTATTATCCGGAGGACAAGCAAAAGGACCTGAAGATGATGCTCACTGGAAAGTATGCCGGCATCGGAGCACTTATACGCTACAACTATCAGCTTGGACGTGTCTGCATCGATGAGCCCTATGAGAATATGCCGGCCGCTGAGGTGGGGCTGCGCAAGGGAGACATCATCCTTAGCATCGACGGCGAGGACATGACCAAGCAAAACAACGACTATGTGTCGGAGCATCTCAGAGGCGAGAGCGGGACGACGTTTGAACTGAAGATACACCGCCCCTCGACCCGGAAGGATATGAAGTTCAAAGTGACGCGGCGCCTCATACAGATGCCGTCCATTCCCTATTATGGCATACAGCCCAACGGTTTTGGATACCTCAATCTCAACTCTTTCACCGAGGGTTGTGGCAAGGAGGTGCGCAATGCCGTCATCGAGATGAAGAAAAACGGCATGAAAGGACTGGTTTTCGACCTTCGGGGCAATGTCGGAGGGTCGGAGATGGAGGCGGTGAACATTGTCAACTGCTTTGTGCCCAAGGGCAAGCTCGTTGTGAGCAACCGTGGAAAGGTGAAGCGCATGAACCACGATTATCTCACCACCGTGGAGCCTGTCGACACAGTAATGCCTGTCGTGGTGCTGGTCAACGGTTCGTCGGCATCGGCCTCTGAGATTACGAGCGGGGCGCTGCAAGACCTTGACCGTGCCGTCATCTTGGGTACGAAAACGTATGGAAAGGGACTGGTGCAGACAATGGTCGACCTGCCCTACAACACGCAAATGAAGCTGACAACCAATAAATACTACATTCCCAGTGGTCGATGCATACAGAAAGTGACCTACCGGCACGCCAACGGCGGCAGCGCTGAGGCCGTCTCCGATTCGCTCTCAGGCATCTACCGTACTGCAGCCGGCCGATTGGTGAAAGGCGGCGGAGGCATAGAGCCTGAGGTAGAGGTGAAACCCGACTCGCTGCCTAACATCGCTTATTATCTGGCGGCCATGCGCGACAGCGACGAACTGGTCCACAACTTCGAGATCGACTATATCGCCAAGCATCCCACCATTGCACCGGCCAGCGAGTTTGCCCTGACCGATGCCGACTACGAAGAATTCAAACAACGTGTCCTCAAAAGCCGTTTCAAGTATGACGTCATGAGCGCCAAGACACTCGATGACCTGGAGAAAATGTCTAAGTTTGAGGGCTATTACGATGATGCCAAGGCGGAATTCGAGGCTCTGCGCAGCAAGCTGAAGCCTAACCTGTCGAAAGATCTCGACTTCAACAAGGAGAGTATCTGTGAAATTCTCAACAACGACATCGTGGCGGCCTATTACTATCAGCGTGGAGCAGTGCAGAACACGCTCCGCACCGACAAGCAGGTGAAGGCGGCTTTCGACCTGCTGGCTGACACGTCTCGCTATCAGCAGCTCCTTAAACCCACAGACAAGGATAAAGCCAAGAAATAATCAGAAAGGCCGATAGTGCTGCGGAGATGGCTCTGTAGACTGAAGGTTCATACTTGCGAAGCCCCGAAGACACCTAACCTGTGTCTTCGGGGCTTTTCCGATAGGGGCCAGTTCTATGAGATACTGAACAAATGTTAAAATCGGAAAAGCCTGTAACTTTATGCTCGCAAACTCGTCGTACCTATGAAAACGGTAATTAACGAGCATGGATTACAAGTACATCAACCAGTTGTTGGAGCGCTATTGGAAGTGCGAGACCTCCCTTGAAGAGGAAGATATCTTGCGTGCCTTCTTCAGCCAGGACAACATACCCGCAGAGCTGAAGCGCTATCAGCCGCTTTTTCTCTACGAGGCAAAGGAGCCCGCTGGCGATGTGTTGGGTAAGGACTTTGACGAGAAGATTCTGTCCATGGTCGGAGAAGACGAGCCCGTGAAGGCCAAGGTCATCACGATGGCGCAGCGGCTCAAGCCCCTTTTCAAGGCTGCGGCAGTGGTAACCATTGTGCTCACGCTTGGCAATGCCATGCAGGTGCCGTTTGAACGTCGCGGAGGTGACCCCATTAGCAACTACGATGGCTATAGCAAGCCGGAAATCAACCACGGCACTTCGGTGGCCATGGGTGACAGTGCGGTGCTTGACACCATGAAGCGTAGCTTGGCAGAGCCTACTGCCACGGTGGATAATCCCGTGATCAAATGAAGATAATTTCTATGCTTTCTCTATAAAATCATGTTTAGTAAAACAAAACGAAACTGTGAAGTTTCAATTCTCTCAAATTTTTCATAACATACTAACGTTGAAAGGGACTGTAGCTCGATGAGAGCCGTACAGTCCCTTTATTTTTTTGTCTGCTCAAAAGAAAGCGTATGTTTTTCGTGACGATCTTGAAAGGCCTGCCTGCACACGCATCTGCTACGCCTGTTGCCCGGAGGATTGAGGCATGCTGCCTTTGTGCGGAAGCAAGAGGTTGAGCACCACGCCGATAACCGCAGACAGTCCTATTCCCGAGATGGCGAACGTGCCTGTCGAAAGTACTGCACCGCCCAGTCCCATAGTAAGCATTACGGATACGATGATGATGTTTCGTGTGTCGCTCATGTCAACTTTGTGCTGCATCAGGTTCTGCACGCCCACGCTGGCAATGGTTCCAAAGAGCAGCAGCATGATGCCACCGAGCACCGATTGAGGAATGGACTGCAGCAGGGCGCTGATTTTGCCCACAACCGAGAAGCACAGGGCTGTGGCTGCCGATATGCGTATGACGGCAGGACTGGTAATCTTGGTGATGGACATGGCTCCGGTCACCTCTGAATAGGTGGTCTCGGGTGGTCCGCCAAGAAAGGCTGATGCCAGACATGCCAGACCGTCGCCCAGGATTGTTCGGTGCAGGCCAGGATCTTTTACGAAGTCTTTCCCGGCTACTGTGCCCACCACATAGACATTGCCTATGTGTTCAAGCACCGGCGCGATGGCCACGGGCAGCATGTAAAGGAATGGCCTCAGTTGGAAGTGGGTTATGGTGTCGAGGTGCACAGGGCATGCCAGCCATGATGCCGCCGCCACTCCCGAGAAATCCACTTTTCCCATGTACAGAGCTACGATGTATCCCACCACGACACCGCTCAGTATAGGCACCAACCTCATCATCCCACGGCAGAACGTGAGCACAGCAATGGCGGTGGCAAGGGCCGTGAAGGCAAGCGGCCAGCACTCCTTCGCCATGTTTACGGCACTGCCCGAGAGTGACAGTCCGATGAGGATAATTACCGGCCCTATTACGACGGGCGGGAAAATGCGGTCGAGTAAGCGTTTGCCTTGCCATCTTACCAGTGCACTCATGGCGAAATAGACCAGCGGCACGGAGGTCAGTCCGGCCAAGGCCCCTGGCAGTCCCCATAGTTGCGTGGCGGCAATGACCGGTGCGATGAAAGCAAACGAACTGCCGAGGAAAATGGGTACTTTTCCTTTAGTGACAAAGTGGAAGATGAATGTGCCGAGGCCCGCGGTGAAGAGGGCCGTTGCCGGGTCAATGCCAATGAGCAGAGGTACGAGTACGGTTGCGCCGAAGGCGACAAAGAGGAACTGCACCCCCACAAGGGTCTTTTTGGCAGCGGAAAGATGTTCGGTGTTCATAGGTTGGCGATTAACAGTGTTTATAGGCTGATGCTTGAAGATGTTGATAGGTTGATGCTTGGAGTCGGAATGGTTATGCGGTGGGATGGTTTAGACCGTAGTTGTCGAGCTTCTGGAATTGGGCTTTGATGGCTTGGCGACCACGGAAGATGTTGACCTTGACCTGCTCTTCGGGTACATCGATGATGGATGCAATCTCTTTGTAGGTCTTTCCTTCGAAGTCGCGCAACTGGATGCAGGTGCGCTGCTTTTCAGGCAGACTGTCAACAAGGTGTCTGACGATGGCCAGGCGGTCATTGGTAGTGGTGCGCTCGAGGGGGGTGCCGTGCGTGTCGGGAGTGTCTGTGCGCACGTTCTCCAGTGTCTCGTTGCGATTGTCGTGCCGCTTGATGCTGTCAAGCGCGAGGTTGCGGCAAATGGTGAAGCAGAAGGCTTCAATGTTGTCGATCGTGTCCCACTTGTCGCGTACGTTCCAGGCCTTGATGAGTGTTTCCTGCACGATGTCCTCGGCCTCGGCGTTGCGCAGGGTGATGCGTAGCGCCAGGCGGTAGAGCTGGTTCTTCAGCGGTAAGACATCGTTCTGGAAACTGATTCTCGGCATGGTTTTAAAGGATGACGGTCCCTCCCTCTTGGCCGATGGCTGAGGCTTGGGTGATGATGACGCGGCGCACGCCTGCGCTGACTGCCGCCAGTGCGTTCTCCACCTTGGGCTTCATGCCTCCGGAGATGGTGCCGTCGGCTGTGAGACGCTCAAAGTCGGCATGTGTGATGACCGGTATGACGCTTGCATCGTTGTCGGGGTCGCTGAGCACGCCTGGTTTCTCAAAGCAGTAGACCAGCGTCACGTCGGCAAAGGGTGCCAGTGCCTTGGCTGTCTCTGATGCCATGGTGTCGGCATTGGTGTTGAGCATGTGGCCCTGTCCGTCGTGGGTCAGCGGGGCAATGACGGGTACGATGTCCTTTTGGAGCAAAGATTGCAGCAGGTCGCCCCGCACGTGGTCCACATCGCCCACGAATCCGTAATCGATACCGTTTTTCAGAGGCCTACGGTGACTGTGTATCACGTCGGCATCGGCACCTGTCAGTCCCAGGGCGTTGACGCTGCGTGCCTGGAGGCGGGCAACGAGTCCCTTGTTGACCAGGCCGCCGTAGACCATGGTCACCACCTCCAGCATGTCGGCATCGGTGATGCGCCGTCCGTCGACCATCTTGCTCTCGATGCCCAGTGCGGCAGCCACCTTGGTGGCTCGCCGTCCACCGCCGTGCACGAGGATTTTCGGTCCGTCGACGCTTGCGAAGCGGTCGAGCAGGTCATCAAGGCGTGCCTCGTCCTCGACGATGGCTCCGCCCACTTTGATGATGGTTATTGGCTTCATGTGATTTCTTGTGTTTTTATTCCAAATAGGTGTATCCATAGAGTCCCGAACGATAGTTGCTGAGGAACTCCTTGCCTTCGTCGAGTGACAGTTTGCCCTGCTTCACGCTCTTGGTAACCCACTGTTCAAGCTGCCTGACGAGCTTTTTGGGATTGTACTGCACGTATTCGAGTACCTCCTCCACTGTTTCGCCGTCGATAATCTGGTCGATGTTGTAGACACCGTTCTTCACGCTGATGTGTGCCGCTGTGGTGTCGCCGAAGAGGTTGTGCATGTCGCCTAGGATTTCCTGATAGGCTCCCACCAGGAAGACACCTATGTGATAGGGTTCCCCTTTGCGCAGTGCGTGTACGGGCAGCACGTTGGACTGCGATCCGTTGACGGCAAAGTTGGCTATCTTTCCGTCGCTGTCGCAGGTGATGTCCTGTATGGTGCAGTTGCGCGTCGGGCGCTCGTTGAGGCGCTCGATGGGCATGATGGGGAAGAGCTGGTCGATACCCCAGCAGTCGGGTAGGCTCTGGAAAAGTGAGAAATTGCAGAAATATTTGTCGGCCAGGAGCTTGTCGAGCCCTTTCAGTTCGTCGGGCACGTGCTTCATGCTCTTGGCCATGGAGTCTATTTCGTGGCAGACACTCCAGTACATGGCTTCCACCTCGGCGCGTGTCTTGAGGTCCACCATGCCGTGTGCGAACATGTCGAGACAGTCCTCTCGTATCTGGTCGGCGTCGTGCCAGTCCTCAAGCATCGACTTGGGATTGATGTTGCACCAGATGTCGTAGAGGTCTTTCACCAGTTTGTTGTCGTTCGACTTGGCCTCAAACTCCTCGGACATCTCGGGCAGCGAGGCCGCCCCCAGCACATCGAGCACCAGTACGGAGTGGTGGGCAGAAAGCGACCGACCGCTCTCAGTGATGATGTTCGGATGTGGGATGCCGTTGCGGTTGGCGATGTCGACAAAGGCGTAGACGCAGTCGTTGATGTATTCCTGGATGGAATAGTTGACGGAGCTCTCCGAGTTGCTCGACCGTGTGCCGTCGTAGTCGACGCCCAGCCCGCCTCCGCAGTCCACGAACTCGATGTTGTAGCCCATCTTCCGCAGGTTGGCGTAGTATTGTCCGGCCTCGGTGAGCGCGTTCTGTATGCGCCTGATTTTGGTAATCTGCGATCCAATGTGGAAGTGGATGAGGCGCACGCAGTCGTGTAGCCCCATGCTGTCGAGCTTGTTCAGGGCTTCGAGCAGCTCCGATGGCGTCAGTCCGAACTTGGAGGCGTCTCCTCCGCTTTCGGCCCATTTTCCCGATCCTGAGCTTGCCAGCTTGATGCGGATGCCGATGTTGGGCTGCACCTTGAGGCGCTTGGCCGTCTTGGCGATGATGTCGATTTCGTTGAGTTTCTCTACGACGATGTAGATGCGCTTGCCGAGTTTCTGTGCCAGCATGGCCAGTTCGATGTAGCTCTCGTCCTTGTATCCGTTGCAGATGATGAGCGAGTCGCTTTTGCATTGCACGGCGATGACTGCGTGGAGCTCGGGCTTGGAACCCGCCTCAAGTCCTAGGTTGAACTTGCGTCCGTGTGAGATAATCTCGTCGACGACGGGCTGCATCTGGTTGACCTTGATTGGATAGATGATGTAGTCCTCGCCCTTGTAATCGTACTCCAGGCGTGCCTTCTCGTAGCACGAGGCCATTTTCTCTATGCGATTGTCGAGGATGTCGGGAAAACGGAGGAGCACGGGCGGTGTGACATCGCGCAGGGCTAGTTCGTCGATGACTTCGCGCAGGTCAATCTGTGTGTCGTCCTTGCACGGGGTGACATAGGCGTGTCCCTTCTCGTTGATGCCGAAATAGGATGTTCCCCATCCGTTGATGTTGTAGAGTTCCTTTGAGTCCTCAATAGTCCATTTTTTCATTTATGTGATGCCCAATGTTTCTTTTAGTTTGGCGACTGATATTTTTATTTTCTCGTAGTTGTCCATCAAGGTGACGTCGACTGTGTGCTTGGCCTGGCTGTAGGACGGCTCGCGCTGTTGCAGTTGCTCTTGTATGTAGACTTTCACTTCTTCGGGAGTCTTGTCCAGAAGCAGGGGACGCACGGTCTTGCCCATACTCAGGTGCTTGTGGAGCACCTCGGGGGTGCACTTCAGATAGACGGTTTCGCCTTGTTGGTTGAGATAGTTGATGTTGTCGAAGAAGCATGGTGTACCCCCTCCGCAACTGATGACAACGCCTTCGAACTCTGCCACTTCGTGGAGCATGTTGCGCTCGATGATGCGGAAGCCCTCTTCGCCACGCTCGTCGAAGATTTGTTTTATCGTCTTCCGCATCCGGCTCTCGATGTACCAGTCGAGATCATAGAACGGCATGCCCAGGTCTTTGGCCAGTGCGCGCCCCACGGTAGTCTTGCCCGACCCCATGTAGCCCATGAGAATGATGCGTGTCGGTGTCATCGTTTGGTCCTCCTGGCTTTGGGTTCCGGTGCATTCTTCACAATCTCCATGCACTCGGCGTAGCTTAGTTCGCCGGCGAGTGCCTGCTCCTGCAGTTTCTTGTCGATGTGGTAGTTTTTGCCGTCGTAGGCAATGTAGGGGCCGAAACGGCCTTTCATAAGCTCCAGGCTGGGGTCTTCGTCAAACTGCTTGATGTGTTTCTCCCTGTCGGCCTGCCGTTTTTGCTCTATCAGGCTGATGGCCGTCTCAAGCGTGACGGTGAGCGGGTCTTCCGTGCGTGGCAACGACACGTATTTCTTGTCGTGGAGGATGTAGGGTCCGAAGCGCCCGGCTCCGATGACCACGGGCGATCCTTCGTAGTCGCCTACCTGGCGTGGAAGCTTGAAGAGTTCAAGGGCCTCCTCAAGGGTAATGGTCTCGATGCTCTTGTCCTTGGGCAGCTGTGCGAAGCTCGGCTTCTCCTTGTCTTCGGCGGTGCCGATCTGCGCCACGGGACCAAAGCGGCCTATCTTCACGAACACGGGCTTGCCGGTCTTGGGGTCGGTGCCCAGCTGGCGCTCGCCGGCTTTGTGTTCGGAGCGCGAGTTCATGACCTGCTCCACGTTGGGTTCAAACTTCTTGTCGAAGTCGATCATCATCTTGGTCCACTCTTTTTTGCCCTCGGCGATGCGGTCGAACTCCTCCTCTACCTTGGCCGTGAAGTTGTAGTCCATGATGTCCGGGAAGTTCTGGAGCAGGAAGTCGTTGACCACGAAACCGATGTCGGTGGGCAGGAGCTTGCCCTTCTCTGAGCCGGCCATCTCGCGTTTGGTCTTGGCAGTGCTCATGTTGCCTTTGAGAGTGTCGATGATATAGGTCCGCTCTTCGCCCTTCTTGTCGCCCTTCTGCACGTATTCGCGCTGCTGGATGGTTGAGATGGTGGGCGCGTAGGTCGACGGACGGCCGATGCCGAGCTCCTCCAGTTTGTGCACGAGGCTGGCCTCAGTGTATCTGACGGGACCCTGCGAGAAGCGTTCGGTGGAGGTGATCTCCTTGCGTTCCAGCAGTTGGCCGGCGCTCAGTGCGGGCAGCAGGTTGCCGTCTTCGGGCTTCTGGGCTTCGTCGTCGGTCGACTCGTGGTAGACCTTCATGAAGCCGTCGAAGCGCACTACCTCGCCGTTGGCCACAAACTGAGCCTCGTCGCCACTGATGTTGATGGTCACAGTGGTCTTCTCCACCTGTGCGTCGGCCATCTGCGAGGCGGCTGTGCGCTTCCAGATGAGTTCGTAGAGCCGGCGCTCCTGGGCCGTGCCCGTGATGGTGGTGTCGCTCATCGTCGTGGGGCGGATGGCCTCGTGGGCCTCTTGTGCGCCTTTGGAGTGGGTGTGGTAGTTGCGTGGCTTGCTGTATTCCTCGCCATAGAGCTTCACAATCTCCTCCTTGCCGGCATTGATGGCCAGGTTGGAGAGGTTGACGCTGTCGGTACGCATGTAGGTGATGCGTCCGCTCTCGTAGAGGCGCTGGGCCACCATCATGGTCTGCGACACGGTGAAGCCGAGCTTGCGCGCGGCTTCCTGCTGCAGGGTCGAGGTGGTGAAGGGTGGGGCGGGTGAGCGTTTCAGGGGCTTCTTGGTGATGTTGTCGACGGTGAAGGTGGCCGTCTTGCATTTCTTGAGGAAGATGAGTGCGTCCTCGTGAGTGGTGAAACGCTGGTCGAGTTCGGCCTTGAGCTCGCTCTGTGTGCCGTCGGCATTGGCCAGCGTGAACGTGGCGTTCACGCGGTAGTAAGGCTCGCTCTTGAAGGCCTGTATCTCACGTTCGCGGTCCACGATGAGCCTCACGGCCACGCTCTGCACACGGCCAGCTGAGAGTGCGGGCTTCACCTTGCGCCAGAGCACGGGCGACACCTTGAAGCCCACGAGACGGTCGAGCACGCGGCGTGCCTGCTGGGCATTCACCAGGTTCATGTCCAAGTGGCGCGGATGCTGGATGGCCTCCGTGATGGCCGGCTTGGTGATTTCGTGGAAGACGATGCGTGAGGTTTTCTGCTCGTCGAGCCCCAGCACCTCACAAAGGTGCCAGCTGATGGCCTCTCCCTCACGGTCCTCATCGGAAGCCAGCCAGACGGTCTTTGCGGCCTTGGCGCTCTTCTTCAGTTCGGCGACGAGCTTGGTTTTCTCCTCGGGAATCTCGTAGGTCGGCTGAAGGGTTTTCTCGTCTATGCTGAGCTCTTTCTTCTTTAAGTCACGGATGTGTCCGTAGGACGACATCACCTTGTAATCTTTACCCAGAAATTTTTCGATGGTCTTGGCCTTTGCGGGGCTCTCGACAATCACTAAATTATCTTGCATACTAACTGGTTTGTTTTTTAACGGTTGGCAAAATTAAGCAAAACTTTCGCTTGCACCTTATATTATAGACATAAATTTCGTTTTTTTAATAAAATGGCTTGTTCGAAGCTGTTGTGGCAGGTGCCAGACCTAGCCAGCACGGACGTGTGGTCACCAGTAGGCACGATGCAGTCGTCTTCTTCTTTGACGGGTGAAAATATGCGACAAACAGCATGTTGAAACGTGCGTTATTTTCCACGAAGAAAATTTTTGGCTGGAATATGCGAAAAATTGGCGGTTTGCATAATTGGCTGTAGGCTAGCGGGTTGTGCCGCTCGTGATTTTATTTGTCCTTAAAAGTGATGTCTTTTTGTGGCCATCGGTGCCTAATCGCAAGCCAATAGGGGCTTTGTCGAGGCTTGATGTGCCAACTATCGCGTCTCGATAAGGCATCTATTGAGACGCGATAAGGCACCTTTCCCCAACTTGCAAGGTGCAAAAGCCCGAATAACGGGGCGGAAACGGTCTTTCAGCCCTCTGTTTCAGTCTATACGGAGAACAAACTTTTTGCATAAAAAACAAGACAATCCCAATTTCCTAAGCATAGCAAGGTGCAGGTTGTTGCATTCTGCTTTGTGAGAAACGACGTCCCGAATGTCGGTCGGGACTGCAAAATTCTGTCGCGGTCCTCTGGTCAATCAAACGTTTTATGCTTAAAAATAAAAAATGAATAAAAACTCTTGTGCGGATGGAAAAGTTTTTGTAATTTTGCAGCGTTCAGTGGAATGAGGGGCTCCCGGAGAGCTCCTCATTTTATTTTATACAAACATTCTATGATAGACAAGAACGTCGTAAGAAACTTAGTTGAGGAGTGGTTGGCAGACACAGACTACTTCTTGGTTGACGTTGCCGTCAGCCCCGATGACAAAATCACCGTGGAGATCGACCATGCGGATGGCGTGTGGATTGAGGACTGTGCCAAACTCAGCCAGTACATCGAAGACCATCTCAGCCGTGATGAGGAAGACTATGAACTCGAAGTGGGCTCAGCCGGTCTCGGACAGCCTTTTAAGGTCGAGCAGCAGTACATCAACTGCATCGGCGAGGACGTGGAAGTGATGGATGCCGACGGCAAGAAGGTGACCGGAAAGCTCAAGAGCGTCGACGGTCGCGACTTCGTGGTGTCGGTCAGCGAGAAAGTGCAGGTGGAGGGCAAGAAGCGTCCTGTGAAGATGGATGTGGACCACGCCTACAACATGGACAACGTGAAATATACAAAATACTTAATCAGTTTCAAATAAAGCTATGGCTGTAAGAAAGAAAGACGACGAGCAGTTGACGATGATCGACAGTTTCCGCGAATTCAAGGATACCAAGAATATCGACCGTACTACGCTCGTGAGCGTATTGGAGGAAAGCTTCCGCAACGTGCTTGCGAAGATATATGGCAGCGACGAGAACATCGACGTGATTGTCAACCCCGACAAGGGCGACTTTGAAATCTACCGCAACCGCATAGTCGTGGAGAACGGAGAGGTCGAGGACGAGAACAAGCAGATCTGCCTGAGCGACGCACAGAAGATAGAGCCCGACTATGAGGTGGGCGAGGAAGTGTCGGAGAAGGTCGATTTCGAGAAGTTCGGCCGCCGCGCCATTCTGACCTTGCGCCAGACTCTGGCAAGCAAGATTCTTGAGCTTGAGCACGATGCCCTTTACAACAAATACAAGGATCGTGTAGGACAGGTTATCTCGGCCGAGGTCTATCAGGTGTGGAAGCGCGAGGTGCTGCTTGTCGATGACGAGAACAACGAGCTGATCCTTCCGAAGAGCGAGCAGATACCCGCCGACCAGTATCGCAAGGGCGAGACCGTGAGAGCCGTCATCGAGCGCGTCGACAACGAGAACAACAACCCCAAAATCATTCTCTCGCGCACCAGTGGCAAGTTCCTGGAGCACCTGCTGGAGCAGGAGGTGCCCGAGATTGCAGATGGCTTGATAGCCATCAAGGCCGTGGCCCGCATCCCCGGAGAGCGCGCCAAGGTAGCTGTCGAGAGCTATGACGACCGCATCGATCCCGTCGGAGCCTGCGTCGGCGTGCGCGGAAGCCGTGTGCACGGCATCGTGCGCGAGCTCTGCAACGAGAATATCGATGTCATCAACTGGACAGCCAACACGAAGCTCTTCATCCAGCGTGCCCTGAACCCCGCCAAGGTGTCGAGCATCGACCTCGATGACGAGAACAAGAAGGCTGAGGTCTATCTCAATCCCAGCGAGGTGAGCCTTGCCATCGGACGCGGCGGACAGAACATCAAGCTGGCCTCCATGCTCACCGGATACACGATCGACGTCTACCGTGTGGTCGACGGAAAGCCGGGTGCGGAGGAGGACGACGTCTACCTCAGCCAGTTCAATGACGAGATTGACCAGTGGATTATCGACGCCATCGAGGGGCTCGGACTGACCACGGCCAAGGCGGTGCTCAACGCTCCGCGCGAGATGCTCGTGGAGAAGGCTGACCTCGAGGAGGAGACTGTCGAC
>CAVDNW010000009.1:0-81310 GCA_963610435.1 Oscillospiraceae bacterium | reverse complement strand
CAGTCTTAATATCCATATTTGTAACTATTTGATTTTCACCTATAAAGATACAAATAATTTATTAGACTGCCAACTTTTTTATAGATTTCTTAACCCGAACTGAGGTATAATCTGCTACCGGCCAGAACTATGATTCTGCCTCCAGAACAACGGAACAAAACCACCCTGTTTTTTCAGAAAATCAATGACAAAACAATGTTTGGGATGACAAGAAACATTTCACGCACTGCCTACGATGCTATTTGCCTGACTTGCGCTCCACTGCCGAATAACTGATACGGAGAACCCTGGCGCTACGCAACGACTGCTTGACCTGGTTCACAAGGCCAAGGGGGGTGTGCTTGTCGGCCTTGATAGAGACCGTCATCTGCTGCTGGTCTTCGGGCGACATATGCGACTTCTCCACACTGACATAGTCGGCCACCTCGTCGGCAGAGGCAAACTTATCGTTCAGTTGGATGCGCATATCCTTGCCCATGACCCTACCCATGTCGTCAGATGGTCGGCCAATGTAGATGTAGGTCACAGCAGACTTCTTGGTCAAGCGGGTGAGCTCGGTGCCCTGAGGCACACGATACTTGACCTTGACAGCCACCTTCTGCATGTGGGTGACTATCATGAAAAAAAACAGAACCGTGAATATCAAGTCGGGGAGAGAAGCCGTATTCAGCCCCGGGACACCATACTTGTGTCGGTTTATCATGCTCATGACGGTTCCTCCTTTCCTTGGGCAGCAGCAGAAGCGGTGCTGCTATTCTCACCTGCCCGAGAGGGGGGTGACACGGTGTCGTCCTCGGCAATACGCTGAGGACAGAGCTCTTTCACATGTTCGCGCTGAGCATCGGTCAGCTTGGCGTAGGCCTTGCCATACGTCTTGACCGAGATGTCATTACGCAAGCGACTGTAGGCCATAACCAGCTGGTTTTGCAACTGGAAATAGACGTCATAGTCGGCCACGGGAGATGCCTCGATCTTGATGAGATGTCTCTTGCCGACACGGCGCACGAAATCCTCTGTCAGCCCACACATCCTACTGATTGGCGTAGGCTTTCCGTCCACGAGCAACACGTTATCAGGCGTGATGACCACGTGCATCATCGTGCCCTTCATGACCTGAGACGTCTGTTGCTCCTGCTTTTCTGCAGGCGGCAGCTGGCGCGTCAATCCCTTGTCGACATCCATGTTGGTAGTCACAAGAAAGAAGATGAGCAACATGAAAGAGATGTCGGCCGTGGAAGTGGTGTTCAGGCCTGGCACCTGATGGCGTCTACGCTTGGTGAACATGTTCCCTCCGCACATATTTGGTGGCACCGAAAATCATGGCACCGACGGCCACCACCATCAGCACCAACGATGACGAAATCAGCATATCAGCTATCTTCAGCCAAAAGACATGTGTGTAAGGCACTCCATTGACGGACATGGGGTCAGACGACCCCAAGAGAAACGTCAAGAGAAGCAACAGCACGGTACCTATAGTCACCGAGTAACCGATTTTCTTGGTCGGCACATTGTTTTCCTGTTTCTCGCCCTTGCCCCGGATCTTCAGTCCTCTGATAAGCGACCACACAGCACAACATACGGCAGCGAGCACCAAAACCTCCATGAAGACGATAACCACATCCGTAAACAACGGAGCCGAAAAATTGGGGGCATCCTCATAGGGACGGTCATAGCCCACAAGCCAAAACAAAGCGAACAACAGACACACAAGTGCTATGATAACGTATAGCACTCGCGACGACAGCTTCTCCGCAGGCAGTTGCCGCCAACGAGGGAGGTTCTTCTTCATTGTCTTGTCAGTTTGAATTTGAGGATGGAATCGAGCAACGTGATGGCCGACTCTTCCATCTGCGAGGTGATGTGGTCTATTTTAGACAGGATATAGTTGTAGAAAACCTGCAAAATCAAGGCAACGATAATGCCGAAAATGGTAGTGATGAGAGCCACCTTCATACCAGCGGCAACGATGGTCGGGCTGATGTCGCCCACCGTCTGAATCTGATCAAAAGCCATCACCATGCCGATCACCGTACCCAGGAAACCAAGCGACGGGGCCATGGCAATGAAGAGAGTAATCCAGGAGCACCCCTTCTCGAGGTTGGCACTCTGCACCGTACCATAACTGACGATGCTGCGCTCCACATTGTCCATCGACTCGTCCAGGCGTTCCAAGCCCTGGTAACAGATACTGGCCACCGGACCGCGCGTGTTGCGGCATTGGTCCTTGGCCCCCTCGATGTCGCCCGCCATAATCTTCGCGTCAAGGTCCTTCATGAATTTCTTGGCATTGATTTCCGACAGGCTGAGGTAGATGATGCGCTCAATGCAGAATGCCAAGCCCAGCACCAAGGCCAAGGCAACAAGTGACATAAATCCCGCATCACCCTCGATAAACTTGGTTTTCAAGGCTTTGTGGAAGCCCGTCTCCTCCACGGGCATCACCGTGGCACTGTCTGTGGCCAACGACTCGTCCAGCGAAGCCTCACTGCCGATACTGTCAGCCAGCGACTCAACGGAGGCGCTTGTGTCAGCAGGCGCTGATTGACCATAGGCGGAAGACGTTCCGACCATCAGTGCCAAGAAAATAAAAACAAGGGAAATGGAGAGATATGCAATTTTCTTTTTCATCTTTATATAGATTAAAGTCACATCTTTCAAACGACCGGTGCGGAAAGAGGGGGATTCGAACCCCCGAACCGCTTTAGGCGGTTACACGCTTTCCAGGCGTGCCTCTTCAGCCACTCGAGCACCTTTCCTCATGTGTTTGAACTTGCAAATCTCATTTGCGAGTGCAAAGATAGTCCTTTCCGATTGAATGAGAGAATAATCTGTTATCTTTTAAGCTTCTTTAAAGATTTGTTTTCCACTGGATTGCTGCGGCTCCACGCCGAAGACACGACGCACATTGTCGTTGGTCGCACGGGCCAGTTCCTCTTCGGAGACGCCATAGCTTAAGGCTAAGGTGCGCAACACTTCCACGACAAAGGCACTCTCGTTGCGCTGGCCGCGATGGGGGACCGGAGCCATATAGGGACTATCGGTCTCCAGCACAAGACGGTCGAGGGGCACCACGGCGGGCAGGTCTTCGCGAAGGTGGCTGCTCTTGAACGTGGAAACACCACCGACCCCCAAGACGAACCTGTCGAACGACAACAGTTCCTCGGCTTCACGGCAGTTGCCCGTGAAGCAATGGAACACACCACCCGGCAACTGCGCCTCATACCGGCGCAAGAGATGCACCATCTCGTTCTGCGCCTTGCGGCAATGGATCATCAGAGGCAAGCCCGTCTCGACAGACCATTGCACCTGCTGTTCGAAAGCCTCCAACTGCTCTTGGGCGAACTCGCGGCTCCAATAATAGTCGAGTCCCACCTCGCCAATGGCGATGAACCGTCGGCGGGCGGACACATCCGCTGCGGCTGCCCTGTCGGCTGAAAGCAAATGATGCAACACCTCCAGCTGTTCCTGCCAGTCAGCCTTCACCTCTTCGGGATGCAGACCTATCATAGGATAGGCGTATCCCGGATAGGCGTCACTCAGGGAAAGTACCTGACGTGTGGTTTTCACGTCGATGGCAGGCAGGAACACTTTGCAGACACCAGCCGCCTTGGCGCGGGCAAAGACCTCCGGACGGTCCTCGTCGAACTCCTCTGCATCCAGATGTGTGTGCGTGTCGATTATGTTAATCATCAATACTGGCGTTTCATCATCTTTTGGGCATAGAGGCGCAGTTGCTCCTTGCGTTCGGGTGACACCTGGATGGCGTTCAGGTATTTGCGACTCTGCTCAAAGTAATAGGCTATGCGGTCCCGTGCCATCCGGTCCACGCCTATCTCATTATAGAGGCGTGTCACTGCGGCCACTTTCTCTTTGCGATCGAAGGTTGTCGCCGCAACCCACCGTTGCAGTTCCTTGCGCTGCTCGGTGTCAGCGTGATTGAAGGCGTTGATGAGCATGAACGTCTTCTTGTTTGAGGTGATGTCACCGCCGATTTCCTTGCCGAAGACCTTGCTGTCACCATAGACGTCAAGATAGTCGTCCTGCAACTGGAAAGCCAGCCCAATCTGCTCGCCGAACTTATAGAGGTTGTCGGCATCGGCCTTCGGGGCATCGGCCATGATGGCCCCTATCTTCAGGGCGCAAGCCAACAGGACGCTGGTCTTGAGACGTATCATCTCAATGTATTCGCTCTCATCCACATCGTCGCGCGTCTCGAATTCCATGTCATACTGCTGCCCTTCACCAATCTCCAAGGCTGTCTCCGTAAACGTGTCGAGCACAGGCTTGAGCTTGTCCGTGAGGCCAGTTGCCATACGCTGGTAAGAGAGCACTAACATGGAGTCGCCAGAAAGAATGGCGGTGTTGGCATCCCAGTGTTTGTGCACGGTCTCATGGCCACGCCGGAGGTCGGCATTGTCCATAAGGTCATCGTGCAGGAGGGTATAGTTGTGGTAAGTTTCAAGACCAACAGCCTGCATCAAAATGCGCTCAGGGTCATCCTTGAAGAGGTTGTAGGCCATGAGCATCAAGGTCGGCCTTATGCGCTTGCCGCCCATCGAGAGGGCATAACGCACGGGCTCATAGAGACTCTTCGGCTCACGCTCGTAAGGCAGATGGTCCAAAAACGCGTTGATCTTTTTCAAAAGTTCATCGGCAGTAAACATCATGACAATATCTTTGTTTGTAAGAGTTTTACAATTGGAAATTGACGGGAACGGCAATCATCGTGCGGCAGGGCTTTTCGTCCATGATGCCCGGCTTCCACTTGGGCATCAGGCGTATGACACGGAGCGCCTCGCGGTCGAGCGAAGGCTCACACGACTTCTCCACCTTCGGGCTGGAGATAGAACCGTCCTTGTTGACAATAAACGAAACAACCACCTTGCCTTGTATCCTCTGTGCCTGCGCATTAGGCGGATACTTCAGATTCTTGGTCAGCCACTTCATGAATTCCACGATACCGCCAGGAAACTCGGGCAATTGCTCCACCGTGCGGAGCACATCGCCATTCTCGTCGACCGGGGTCTGGGGCAATGCCTCCGTCACGTTGGCATCTTTCTGCACGCCCTCGCCGTCTCCTATGACCAACTTGCTCGTTACAGGTGCAATCTTGTCGCTATTGTCAGTGGCTTTGTCGCTTTCCTCCACCTTGCCTGTGATTGACTTGGAAGCAGGGGCGGGCGCAGCCGACACCATGTCGTGCTTGTCCATGGCTGGCATAAGAACAATGTCCTCAGACATATCATCGAGCAAGCCTTCATCAGAACCTCCGCTGCCCGGACGTACCGTAAACTCCATCGCAACAAAAAACAACGCAAGTGAAACTATCAGGCCCAACAGGAAAAATCCTGTCCGCCTGCGCTCCAAGTCTGCGCTAATGTTTTTCTTGATTTCCATGGCCAAACAATAATCTATCGCGGCAAGCGTTATCTATATGATAATTGCAGTGCAAATTTACAGCAAATCTTGAAAAAAGCCGTATCTTTGCCAAATAATTAGAGAAAATAAATGAAAAAAGCCGTTTTTGCCCTTCTGTTGACACTTTTGCCACTGGCCATACACGCCCAGGACGAAAGCCAGACAGGATACAATTTCCTCCGGCTGCCCGTCAGTGCTCACGCTGCCGCTTTGGGAGGCGACAACATATCGCTCATCGAGGACGACGAGACCATGATTTTCCACAACCCTGCCCTGCTCTCCTCAGTCAGCGACAAAACAATTAACCTCAACTACATGAATTACATGTCGGGGGTCAACACGGCCAGCGCCGCATTCAACAGGGTGGTCAAGGAACGCGCATCGTGGGCAATCAGCGGCCAATATCTGGACTATGGCAAGATGAAAGAGATGAACGAGAACAATGTGCAGACGGGAGAATTCTCGGCTCGCGACATCTCCATGGCCGGCTATTTCTCATACCTGCTTACAGACCATCTGGCGGGAGGCATAGCCGCCAAATTCATCACTTCGTTTATCGGAGACTACTCCTCGGTGGGGTTCGGAGTGGACTTGGGCCTCAACTACTTCGACGACAAGCACAATTGGTCAGTCTCCATGGTGCTCAAGAACCTCGGTGGGCAGCTCAAGGCCTATAACGAGACATACGACAAGATGCCTCTCGACGTGCAGATAGGCGTATCGAAATCATTCGCCACACTGCCCCTGCGTCTTCACGCCACACTCGTTGACATCAACCATCCGAAATACAAGGCCATCAACCATCTTGTCGTGGGTGCCGACTTTCAGTTGTCCGACCAGTTCTGGCTGGGCGGAGGCTACAATTTCAGACGGGCAAACGAGATGAAAATCCAATCGACTGACAAGAAAAGCAGCCACGGAGCAGGGCTTTCTTTCGGCGCTGGCATCAACCTCAACCGCTTCAAGCTGAATGTGGCCTACGGCAAATACCACACTTCAAGCAGTTCGCTGCTACTCAATGTCGGCTACGTCTTGTAAGCATCGTAATCATCAAAACAAACAATATGAAGAAAATAGTGATAGCCATCGACGGCTTTTCCTCATGCGGAAAAAGCACGATGGCCAAGGACCTCGCCCGCCGCATAGGCTACGTGTATGTGGACACGGGTGCCATGTACCGTTCAGTGACGCTCTTCGCCTTGCACCATCACCTCTTCAACGAGGACGGAACGGTGAAGACGGCTGAACTCGAGAAGTTTATATCTGAGGTGAAGATTTCGTTTCAGCTCAACGCGGAGACGGGTCGCCCGGAGACCTATCTCAACGGCACGTGCGTCGAAAAAGACATCCGGGGTATGGAAGTCAGTTCACACGTCAGTTCCATAGCGGCAATTCCCTTTGTACGCAAGGCTCTGGTTGCCCAGCAACAACGCATGGGCGACGACAAGGGTATCGTCATGGACGGTCGCGACATCGGAACAACGGTATTTCCCAACGCCGAACTTAAAATCTTCGTTACCGCCTCTGCGGAGATACGTGCCCAGCGCCGTTACGATGAGCTGAAAAACAAGGGCTGCAACGCTGATTTCGATGCCATCCTCAAGAACGTGCAAGAGCGCGACTACATCGACACACATCGCGAGGTGTCGCCACTGCGCAAGGCCAACGATGCTGTGGAACTCGACAATTCTCACATGACCATCGACGAGCAAAACGCATGGCTCATGCAGCAGTTTGAGAAAGCCACCAAGTAGCTTTACTCCCCCACCCCACTCGTCTTTCCCAACAAGAACTCCCCGAAAACACCTTTTATGATGTTTCCGGGGAGTTCTCGTTTGGTACGTTTCCTCACACAACGGTGAGACAGCCGTCCTGTTTCGGAATTATTTCTTAATGCGGGTGGCCTTCACAAAGTAGGCTATCAGCATGACATAGGCCAGAAGCGATACAGCTTCTGACAGAGAGTTCTGCCACCAGGCGTCAGCCACCGAGCACTCAATGCCACCAAATTTCATCAAGGCAGACACCACACCCATCAATGCGCCACCAGCGATGAAACCACTGGCGATGAGCGTACCCTTGTCCACACGCGCTTTATTCTCCTCAGCACTCTTGGAGCGACTGCCTACAAACCAGTTGACAGCACCGCCAATCAGCAGCGGCAAGTTGAGCTGGATGGGAATGAACATGCCCAGAGCGAAGGCCAAAGCAGACACCTTGCAGCGGTCGAGCACCAAGGCTATGACAGCGCCGATGCCATAGAGCAGCCAAGGGGCTCCCTGACCACTCATCAACGGAGCGATGACTGCCGCCATGGCGTGGGCCTGTGGAGCGGCCAGGGCATCACCCTTGAAGCCGTAGGTCTCATTGAGCAGCATCATCACACCGGCCACAGTGGCTGCCGACACTACGGTTCCAAGAAATTTCCAGCCCTCCTGTTTCTTAGGAGTGGTGCCCAGCCAGTAGCCAATCTTCAGATCGGTCACAAACGAACCGGCCATCGATAACGCTGTGCACACTACGCCGCCCATAAGCAGTGCGGCCAACATACCCGCATTGCCTTTCAAGCCAATGGCCACCATGACCACCGAAGCGAGAATCAGCGTCATGAGCGTCATACCTGACACGGGATTGCTACCCACGATGGCTATTGCGTTGGCTGCCACCGTGGTGAAGAGGAAAGCGATGACTGCCACCAGCAACACCGCTACAGTGGCATGGAGCAGGTTGAAGTTCATCACACCGAGAAAGAAGAAAGCGTAGATTACCAACAGCGTCAGCACACTTCCGATAGCAATAATCTTGAAGGAGATGTCGCGCTGCGTACGCTGCACCTCAGCCGAGTCGGGACTCTTGCCCTTCATCTCCCGGGCGGCCAGCGACACCGCGCTCTTAATGATGCCCCAACTCTTCACGATACCTATGATGCCCGCCATTGCAATGGCACCAATGCCCATGCTGCGCGCATAACTGGTGAATATGTCCTCTGGACTCATGTCGCCCACAGCGGTGGTGATTGTAGGATCCCACTGGCTGAGCACTGTGTCAGGGAATATGACTGCCATCAAGGGAACGACTATCCACCAGACAAACACGGATCCGGCACAAATGATGGCCGCATACTTCAGTCCGATGATGTAGCCAAGGCCCAGCACGGCAGCGCCTGTGTTGACCTTTACTACCAACTTGGCCTTGTCGGCCAAGTCTTGTCCGAGGCCTATCATGCGCGAAGTGACGTTCTCATTCCACCAACCAAAGGTAGCTACGATGAAGTCGTACAGGCCGCCAATCAATCCGGCTACAAGCAAAGGCTTGGCCTGCGAACTGCCTTCACCACCTGAGACAAGCACCTGCGTGGTAGCTGTGGCTTCCGGGAAAGGATACTTTCCGTGCATGTCCTTCACGAAATACTTGCGGAAGGGAATGAGAAATAGTATTCCCAAGATGCCGCCGAGCGCAGCAGAGATGAAAATTTTCAGAAAATCGGCCTGAAGGTCGAGCATGTAAATGGCAGGCATTACAAAAATACCACCAGCCACAACCGCGCCCGAACAGGCTCCAATGCTTTGGATGATAACGTTCTCTCCAAGTGCATTCTTGCGATGTGTAGCCGTGGAAAGGCCAATGGCGATGATGGCAATGGGGATGGCTGCCTCAAACACCTGTCCAACCTTCAGCCCCAGGTAAGCTGCAGCGGCTGAGAACAATACCACCATAATCAAGCCCCACGTCACCGACCAGGGTGTAACTTCGCGGTAAGTCTTTCCCGAGGCCATGACGGGCTCATAAGTCTCGCCGTCCTTCAACTCGCGAAACGCATTTTCTGGCAGTCTGACCGTCTCTTTCTCTTTTTCGTTGTCCATTTCTGATAGATTTGATTCTGTGAATTGATTTCTGTGCAAAGGTGCTGTCCTGCTAGCACAATGGATAGTCATACCACATTGCCGAGGCGCAGCTTATCTTTTTGCAAAGGTAATCAAAAACTAACGAAAGTCACAGGTTTGTCATCCCTTTGTTACATTATGAGACAAAAAAAAGGACGCACGACATGCGTTCTGCACATCGGGTGTCCTTGATCATTATGAATTGCAAACGATTTTTACCTTTTTCCAACAATGTGTCCAATCATCAGCAACGGTCAGTTTCTGAAAGTCAACTTGCCATCGGCTGCGTCGATGACAATAGGCTTCTCACGCACCACCTGCTCTGCCAGCAATCTCTTGCTCAATTCGTTGAGCACATTGTCTTGTATGGCCCGTTTCACGGGACGCGCACCAAACTCTGGGTCGTAGCCCACATTGGCAAGCCATTCGATGGCCGCATCTGTCCATTGCAAGTCGAATCCTTGCGGAGAAAGCATTGTCTTCACACGATTCATCTGCAAGGTCACCACTTGCGCAATCTGAAGCTGGGTGAGCGGCAAGAACATGATGATGTCGTCGATACGGTTGAGGAATTCCGGACGGATCGTCTTCTTCAGCATCATCATCACATGCTGACGAGTGTCACTGACCATCTGGTCGCGGTTGCTGTCGTTCAGGTCGGCAAAGCGTTCCTGTATGTACTGACTACCAAGGTTGGAGGTCATGATGATAATCGTGTTCTTGAAATTAACCGTACGGCCCTTGTTATCTGTTAGACGGCCATCGTCGAGCACCTGCAAAAGGGTATTGAACACATCGGGATGAGCCTTCTCGATCTCGTCGAAAAGCACCACGCTGTAGGGCTTGCGCCGCACAGCTTCGGTCAACTGGCCGCCTTCATCGTAGCCGACATATCCGGGAGGCGCACCTATGAGCCTTGAGACACTGAATTTCTCTTGATACTCACTCATATCGATTCGCGTCATCATGTTCTCATCATTGAACAGATACTCGGCCAAAGCCTTTGCCAGCTCCGTCTTGCCCGTGCCCGTAGTTCCCAGGAAGATGAACGAGGCAATGGGCTTCTTGGGATCCTGCAAGCCTGCCCTGCTGCGGCGGACAGCATCGCTGACTGCCTGAATCGCTTCATCCTGGCCGATGACACGCTGGTGGAGCTCATCCTCAAGATGCAGCAACTTCTCACGCTCGCTCTGCATCATCCTTGTGACGGGTATGCCGGTCCAACGGCTCACCACCTCAGCTATGTCGTCGGCCGTAACCTCCTCACGCACCATAGTCTCACTGCCCTGGGCAACCTTGAGCTGCTTTTGGATATCTTCGATGTTGCTTTGGAGTCTTTTCAATTTGCCATAACGTATCTCGGCCACCTTGCCGTAATCTCCCTCGCGCTCAGCGCGCTCAGCCTCGAACTTTAAGTTCTCTATCTGCTGCTTATCCTGCTGAATCTGATCGACCAAGCCTTTCTCCGCCTCCCACTTGGCGCGGAACTGGTGTTCCTTGTCCTTAAGGTCGGCAATCTCCTTGTCGAGCTGCTTGATCTTGTCCACGTCGTTCTCGCGCTTGATAGCCTCACGCTCGATTTCCAACTGTTTTAGATGCCGGGTGGTCTCGTCAAGCTCCTCGGGCACAGAGTCACGCTCCATACGAAGCTTGGCAGCAGCCTCGTCCATCAAGTCTATAGCCTTGTCGGGAAGAAAACGGTCGGAGATATACCGCTCAGAGAGTTTCACAGCAGCAATGCAAGCATCGTCCTGGATACGCACCTTGTGGTGGTTCTCATAGCGTTCCTTCAGGCCACGGAGGATGGATATGGCGTCAAGCTCATCAGGTTCATCCACCATTACAGTTTGGAACCGGCGCTCCAAAGCCTTGTCTTTCTCAAAATATTTCTGGTACTCGTTGAGCGTTGTCGCACCGATGGCTCTCAGCTCACCACGTGCCAAAGCAGGCTTCAAAATGTTTGCGGCATCCATGGCTCCTTCGCCGCCTCCGGCACCGACTAGGGTATGGATCTCATCGATGAAGAGGATAATGTCACCATTGGCATGGGTCACCTCCTTGATGACGCTCTTCAGACGCTCCTCAAACTCACCTTTGTATTTGGCACCAGCCACAAGGGCTCCCATGTCGAGCGAGTAGAGTTGTTTATCTTTCAGGTTCTCGGGCACATCACCACGCACGATACGTTCAGCCAGTCCCTCCACGATGGCGGTCTTACCAGTTCCCGGCTCGCCAATGAGTATCGGGTTGTTCTTCGTACGGCGCGACAGAATCTGCAACACGCGGCGTATCTCCTCATCACGTCCGATGACAGGATCGAGTTTCCCCTTGCGAGCTGCATCAATCAGGTTGGTGGCATACTTACTGAGCGCCTGGTAGTTCTCGTCACCACTGGCACTTTGCACGTTCTGTCCCTGTCGAAGTTCCTTGATGGCGGAAAGCATGTCGGACTCATTGCAGCCTGCATCTTTCAGAATACGACTGGCAGTGGAATCGACTTGCACAAGGGCCAACAGAATAGGCTCCACGGACACAAACTCATCGCCGGCCTTCCTCGCGTTGTCCTCTGCTTTCCGCAACACCTTTGCAGTATCATTCGAGAAATAAGACTGCCCGCCTTCCACACGTGGCAAGTATTGGAGTTGCTGATGCACCAAGTTCTCCACTTGCATAGCATTGACGCCCAACTTTTGGAAAATGAAGTTGGATACATCGCGGCCTTTCTGCAAGACGCCTTGCAACAGATGCATAGGTTCTATGGCTTGCTGTCCGCCTTGCTGGGCTGTGTTGGCAGCTTCCTGCACGACCTCTTGCGCTTTGATTGTAAACTTGTCGAATTTCATTTTATCATCCTTCCTTTCTATCTAGTTAGATATTATTTCTTGTCTTCAAGCTCTTTATCTCAAAAGCCATTCCATTCGGAAAATCCCGACAAAACGTCACAAAGAGACGACAAAATGACACCCATTCCCCAGATTTCTTCCTCTGTGGGATGGCTAAACGAAAATAAAAGCGAAGAATACGGGAACTTTACACCTTAATTTCCGCACATCGATGACAAGAATCAGAAGGTCTTCTCCAGCCCCCCCCTCTAGCCGGCAAGCATCAAAACAATGGGGTCTCCAGCATAATATCGCATGGAGACCCCAATGGGGAAAATATCGTGGCAATGCTTTTTGCGCGAGCTGCTTCACTAACAGAGAGACTATACCCTTGTCTGAAACATAGCTACAAGGGACGAAAAGTGACCGATTACCCCTTCAACTTGAACGAATTTTCGATGCTTGTCACTTCAGCGCTAAACATCTTGTCTGCAAGCAATCGTTTCTCAATCTGCGCACAACTGTGTATCACTGTAGAGTGGTCACGGTTTCCCACAAGCTTTCCGATTCGGCTGGCTGGCATCTTCGTATATTTTTGTGCCAAATACATCGACACCTGTCTTGCCAAGACATAGTCGCGCTTACGGCTTTTAGAGTTAACCTGTTCGGGTGTCACATTGTAGTGATCACACACCTTATCAAGGATGTCATCAATGGTCAGCGGGCGGTCGTCGATTTTCACGGCACGTTTGATGACCCGCTCTGCTAACCGCATATCAATCTCACTGTTATAGACAATGGAGTAGGCCATGAGCGAATTGATGACACCCTGCAGGTCACGCACACTTCCGCTTGCCGTCTCTGCGATGAGCTGGATGACATCACGGGGTATTTGGAGACCATCACGTCGTATCTTGTTTTCCAAGATATCGATACAAAGCTGCGTGTTGGGCTTTTCCAACTCTGCTATGAGTCCACATGAGAAGCGAGTCAACAGACGGTCGGGCATACCTTTAAGGTCCACAGGCGGACGGTCGCTGGCCAAAATTATGCGCTTGCCATTGCGAAAAAGGTGATTGAAAATGTGGAAAAATGTTTCCTGGGTCTTGGCTGCATTCACCCATTCCTGGATATCATCAACGATAAGCATGTCTATGGTCTGATAGAAGGCGATGAAATCGTTGACCGCATTTTGCAGCACAGCATTTGTGTATTGCACCTGAAAGAGACGTGCACTGACGTAGAGCACACGCTTCTGGGGATAGACCTGTCTTGTTCGCACACCTATGGCATTGATTAGATGCGTCTTGCCGCATCCTGATGGGCCATAGATAAACATAGGGTTGAACTGCATGGTATTAGGATGCTCGGCGATAGACTGCCCCACGGAGCGTGGCAACTTGTTGCTGTCCCCCTCTATGTAATTATTAAATGTAAGATGTGGATTGAGTTGTGAATCTATCTGCTGGGGTTGGCCCACGTCAAGGACAGTGGGGCCCTGATTACCTCTTGTGCGTAAGGCTTGTTGCTTCTCTGCATCCGCAGGGTCAGCCTCAATGTCTTGCGAAAGGTTGTGTTCCTTGTCTGTCACCACGCGGTACGACAGGCCAATACCTTGTCCGAAGCAACGGTGAAGCACCTTGCTCATCAAGTCCACAAAGTTCTCCTCCAAATACTCGTACACAAAAGGGCTAGGTACCTGCACGAGTATCATCTTCCGAGTTTCATCAAACTGCTCGAAGACGATGGGTTTGAACCATGTATTGTAAATCTGCTCAGAGACATTCTTGCGTATGAGCGCAAGCGACTCATCCCAACGAGCATCGGGACTTGGCTTCATGTTGACGGTTATTAAATATTGTATGTCGCCTCAGTAGACGTTTCTTTACTCTTTAGTTCTGCAAAATTACGAAAGATTTTCCAAACTTCCAAATGCCGTTTTTCATACATTTTTCATTGTCCCCTGTAACTTCTTATTTATCAAGCACTAAGAAACAATTAGCAGATTTGGGACATACCAAAAAGCGGCCAACTTCTTAACTTATTGACAATCAACCGAATGAAACAATATTCTTAAAAAGCTTCCTATTTTCGTGAAACATATTTTTTCATGACCTAACCTGCGGCTTATGACCACGTTAGGATGCGAGGCGCAATCCGTGAAACATCTATCGCGAAAAAAACTTTCCAGTAGGGTTCCCCGAACTGCGCCATAAGCATTTTCGGTTACTTGTCTTTCTTACCGAAGAGCGAGAAATGCACATAGCGCTTGGGGTGCGCCTTTAGGTTGGTGAGCAGAGAGTCGGCACTCTGCACGGTGGCGTTAAGACTATTGTAGAGTGCCGGGTCGTTCATGAGCAAGCCTAGCGATCCTTCTTTGTTGTTGAGTTTGTTCGTAATCTGTTGCACGTTGGCCAGTGTCTGGTTGACCTGCGCCATAGTGCCAGCCACATCGACTTCCGCCAAGTTGGCCGTTAAGCGCGACGTATTTTCGAGCGTAGTTCCAGCCTTGCCGAGTGCAGCATCTGCCTTGTTCAAGAGGCCCGGCATGCGTCCATTCACGGTTGTCATGAGCATGTTGAGGTCGCGCGTGGTGGTGGTCAGGTTCTGCGTGATGTCACGCACGTTGTGAAGCGACTGTGCCAGGGCCGGATCCGCGAGGAGTGCATTAACACTAGCCAGGATACTGTCCATCTTGGGCAGCATTTTCTCGATAGTTGGCACGAGAGCGGCCACCGTACCCATCACACCATTGTTTATGGTACCTGTCAGCGTATCGCCTGGCATGGCGCGCTGCCGCGGGTTGTTAGCCAGAAGAAGATTCATCTTCACATTGCCCATGAGGTCACCCACGATCTCGGCCGTTGAGCCCTCTGGGATGCGCAGTCCATTGTCCACACTGAAGCGCACAACGATGTCGCCGTTGTTGGCGTAATCATAGTCGATGCCTTTCACGACACCCACCTGATAGCCGTCGGCATAGATGGGATTGGAAGCCGAGAGACCGCTGATATCCTTAAACTTGATATAATAAGTGTCATCATTAGAGAAAAGGGACATACCTTTAAGGAAGTTGAGTCCGAAGAACAACAGGATGATGCCAACGATAGCCACAAGAGCTATCTTGATTTCCATTGAGAATGACTTCATAATCTTGATGATTGGTTTATTAATGAGTGCAGGTCATTTTCCCGCTTGTCTGTTTCGCTTGAATTCGCGTATGCCCTCGTTGACATCCATCTTCTTACCATTCTTGAAAGCGATGATGAATGCCTCCGGAAACTTGTCCGTTATCTGCTTGCGCAAACGGTAAATCTCGTTATAGTCGTTGCTGGCACCGTAGGTATACTTCTTATATTTTCCATCGACGTAGTATTCGCATCCGGCGAGCCCCATCAGCTGTCGGTCGTTGGCCTTGAGCACGCTATTGCTCACGAGAATCTGAATTTTGAACACAGGACGATCACCATCCACCACCTTCTTGGCTACATTGATGGCCCCTTTGCGTGTGGACGCCGTTTGCTTTTTCTCAGGCTCTTTCACCTCTGCCACCGCCTCCTTTGCTGGCTCCAGAGGAACTGTTCTGCGCGCCTCACTTCCTGCTCGATAGGGCACATCAATAGAGTTGTCGTATTTTTCCTTATATCGTATGAAGGCGTTGAAGAACCCTTTCGGATACTGCGCGTATCCATCTTCCGTATTCATATAGTTTTCCTCATCGGGAGTAGAAATAAATCCCAGTTCGAGCAGAATGGCCGGCATCTTCGTCAAACGCAGCACCGCCAGATTGTTTTGGTGCGAGCCGCCGTCCTGTCGTCCAGTCGCCTTGCACACCTCCTGCTGCATGAGCCTTGAAAGCTTCACGCTCCGTTCCCTGTTCTGGTCGGCAATAATCTCTCCCATAATGTCGAGTTCCGGTGCATTGCCGTTGAGGTTGGCATAGACTGCCTTATAGTTGTTTTCCAGAAAGATTACCGAATTCTCGCGCTTTGCCACGTCGGCATTGATCTTCAGTCCCTTGTCGCCGGTGGTTTCGCCCCGTCCCAACGTGTAGCTCTGAAAGCCATGCGCTGTGTGTACGCCATCAAGCGCATTGATATGGATTGAGATGAAAAGATCGGCGTTATTGCGGTTGGCCACATCGGCACGCTCATGCAGAGTAAGGTAGGTGTCTGTCTTACGCGTGTAAATGACCTTCACGTCGGGACAGTTGTCCTCCACAAGCTTGCCGAAGGCCAACGCATACTTCAGCGTGAGGTCTTTTTCCTCCGAGATGGCCCCCGGTGCGCCATGGTCTTTGCCGCCATGTCCAGCGTCGATGACAAGCGTAAACTGCCGGCTGGCCGCCTGCAGTGCCAGGGCTACGAGCAAAAACAGCAGCAAAGAGATATATCTGAAGGTCTTCATGTCTTAATACAATATTTTGCAAAATTAAGCATTTTATGGCAGAAAACCTATGCGGACTCTCGCGTTTTATCATTTATTAAGCAACAGAGCCGATGGGAGCACAACGCCCAACAGGAGGTAAATGCTATACACCATTAAGGTATTTGCCACCTACTTTCGCATTTACCTCAGACGAGTCCTATCGGTCCGTTGCCCTTTCCTATGTGCTGTTTCTTGCCTCTCTCTATGGCAGAGGCAACGAAAGCCTTGGCTTGCCCGACGGCATCAGCAAGTCCCTTCCCCTTCAACAACCAGGAGGCTATTGCCGACGAAAGGGCGCAGCCCGTGCCATGCAGATTGAGCGTGTCTATCATCCGGCTCCCGAACTTTTCCGTCTCACCACTGGGATGACAAAGCCAGTCTACAGAGTTATGGCCGTTGCCATTATCTGCAGTCCCCCCGTGACCGCCTTTGACAAGGAAAGCCGTATGGTATCGTTGCGCCAGGGCCACACCGTCTTCAGAGACATTACGTAGCGGTCGTCCCAAGAGTTTTTCCATCTCGGGGAGGTTAGGGGTAACCAGGTCACAGAGCGGGAACAGTTCCCGTTCCACCGTCTCTAAGCACTCCGCTTCCATGAGCCGCCTGCCACTTGTGGAAATCATCACAGGATCGTAGACAATCTGGCAGGCGCATCGTTTCTTATAGGTGGCAATGGCCTTGCTGACAACATGCGCAATGGCAGCATTGGGCACCATTCCTATCTTGACGGCTTCCACCCGCAGGTCGGAGAGTACGGATTCAAGTTGTGAAGCAACCGTATCTGCAGGCATGGGAAGCACCGCCGACACGCCCAGCGTATTTTGGCTGGTAACGGCAGTGATGACCGTGGCACCATACACCCCGAGAGCCGACATAGTCTTCAGATCCTGTTGGATGCCCGCCCCCGCCGACGGATCGGAGCCGGCGATAGTCAGCGCTACAGGGTCTTGCCCCTGCTTCCAGGCATCGCCCAAAATCATCCCCCCGCCAAAACCCATCCTCAACACTTCGTCCATGCGCCGGAAGGTGACCCCTCCAAGGGCAAGCACCTTGGAATCGATGACTCCTTCTTCTCTTGCTTTCCTCAGTTCTTCGGCAGAAAACGCCGCATGGTATCCCCGTTTAGAGATGGAGTCGAAGATTGGGGAGAGCGAGAGATAGTCGCACCTCTCCTTCCACACCTTGATTTCTTCCAACGAGTGGCAGCTGCGGCTTACACTTCCATTCCATCCCGGCGGTGGAAGAGGGTTTCGACTGTTCAGATGAACACCATGAACATGGTATTTCTCTGCCAAATCATAGTGGTCGTGGAGAACCAGCCGGCTATGATATTCCGGCGGGATGGCTTGCAAGAGACCCTCCGTCTGTTCCGCGGACCCATGCGGCTTACGTATATGGACAAGGTCGATGGCGGAATGGAGAAGCTGAACGATTTGTTCAGCTTCTCCTTCAAAAAAGTAGGGAAGAGTTATTATTACCGTCATGATGCAGATTTTGCAAACAAGTCGAACGAGGCATCCCAGTCTTTCCATACCGGTTCACGTCCCAGTTCCTTCAACCGCGCATCGATGACCGTAGCCGTGCGCTCGTCGCTCACAGTAAACTGCTCCAGGGCTTGCGGGTAGGTGTGGTAGCCGCCTGGATTCACCTTCGATTCAGCCGACATGGTGGTGACACCAAGCGTTGCCATGTTGTCACGTATGAAGGCCGGTTCACGTGTAGAGTACGAGATGTCCACGTCGTGGTCGAAAATACGCATGGCAAAGGTGGCTTGTGCCAGTTCCTTGTCGCTCATAAAGCAATTGGGCTGAAATCCTTCGTTCTGTGCGGGCCGCATACGCGGGAAGTTGACGCTGTACTTGGTTTTCCAGTAGTGCTTCTGCAAGTAGCGCAGGTGGTAGGCCATCATGACAACATCGGTACGCCACTCCTTCTCTAGTCCGATGAGCACCCCCATGCCGATAGAGTGAACGCCAGCCTGTCCCATTCGGTCGAACCCGTCACATCGCCATTCGAACTTGCTTTTCATGCCACGCGGGTGGTAGAGCTTGTAGTTGTCGCGGTGATAGGTCTCCTGGAAACAGATGACGCCATTCATGCCGTGGTCGGCCAGCGTCTTGTAGTCTTCCGCCGAGAGCGGCATCACCTCGATCTTCACGTTAGAGAAGTATTTCTTGGCGATGTCGATGGCCTTGGCGAGATATGGCACGCCAGCCTTGGCAGGATGCTCGCCCGTTACGAGGAGGATGTTCTCGAAGGGAGCCAGCTGCTTGATAGCCCTGTACTCGTTTTCTATCTGCGCGGGCGTGAGGATGGTGCGCGCCATGGGATTTTCGCGGTGGAAACCGCAGTAGACGCACGAGTTGGAGCAGGCATTGGTGATATAGAGAGGAATAAACATCGACATGGTCTTGCCAAAGCGTTCCTCGGTGTATCTGCGCGAGAGCCTTGCCATCTGTTCAAGATAAGGCTCTGCAGCAGGCGACAGCATGGCCATAAAGTCGTTCACGTCACAGTGTTCCTTGGCGAGGGCCCGGCGCACATCGGCTGCTGTCATGGCGGCTATGCGTTCGGTCGTTTCCTCCCAACTGATATTTTTTAGTTCGTCCGAAAACATTTTTTTGTTCTTTTTAAAGTTCCTTGCTATAATTGTATGGTGAAGCTCTGCATAGTGGCGAGATTGACTGTCCACAGCTTGTCGATGAGCGGTTGCCCGAAACCGGCAATGAGCATGAGTGCCTGTGTTGCCTCCACGCTTCCCACAATGGCTGGCGTGGTGCCGAGCACTTGCTTTCCCGGGTGTGGCATCTTCAACGTAGCCTCTTCGTCAGGGAAGAGCGTGCGGTAGGTGCACCTGCCCTTCTCTCCATGTGGCGAGCATGAGGCGGGACAGCAGAGGACGCTCACCTGTCCCTCCAGACCACAGATGGCTCCGTGGACGTAGGGCTTGCCGAGTCGCTCGCAGGCATCGCTCACAATGAAGCGGCTGGCAAAGTTGTCCATGCCGTCTACTACCAGGTCATACTTGCCAATGACATCCTCGGCATTCTCGGGTGTGAGACGCTCCGGGTAGGCAACAAAGCTTACCTCATGGTTGAGCGCATGGAGGCGGCGCATAGCACATTCGGCTTTCGGCTGTCCCACCTCCTCTTCAGTGTAGAGCACCTGCCGATGGAGGTTGGTCAGGCTCACCGTGTCGTCGTCGATAAGCCCCAACGTTCCGATTCCGGCTCCCGTGAGATAGGTGGCGACGGGCGAGCCGAGTCCGCCCACCCCCACCAGCAACACCCTTGCACTCCTTATCTTCGCCTGTCCTTCCTCGCCTATCTCCCCAAGGAGCATCTGGCGTTGGTATCTTTCTTCTTCCGTCATGACTTCTTGTATTTTCTCAGGTCATGCGTCAGCTTGGCGGCACAGAAATTGGGTCCGCACATCGTGCAGTACTCGCCATCGGTGTGTCCTGCCTCCTCAAAGTACTGGAGTGCCAGTTCAGGGTCAAGAGAGAGATGGAACTGGTCGCGCCAACGGAAGTCGAAACGTGCTTTCGAAAGAGCGTTGTCACGGATGGCAGCCCCCGGATGTCCTTTCGCCAGGTCAGCGGCGTGGGCAGCAATCTTGTAGGTCACCACGCCCGTGCGCACATCCTGTTTATTGGGCAATGCGAGATGTTCCTTCGGAGTGACATAGCAGAGCATGGCTGTTCCGAGCCAAGCTATCTGTGCACCACCGATGGCCGAGGTGATGTGGTCATAACCCGGGGCAATGTCGGTGACGAGGGGGCCGAGCGTGTAGAAGGGTGCCTCGTGGCAGTGGTCGAGCTGTCGTTCCATGTTCTCGGCGATTTTCTGCAGGGGCACATGGCCTGGGCCTTCGATGAACGCCTGCACGTTCTTGTCCCAGGCACGGGTCACCAGTCCACCCATCGTGTCGAGTTCGGCAAACTGCGCCTCATCGTTGGCATCGGCTATGCAGCCGGGGCGCAAGCCGTCACCCAAGGAGAGCGCCACGTCATACTGCGCCACGATGTCGCAGATATCGTCGAAGTGCTCATAGAGGAAGCTCTCCCGGTCGTGAATAAGACACCACTTGCTCATGATGCTTCCGCCACGGCTCACGATGCCGCAAAGTCTCTTGTCGGCAAGGTGCACATTGTGGCGGCGTATGCCGGCATGTATGGTGAAGTAGTCCACCCCCTGCTCACACTGTTCGATGAGCGTGTCCTTGTAGATGTCCCAGTTCAGGTCTTCCACCTTGCCGTGCACTTTCTCCAGTGCCTGGTAGATGGGCACGGTGCCCACGGGTACGGGGCAGTTGCGCACAATCCATTCGCGCGTCTCGTGGATGTTGTCGCCTGTGGAGAGGTCCATGAGGGTATCGCCGCCCCACTTGCACGACCACACCGCCTTGTCCACCTCTTCCTCGATGCTCGACGTGGTGGCAGAGTTGCCTATGTTGGTATTGATCTTCACCAGGAAGTTGCGGCCTATTATCATCGGCTCGCTCTCGGGGTGATTGATGTTGGCGGGCAGCACGGCCCGTCCGCGGGCTATCTCGTCGCGGACGAATTCGGGGGTGATGTGACTCTTGATGCCCAGTTCCTCGCAGTTCATGTTCTCACGGATGGCTACATACTCCATCTCGGGTGTCACGATGCCAGCCTTGGCGTAGGCCATCTGCGTGATGTGCATGCCTGCCTTGGCACGGCGGGGCAGTTGGATGTGTTCGAAGCGGAGAGCATCGAGGCTGTGGTCGGCGAGACGCATCTTGCCATACTCGCTCGTTATCTCGCCAAGCAGCTCGGTGTCGTCACGGTCGAGTATCCACTGTTCGCGCATGCGTGGCAGACCTTTTTTCAGGTCCACCTGATAGTTGGGGTCACTGTAGGGACCGCTGGTGTCGTAGATATAAACAGGAGCGTTCGGCTCGGCATGCGGGATGCCATGGTCATCTTTCACCACCGTGGGCGTGAGATTTACCTTGGTCATCCCCACCCTGATTTGCGGGAAGCGTTTCCCTTGCATATACGCCTTTTCTCTCTTGGCGTAGGCTTTGTTGTCGTTGGGCATAATTCTAATAAGGCAAAATGATTTCTTTCCTTTTTCTTCCAGTTTCTTCTAGTTGAGGAATGCCGTGAGTGGCGAGCTTGCTTCTGCACAGTCGCTGACAGCTCCAAGCCCCGCCTCGTAGGCACGGCGGCCGCAGACAACGGCCTCCTTGAAAGCCTTTGCCATTTCCACGGGATTGCCAGCCACAGCGATGGCGGTGTTCACCAGACAGGCGTCTGCACCCATCTCCATGGCTTCGGCCGCATGGCTCGGTGCGCCGATGCCAGCATCCACCACCACGGGGACGGTGGCCTGTTCGATGATAATCTGCAGGAAGTCCTTCATGCGCAGTCCCTTGTTGGTTCCGATAGGCGCAGCTAGGGGCATCACGGTGGCGGCACCAGCTTCCTCCAGGTGTTTGCAGAGCGTGGGGTCAGCCTGGCAGTAGGGCAGCACCACGAAGCCGAGTTTCACCAGCTGCTCCGTTGCCTTGAGCGTCTCCACGGAGTCGGGCAAGAGGTAGCGCGGATCGGGATGAATCTCCAGCTTGAGCCAGTTGGTACCAAAAGCCTCTCTTGCCATCTGTGCGGCGAAAACGGCCTCCTCTGCGTTGCGCACGCCACTGGTGTTGGGCAGCAGTTGGATATCGGGTTTCTGCATGATATGAGTGAGGAGGTTGTCATCCTTGTCGTCCAGTTCGATGCGTTTCATAGCGACGGTCACCATCTCCGTTTCCGAGGCAGCGATAGCTTGTGCCATGAGGTTGTTGTTGTTGAATTTGCCTGTTCCTATGAACAGGCGAGAGTCAAACACTCTGTCTGCGATTAATAGTTTTTCCATGGGTCTTATTTTGTATTCTTGATGATTTCCATTATCTCGTGTGTTTCCCGCGCAGGGTCTTCCGCCCGGAGAATACTGCCGCTCAGGGCAACGCCCGTCACACCAGCCTGCAGGATGTCGGGGATGTCTTCCTTCGTGATGCCTCCTATGGCCACGATGGGCAGCGTGATGTGGCGGTCACTCATCTCCTGGGCGATGCGCCGGTAGCCTTCCAGTCCGATGATGGGGGATAGACGTTCCTTGGTGGTGGTGAAGCGGAAAGGACCGCACCCAATGTAGTCGACACCCGCTTCATAGAGAGCCTTTACGTCACCGAAGGTATTGGCTGTGCCACCGATGATGAAGTCGTCGCCCAAGAACCGGCGTGCCTCACCGACAGGCATGTCGTTCTTGCCCAGGTGCACACCGTCGGCACCTACCTCCTTCGCCAAGCTTACGCGGTCATCGATGATGAAGGTGGCATCCATGATGTGGCACCATTCCTTCACCTTCCATGCGATGGGCCTCGCCTCTTCGTCTGTGGCACCCTTCATGCGCAGTTGGATCCATTTGCACCCGCCCGTCAGCGCCGCATTGATGCCTTCGAGATAGCTGGTCCTTTCGTTCTGGTGCGAGATGAACTGCAGTCGGCATGCCTCGCTGATATATCTTCTCATAGGGATGAAATTTCTTGCAGTGAGTTCGTAATGTTCGCGTGCCTATCCCCCACAGAAGGCTTTTACGATGACTATGTCGGCACCTTCCTTGATGGGGGTACTGTCCCATTCGCCACGCGGCACCATCTTGTTGTTGATAGCAACGGCAACGCCTGCTGACGGCAGACGCTTCTCCTCAGCCAGCTGTCTCACATTGACAGCCTGAGTCTCTGTTTCCTGTTTGTTGATTTTTACTTTCATGCTGCTTTTCCTTAAATGGTTGAAAAAATGAATATAAACACGGAAATGCATCTGAAAGCGATGAATGCGAAAACCCCTAACCTCTGCTTCTGCAGCATAGATTAGGGGCTTTTTATTGAGGAGGAGTCCACATGGCAGCAGACACACATCCTTAGTTATATCAATTTCCCTTCGCCAGTACTAACTGTATCAGGTTCAATGGGTATAATCTCAGCCGATTTTCTCAGCACCCCGTGATAATCGCCTACAAAAGTAATGAGAATATGGTTAACTCGTGTCGAAGAAGCGGATTTTTTGCGCAGATTAACAACTTTTAAGTGCCCTCCCATTGGTTGGGAGGTACGGTTGGGCCACATCATGTCGGCCAGTTTACTTGCCTGTTGCACGCAAGGTTTCCTGGTAAAACATTCGGATAAAAAAGTGCCGTAGAATCGCACGGCAACCATACCGGGGAATTTTGTCCGAAAATACGGCCTATTTCCCTGTTTTTCACAAGTAACAGACTGTCAACAACTTATAAACGACAAACACAATCAACAAGCCCGCCTGACGCCCAAGGCTTTGCGATAAATGCCTAATGGAGCCCCGATAGATGCTTGATCGACAGTTGATGGTTGCCGAATGGCAGCACGAAATGGCATCCGTCGCATCTCGATTCGGTAGCTTCCTTGAGCTGTCGTGCCATTTCCCAGTCTTTTTTCCGCGGTTGCAACCTCGTTACTTCGCTATGGAACGGTTACGGGAGCTCTAGTTGGTGACTTTCGAAGGGGCCTGTTTTTCAGAAATTATGCTACAAAGAGAAGGCCGCTTCATAGTGTCGGGCAGCCCCAAATTGCAGCATGAAAATGACAAAAAACGACACTCTCTTGGCCATTTCTCAAATATGTGGTACCTTTGCAAGTTGGATGGCAGAATGCCATCTAAAGGGGTGCTCGGACATTTGTCCGGTGCTGAGAACATACCCAATAACCTGATCCGGGTAATGCCGGCGTAGGTAAAAGGATTTCCCTTTAGTCATTTTTATTCTTTAATTCATTGTGTCAATGAAACAAATGATTAGTGGCGCGCCGTTGGCGCTGGCTTTGGCCGGAATGGTTACCGTCCAAGTCAAGGCTCAGACGGCGAGCGACTCACTGAAGCACGCAACCCTACAAGAGGTTGTCGTCAAAGGAGTACGCGCGCAGCAGGATGCTCCGTTTGCAGTGGCAAACATCAAGAAACAGGAACTCAACAATTTCAGCAAGACAGGCCGCGAGTTGCCTTTGCTCTTCGCCAACACCCCCGGCGTGGTGGCATGGGGCGAGAACGGTCTTGGCACTGGCACCACCTACATGCGTATCCGTGGTGCAGCAGGCAGCCGCATCAACGTGACGCTTGACGGTGTGGCTCTCAATTCACCCGAGGACCAGACCGTGTTCTGGGCCAACATGAACTCCTACGGTTCACTGCTCGGATCCGCCCAGATTCAACGCGGCATCGGCACGTCAACCAACGGCGACGGTGCCTTTGGCGGAAGCATCTCGCTGGCCACGGCCGCTCCGAGCCTCAAGCCTTCACTGGAGGTGACAGGCTCATACGGTTCCTACAACACCTATAACACGGGACTCAACTTCTCGACGGGCCTGCTCTTCGGCCATCTCGTCTTCGACGGAGCCTACCATCACACAGGCACCGACGGATACATCCACGGCACAGCCGGCAACAGCGGTTCCTTCTACGGCGGACTGACCTGGCTGGGCGACAACTTCCAAATCCGATACAAGAACATCGGCAACTATGAGCACACGGGCCAGGCCTGGAGCGGTGTGACCGCCGGCAACGACGACGCCACACTCATGAAACAGGGCATCCGTACCTACAAGGATATGTACGAGCATGGCTTGGGCCGTTACAACGCCCTCTACGAGAGTCTGGTGTTCGACGAGAACAACTGGACCTTTCCCCAGGATGCCGCCGGGAACTTCCAGACGCAGCGCTACAAGCTCGACAACGGTTCCTATTGGAACAAGACGACTGACAATTTCGTGCAGGACCACAACATCCTGAGCTTCACCTGGCAGCCTTCTTCCCACTGGACACACAACGGTGCCGTACACTACACCTACGGCTACGGCTACTACAAAGAGTTCCGCCCCAACAACAAGTTCGCCAAATTCGGCATCTACGCAACAGATGCCGACGGCAATTTCATCAAGCGCAGTGATTTCATCCGCCGCAAGGGTCTCACCCAGCACACCTATGGCGTGGTCTACAATGTCAACTACCAGGATGAAGACTGGGATATCGTGGGCGGCGTGAACCTTCAGCAGTTTCGTGCCAACCACTTCGGATACCTCGACTACATTTCAACGCGTACGGGCTACAACAAGCTCGTGACTCCCTATACTGGCAACCAGTACTACGATTCTGATGCGCACAAGTTCGACTATTCGGCGTTTGTGAAGGCCACCGAGCACATCACCTCCTGGTGGGACGTGTTCCTTGACTTGCAGTATCGCCATGTGCACTACAAGACTTCGGGTGTCAACGACAAGTTCTACCAGAACCAGGACGGCACCTTTTACAACCAGGCCCTCAACATACATGAAGACTACAACTTCTTCAACCCCAAGGCCGGCTTCAATTTCCATTCCGGCGGTCACCGCGCCTACATCTCCGTGGCCTATGCAGGCCGCGAGCCCGAGCGCAACAACTTCACCGACAACGGAGCCAAGCCAGCACCCAAGGCCGAGCATCTCACAGATGTGGAACTGGGCTACCAGTATGACGGCGGCAACTGGCACGCAGGGCTGAATCTCTACTACATGGACTACAAGGACCAGTTTGTGCAGACTGGCCAGCAGAGCGACATCGGCGAGAACCTCACCACCAATATCGACAAGAGCTACCGTATGGGCGCCGAGCTCACTGCCGACTGGAGCCCGTTGTCATGGTTTACGGTGGCTGGAAATGCCGCTTTCTCGAAGAACCGCATCGAGGACTTCACCGAGTGGGTGGAGGACTGGGAAGCCAAGTCGGGCTACAGGCAGATCCATTACAGCAAGTCGACCCTGTCGTTCTCACCCTCGGTCATTCTCAACGGCTTCGCCAATTTCCACTATAAAGGCTTCCAGGCCGTGTGGCACACCAACTTCGTCAGCCGCCAGTATCTCGACAACAGCGAGAACAAGCAGCGTTCGCTGCCCTGCTTCTCGCAGAGCGACCTCAACCTGAGCTACACCCTGCCTGTAAAGAAGGTGCTGAAGGAGGTGGTGTTCGGCCTCAGCATGAACAACATCTTCGACCGTCACTACGCCGTCAGCGGATGGGTCTACTCTGCCTACGAGAAGAAAACCTATGCCGACACCGATCCCCGTTACTACCAGATCGGCTTCATCCCCATGGCAGGTTTCAACATGATGGGCAATATCACATTAAGATTCTAACACCGTGCCACCCCCGCCACTGATGCGGCGAGGGCGCCGTCAACCGACAAAGCACACGGCATGGGGGACCATCCTCGCGCTGTGTGCTTTTTAAATCTACAACATTATGCAAGATTTTCTGTCTGCTCATTGGCTTGACATCACCACAACCCTACTCGGGCTCGCTTACATCCTGCTGGAATACCGGGCAAGCCTGTGGCTCTGGCTCGTGGGATTTGTAATGCAGGCCCTGGACATCGTGCTCTATTACGAGAAGGGGCTTTATGCCGACTGCGGCATGGAGTTCTACTACATCGCCATGACTATCTACGGCGTATGGGCTTGGAAGTTCGGCAAGAAACAAGGCCAGCCTGCCGGTGAAGCCCTGCCCGTCACCCACTTCAAGCGCAGCCTCATCCTGCCCTGGACCATAGGCACGCTGGCCATCTGGGCCGTGTTGTGGTATTGGCTCGTCCAGGTAGGGTCCACCGTACCTGTGGCCGATGCCTTCACCACCGCCTTGAGCTTCGTGGGTATATGGGCCCTGGCACGCAAATACCTTGAGCAGTGGCTTATCTGGATTGTCGTGGACGTGGTCACCTGCATCCTCTATTTCTACAAGGACATACCGTTCAAGGCCTCGCTCTACGGTCTCTATGTCGTCATAGCGGTCTTGGGCTACCTCAAGTGGAAGCGCAGCATGAAGCAGCCTGTGACCAGCGAGCATTGAGCTCGGACCGGGACAAAGGCAATACAATGACAAGGGGCGTGCCGCAATCGCGACACGCCCCTTGTCAATGAGAGGTTTTAGAGTTGTGGCAAGACCCTTGCCATAGGTGGCAAACGCCTTGCAGAGAGGTCAGTCCATATGGAACAGCTCTTCGAGCGGAACGCTTACGGGCGAGTTGTCCGGGTTGGTGTCCATGATATCCGCCATCATGTCCCACCACTTCTGTGTGATGGGGTCGGTGTGGCTATTGTCCTGCGTGTTGACATCCTTAGTGCATTCCTGGTACGCAAAGAGCAGGTTCGTCTCCTTGTCCCAATAGATGCTGTAGTTCTGCACGCCTTGGCCGTCCTTTATCATCTTCACCAGCTCTGGCCAGATGGCGGCATGCCTGCGGGCATACTCTTCCTCGCAACCAGGCTTGAGATACATCTTGAAAGCAAATCGCTTGGTCATGGCCTATGGTTTTTGTCGGATGGTACTTACTTGATACGCACGATGTTCAGAGAGTTGGCGGGAACATCAAGCGTCACGCCGTCGGCATCGGGGCTTATCTGCTCCTCAGTCGGGACAACGTTGGTCAGCTGTTCGATGGTGTTCTCAGCTGTTCCTTTCTCTCCTTTGAGCCGTATCACGCGACCTGTCGAGCTCTTGTGGTTCTTCAGATTGATGCGTGCCGTGGTGGCTTCGGTGCTGGTGTTGACCAATTTAACGATGTATTCGCCGCTCGGCTCATCGTAGGTGGCACTCGAGAAGAAGCCGGCGAAGGTGCTTGGCTTCAGGCGTGCGGCAAACACAGACTTGCCATCGATGCTCGTGTATACGCTGTCGCCCTTCACGTGCAGTTCAACATCATACCAGCGGCCTTCTTCCACATGGCCCGGGGTCATGGCTATCTGCGCCTTGCTGCCGTCTATCACCTGTTCGATAGCATGCTGTCCGTTGCCCCATCCGCCGAGGTTCAGCCAGCAGTAGTTGTCTTCGTCCACATAGTTGAAGATGACGAGGAAGCCCTCGTTGCCCTTGTCTTTGCGGGCGCGTACCTTATATGTGTATTCGTCAGACGTGAACAGCTTGCCATTGAGCTTCACTGTGCCTTCCTCCCATGAGGTCTGCTTCACCACATTGCCGTCTTTCTCCCATGTGCCTTTCACCTCTGTCTTTGCCACAGGCTGACTTCCAGCACCCTCCTGAAGAGTGAGGCCTTTCTCCTCGAAACTGGCGTTTGTGCCCCAGGTGCCCACACCCACGGCGCAGGTGGCGGGCTTCACTTTCACGTCCTCCGGATTAACCTTGTAGGGATTGTCTTGGCTAACGGTCATGATGCGTGTACCCACATTGTCGGCCATCATGCGCTGCACGTAGTAGGAAGGCGTGCCCAGGGCGCGGGTGGCATTGAACTGGATCATATCCGGACGCCAGCGCGTCTCGTTGACATTGGCGAAGATGGGTGCGTAACTGGCCATCTTCACGATGTCGGAGTTGTTCTCCAGTCCCATCATGTAGACTGCCTCGCCCAGAGCAGCATTGAGGTTGCCCACATTGCCGAAGCCTTGCGTCACTGCGTATTCGCCCACATAGATAGCGGGGCCTTGGCGGTCATAAGAGTCATACTTGCGGAAATTGTCGGCGAACCATTCCGGCGTGCGGTAGTAGTGCTCGTCGAGCAGTTCCACTTTTTCCTTCGAGTCCCACGTGGGCTCGTCTGTTCCCCAGGCCGCCACATTGCCGATGATGTGCATCTTCGGATACTTGGCCAGCACGGCGTCGCGGAAGAGCTGATAGCGCTTGTAGTAGTTGTCGCTCTGCTCGCGTTTGTTGGGTTGGTTGTTTTCGTTGCCAATCTCCAAATATTCTATATTGAACGGAGCCGGATGACCGTTCTTGGCGCGCATCGCACCGTATTTGGAAGTCACGGGACCGTTGGCATACTCCAGCGCGTTCAGCGTCTCGTCAATCCAGGGCTGTATGGAGTCGACGGGCGTGAAGCCGCCATGCCAAATGCCTACGTTGACCACATAGAGCGGCTTGGAGCCGAGGTCCTCGGCCAGCTGCAGGTATTCATGGAAGCCGATGCCGTCAGTGGTGCGGTAGCCCCAGTTCACATTCCAGTGGCCCGGACGTTCTTCCACAGGACCGATGGTGCGCTCCCAGCGGAAGGCGTTGTCGGGGCTTTGCTGTCCCTCGACAAAGCAGCCACCCGGGAAACGGAAGAACTTCGGGTGGAGGTCATAGAGCATAGAGGCCAGTTCGGGGCGCATGCCGTTCTCGCGGTTTTTGAACGTGGGCGGCATAAGGCTCACCACATCAAAGTCGAGCTTGCCCTTGCCGGTCGACTCAAACCACAGCAGGGTTTTGGGGTGGTTGGTATTGCAGGTCATCGTGGCCTCGTACTTGGTCCACTTGTTGGTGAACTGCTTGCCCTCAAACTGCGCTTGGGCAAATGCCATACGGCCGCAGCCGCAACCGATGAACGCTTTCAGTTTGCCCTTAAGCTTACCTTTGGCCCAGAACGACAACTTGTAGGTACGTCCCTGCACTGCGGGGATGCCCCAATAGCCCTCATTGTTGAAGCCATCGCCTTCTCCGTTGAAGGTCACCTCGAGTGCTTTCCCCTGAGCCTTGTTGAGCAGTCCTTTGTCCACGAGAGCCAGGGAGGCGTTACCCTTGGCTTTCCAGTAATCGGGCTTCTCGTCGTTGTCTTCGAAACTGCGGTTGCGGACAAGCTCCGCATAGAGGCCGCCGTCGGCAGCGTGGTTGATGTCTTCGTAGAAGATGCCATAAAGCATTGGCGACACCGACTTGCCTTTCTGGGCGGCATCCACGTCAATGGTTACCTGCGCTGACGCGCCCAGGGCACTCAGTAGCAAAGTGGATAATGCAATGTTTCTTGCTTTCATAAAAGTGTTTTTTGGTAGATCGTGTTGTTATTGACTTGATGTCTGTTTATCAATGGCAAATATACACTTTATTCTTTACATTTTCAACATTATTACAAAGATTAACAAAAATATACCTTACCTTTGCACCGATTTATGAAAAAATATTTGTTCAACAAGCGCAGCGTGCTGCTCTTCAAGCACTTCAACCGCAAGGGCTACAGTCTTTTTGCCGCATTGGGCAAAGAGGTGCTCATCGGTGTGCTGGCGGTGTCCACATTGACCTATGCCAAGGCCGATGGGGTGAGCGTCAAGCCTGTGGCAGACGGCGACACCGTCAGCCTGAGTGTGCGGAGCATTGATGAGGTGGTGGTCACCGGCTCGCGAGCGCCGCTGACTGCATCACAGTCAGCACGGATTGTTGAGGTCATCTCTCGCGATGATATTCATCGTGCAGAGGCGCAGACCATCAACGATGTTTTGAAATTGGCTACCGGCGTGGACGTCCGTCAGCGCGGAGCCTTTGGTGTACAGACGGACATCTCCATCAATGGAGGAACCTTCGACCAGATTGCCATTCTGCTCAATGGCGTGCCACTGACCAGTCCCCAGACTGGGCACAATGCGGCCGATTTCCCAGTGTCGTTGAGCGACATCGACCATGTCGAGGTGCTCGAGGGTGCCTCGGCCCGCATTTTCGGTTCGGCTGCCTTCAGTGGTGCCATCAACATCGTCACGCGCCAGTCGGGCACACTCATGCGCCAGTCGGCATGCTTGGACAGCATGGAAGGCAAGAACCGCTGGAGCGGAGATGTCAGGGTGGAAGGCGGCTCGTTCGGCAGTTTCGGAGCCGATGGGCGCACCGCTGTTCTCGTGCCGTGGCACCATGGCAGCTCAGGCTTGTCTTCGTCGCTTTCCGCAGGCTATGCGCGAAGTGATGGCGGTACCGAGAATTCCGAATTCAGCAAGTGGCACGGCTATTATCAGGGCGCATTCGTCTCACGCTATGCGGATGTGGACTGGCAGGCCGGCATCACATCGCAAGACTTTGGAGCCAACACGTTCTATTCCGCACGATTTCCCAATCAGTATGAATGGACGCGCCGTTACATCGGTTCGGTGAGAGCACTTGTGCGCCCCTTCGCTCTGGCCGGGAGCCAGACGTTGCGCTCACTGAGTCTCACCCCGATGGTCTATGCCCACCGGGATGTGGACCATTACCAACTTACAAAAGGGCTTGAGGGGGCTGCCGCAGGCGAAAACTACCACCGCATGGATGTCTACGGTGCTTCGTTCAATGCGCAGCTTGACTGGTTTCTCGGCAAGACTGCTGCGGGCATCGACGTGCGCAAAGAGCATATCCTCTCCACAGCTTACGGAAATGAACTGGCTGAAGCCGAATGGAAGCCCATCCATGGCACCGACCGGCAGTACTCGCGAGAGGGCAACCGCACGAACTCCAGCCTTTTTCTGGAGCACAATGTCATCCTCGGGGGACTGACCGTGTCAGCAGGCCTGCTTGCCAACCGCAACACGGGGCTGGACGGCGACTATCGTTTCTATCCGGGAATTGACGTCAGCTACCGTCCCAACAGCCATTGGAAGCTCTACGCCAGTTGGAACAAGGCATTGCGCGTGCCTACCTTCACCGATCTCTACACGAACAATTCGGCACAACAAGGAGACCTTCATCTGAAGCCTGAACGCAACTCGGCATTTAAAGCGGGAGTTCGGTTCCGTGCCAACGGCATATCAGCCTTGGCCAGCGCGTTCTACAGTCATGGCACGAACATGATTGACTGGGTGTATGAGACAGAAACATCGACCAAGTATCATGCGCTTAACATAGGAAAGCTAGACAACATCGGCTTCAACGTCGAGACCGATATAGACCTAGCCCACCTTCTGGCTCTTGGCGGCAAGGATGCCGGAGAGCTGTTGAACTTGCATCTGGGATATGCCTACATCCACCAAAAGCATGAGACGACGGAACAAATCTATCGCTCGCTTTACGCCTTGGAGTATCTGCGCCATAAGTTTGTGGCCACGCTCAGCCACCACATCATCAGCCATCTGTCGGCCTCATGGTCGCTCCGTTGGCAACAGCGCATGAACGGCTATCACCCCTATGCCAAGCTCGACGGCAAACTGATGTGGAGCGAACACCACTGGGAACTCTACCTCAAAGGCGACAACCTCACAGCTCATCGCTATTATGACCTGGGCAGTGTGTTGCAGCCCGGGTTATGGGTCATGGCCGGTGCATCCGTCCGTTTCTAACAGAACATGCGGTGGGTCGCCACAGCAACACACCGCATGTCATTTTTTCACCCTCTTTTATCAGCACGTCTTCGGGCGTGCTTTTTGTTTTTCTATCTGTCGTTTCTCAGTCCAATTGGCTGAGGATGTGGTCGCGACAGTCTTCCATGAGCCATTTGGGGGTGCTCGTGGCACCACAGATACCGATGGTCCTGACACCTTTCACCCAGGCCATGTCAATCTCCTCCGCACGTTCTATCTGGTGGCTGTTGGCGTTGACACTACGACACTCATTGTAGAGCACCTTGCCATTGCTGCTCTTGCGGCCGCAAACAAAGAGGATAAGGTCGTGCCTTGAGGCGAAATCGGCTATGTTGGGCATACGGTTGGCCACTTGCCTGCAAATGGTGTCAAAGCTCTGAAACGTGGCCTGCGGCGAGATGTGACATTGGATATAGTCGATGATACGGTGAAATTCATCGAGACTCTTGGTCGTCTGCGAGTAGAGGTAGATGTCGCGTCCGAAGTCGAGATGCTTCACATCCTCCAAACATTCCACCACGATGGCTTGCGAATGTGTCTGTCCCACAAGTCCCAGCACCTCGGCATGGCCGTTCTTTCCAAAAATGACGGTTTGCGCCTGCGGACTGCTGTCAAACTGCCTTTTGATGCGGCGCTGCAGGGCCAGCACGACAGGACAGGTGGCATCGATGATTTCGATGTGGTTTCGGCGAGCCAGTTCGTAGGTTTCAGGCGGTTCGCCATGTGCCCGGAGCAGCACCTTCACATCCCGCAGATTGGCCATTTGGGCATGGTCGATGGTCACGAGACCACACGCATGGAGACGCGACACCTCCATGCTGTTGTGAACAATATCGCCCAGGCAATAAAGAGTCTTGCCCATAGAAAGCTCCTCTTCAGCCTTGCGGATAGCGGTGGTAACGCCAAAGCAGAAACCGCTTCCCTGATCAATTTCTATCGTCGGTCCCTCCACGGCCATTTCCTTGCCAGGGGCACTTGCCCCATTTGCACGCTTGTTGTCCATAACTCAAGGTTTCACGTTAACGTTGATGATGACCTTCGTGTTCTCGGGATCATTGGTGATAAGCAAGATACGGGGCTTGGCCTTGCTCTTTTTCAGTATCTCAGCAATGGCTGTTACCTTCAAGTCCACTCTCTTTCCGGGAGCGATGGTCTTGTTGCCCAATGACAGTTCGAGGCCGGCATTGAACATCTGCAAGGACCGTATCTCCAGAGGGGTCTTGCCTTGGTTGGTGAGGGTCAGCTTGCCTTTCTTCTGTTTCTTTCCCGCAAAGCTGCCCAGTTCCACGGTTCCCGATGACAGGCGCAGTTTGGGAGCAGCGGCTTCCTGCTGCGGTGTTATGTTGCTGAAGTCAGGAAGCAGGATGGCCGAGACGGTAATTTCTTTCTCCTGCGCCACCTTGTCACCTGCAAACATGCCGAGGTAAACGGAAGTCTGCGACAGTCCCAGGTCGCGCAACGAACGCGAGTCGAGCTGAACCAGCACCTTACCAGTACGTCCTGGTGCGAGTCTGGATGGTCTCACTTCTGCCCGGAGATAGTTGGGCAGATGCATGAGTACAGGCTCCAATGACTCGCCCGTGTTGTTCTTGATGTTGATGACCTGCACTGGCTCATCGCCGCGGTTCACGTCGTCAAACTCCACTTCGCACCGGTCGGCATCCAGATTACCCAATTTGTAAGGGTAACTTTTGTCTACCTGTTCCTCACTTTCTACCACGACACCCTTGACAGAGAGCACCAGCGGGGTGGATGAAGCATCGCTGTAGACACCGATTTGTTTATTGAAGTGCCCCATGGTCTTGGCATCATAGACGGCACTGACAGTGAACGACTGCCCGGGTGCCACGGGAGTCTGCGGATAACTTACCGTTGTGCAACCGCAACTGGTGCGCACGTCACGAATGGTCAGAGGCGATGTGCCGCTATTCTTCATGACGAACTGAGCGGTTACAGGATGCATGTAGATTACTTGCCCACAGTCGATGTTCTTGTTTTGGATGGCTATCTCCTGTGCACTTGCGGTCATGACCGTCAGTGCAAGGAGACCTGAGATGACATAATGTTTATTCATTCTGGTTCTTGTCAGCGTATTATGGTGAAATGTTTAGTGCCTTCACGGCCTGAAAACTCGGGACTATAGGCACACTGAGCCGTACAGATGCCGGAAATGTATTCACCCGGTCGATCCACATAATAGTCGGTCTCCACGACGTGTTGTCCCTTGGCCATGAGGTCAAAATAGTAATTTGTCACATTGTCTTTCGGGGAACAGTAGTAGCCCCAGCGGTAACCGCTTGTTTGTCCGACGGGTTCCAGACAGGCGGCGCGCTTGTCTTGTACCTGCACGAAGTCGTAGTCGCGGTCGGCCGTGATGGTGATACGTACCTTAATCTTTTCGCCCACTTTGATCTTGTCTGTCTTGTCATCGATGACCTTGCCGTTCACCAGCACCTCGCGCTTGACCTTCAGCCCCGACGACTGCGTGGGCACGTCACTGGCTTGCTGCCAATATTGTGCGTAGAGGGCGCCCCATGATGTGCCGTCGGTGGTCTTCTCGGCAGTGAAAGTTGAAAGAGCGGGGGTGTCGACAACGGTCTTCACATATCCCAGACCTGCCGTTGCTTGAGGCAAATCGAGCTGATGGCCGTCGACCTTCAGCGTGGCGGTTTGTGCAACAGACAGCTTGCTCATATCAGGCTGGCCCTTGGGGTCAGCCAGAAAGGCGTAGACCGCATCAACGGTATTGGTCGGCGTGTCCCACGACTGGGTGTGTTTCTCCTGCATGAGCCAACGCCGCATGTCCTCAAGTGTCTTCGTGTCGTCAGGCGAGAGAAGCTGCATCGCCTCGATGGCGGCCACCTGTGTGGGTATGCGGTAGTCCTTCCAAGTGTAGAGGGCCCGCCGGGTGTCATAATAGCGGCCCATCTCTTCTTTGTAGACGGTGTATTCGTTGAGGCTCTGCAGGTATTCTTTTGCCCGTGCCACATGACCATATTGGGCGAGGATGACCGCTGTACGGGCCTTGCCGTAGATGGTCAGTTTGGCGGTTCGCTTTTCCAACAGTCCAAGCAGATAGCGCATATCGGACGTCTGCGTGCGCCCAGCTAACGCGCTAGCGTACAGATAATCGCATGCGAACTCTGACGGCCCCAGCACCTTGGACTGTCTCTTCGGCGTTTCTTTTTTCAGATCTTTCACCTCATCGGCAATCCGTTTGTCCAGATAAGTAAACGCTTGGCTTAGGAGTGCGGCGTTGCCCTGTGTCGCAGTGAGGCTGTTGAGGCGTGTCAAGATGCCTACGACTTCCATAGTCATCCATTTGTTTCCTGGCATGTCGGGCCACCAGCTGAAACTGCCGTCGGGGTTCTGCAAGGCCGAAAGCTTCTCGGCGAAGGTCTTCATCCGGTAGTCGGCAGCCGACGCATCCAAATAATTGGCCAATCGTTGCTTCTGTTCCGTCTCGCGATTGGCGTCTGCCACCCATGGCGTTTCTGAGAGAACCATAGTCTTCAGTTCACTGTTTTTCTGAAGGTTGCTGGTCAGTGAGGTCTCGTAGCCTTGTTCCGTCTGCCACAGCTTGACGGTTTGCGCGATGGCCGGAGCACTGGTCAGCAGGTGCTGGGCTATTGAGTTGGCATACAGAGCTGCCGACAGGGAGATGGCGTTGTGCTCCGTCGGGTTGGCCACGGAGGGCAACGCCTGTATCATTAGCCACGCGGGATTGTTGGTGTACTCCACTGTCAGACGGTTGCGCTTGTCTGATGAGGGGAAGAGCTTGCTCAGGTTGAGCGTCTTCACGCCTGGCCCGTTCTGTGTGAAGGGCCGTGTAGTGGTCACATATTCGGCGTTTGGCAACAGCGGCAAGTATTGTTGCTCGCCGTCGCTGAAGCCCTGACCTTCTGCCATGGCGCGTGCGATGAAGAGTGAGGCACCGTGTCCCAGATTTGCCAGACGGTCGCCATCGATGGTAAAGGTAGTCGTGATGGTCTGTCCTGCCTTCACGCTGAAAGGTGAGGTCCAGTCTTCCACCTCCTTATTATCTTCGGGAGTGAGCAGCTGTAGGCGCACCCTTCCTTTCACGTCCTTATCTGACGTATTGGCGATACGGCACGTCACCACTGCCCGGTCGCCCTGTCTGACGAAGCGTGGCAGGTGAGGTTGCACCATGACCGCCTTCTTGGCGACTGCCTCGGCGGTGATGAGTCCGTAACAGAAGTTGACATCATGAGCCAAGCCCATGAACTTCCAGGTCGTGACGCTCTCGGGCAAGGTGAACGAGATGTCTACATTACCCTTGACATCGGTGGTCAGAGCGGGATAGAAGAAGGCTGTCTCCGTGAGGTTCTCGCGTACTTGCATCGCTGTGGTCACCGTGCCGTTTCCCGTTTCTTGGTTCTTGGCTTTTCCCAGTCCACTTATTCTTCCCTGGAGCAAGGATGCCTCGCCGGCAGTCTTGGCCATGACGTTCGCCCTTTTTGCAGGAGCCGCTTCCAAGCTGAAAGTTGCGGCATCAGCTACCGCCTGTGAACGCTCCGTACGAGCCATCAGCATCATCGGGCCATTGTAGCGGAAACGATAAGGATTGGCGAAATCGAACATTTCTGGATCAAAGTGGGAGAAATCGAGACTGTGTACGTTGAGAGCGTTGAAGCTCTCAAAGCCGTAGAACCCCACTGTGGGCTGCGCTCCCCGGGTCCATGATGTTCTAGGAGTGGAAAAGGAATATCGAATGTCGAAATCCCAATGATGCTGGAAGATGGCATCCAAACTCTTATCGTACATTGAGGCCAATAACTGCGCTGTAGCCGGACGGCCCTGCGGGGTCTCTATGTGCAGGATCCACTGCTCCTTTTGACCAGGAGCCAACTTGTCGCGGAATGTCTTCCATGACAGGCTCAGCTTGTTGTCGGGCACAGGACGGCTGATGCTAACCTGATGGGTATACATCTTTCCATGCTTCACCCATGCCAAGCTGAGGGTGATGCCATTACCATATTCTTCCTTGTAGTGGAGCTTGCGCGTGACGACCTCATCGCTCAGTTTGCCTACTCCCCTGTCGAGAAGCTTGTCGGCAGAGAAGATAGAATAGTAAACATGCGTGTTCTTATCGGATGTTCCCACCTGGACATAGACGGGGCTGCCGTCATGGGGGAACTGGTTGGCTGACACGTAGAACCAGTCGTGGGTCATGACGACAGGCTTCTTATCGTTGTATGAAAAGACGATGACCGATGTCTTCACGGTATCCTGACTACAGATCACCTCAAGTTCATGTTTGCCCGAAGCCAACGTCCCGTCCAAGGCAATAGGCTTGTTGGCCTGCGCATTCTTCCAGCCTTGGCCGTCCCAGCGATAGCTTACCGTGCCGTCGACCGGCTCTCCAGCCATATTGATGCGCTTGACGGTGAAGCTTCTCAGACTATCGCGCAGCGATTTCTCAGGCAGGTCAACCGTGAGTACGGCTTGTCGGTTGCTCAACGCCAGTGATGTCGTTGCCTCGTGGGTCTCACCCGTACTGTCCGTCACCTTGGCGTTGGCCACGATGTTGAAATAAGCCGCATGGTCAAGGTTGATGTTGTCGGGATAAGTCATGGGAAGCTTGACCATAAATGATCCGTCGTCGGCCGTGACCGTGGAGTCGGCGAGCAACTGCTCGATGTTGCCATTAATGCGCCAGCTCCACCACAGAGACGGTTTCCTGTTCACCTCGCAACTCACCCTGGCTCCCTGCACGGGCACGCCCGAATAGGTCTTGGCCCATCCGCGCACCTTCATGGTATCACCTGGCTGGTAGCTTTCCTTACATGGATCAAAGGTGACTTCAAACGTGGGGCGCTTGTATTCCTCCACCAGGAACCGCACTATGGCATTGTCGGCTGACTTGATGAAGAAATTGCCAGTCAGTCCAGTCTTGGGCAACATGAAGTCGGCTGAAGCCGATCCAAACTTGTCTGTCGTGACATCTTGAGAGGACACTTCCTTACCGTTGGCATCATAGAGTGTCAACTTCACCTGTTTGTCCACTTGGGGTGTTGTGGTCAGGGTCGTCCTGTTCTGCTTAAAGGTGACGAGGGCTACATGAACCTGCTGTCCGGGCCTATAGATGGAGCGGTCGGCGAAGAGTCGAGTGTCTTCTCCGTTACCATTGTTTGACCAATAACTGTAATTGGTATAGATATTTGTCTCGCGGAAAGCCTTGTCGTTGTCGGTGTAGACAAAAACCTTGTTGGGTGCCCGCTTGCTGTATTTGTAGTAAGCCTCCCCATTCTTGTCTGTACATAGACCGATGGTTTGCTCCTTTTCGTTGTCATAGGTGGCAGGTAGCGTAATGCGCAGATGGGCACCTGATACCGCTTCGCCCGTGGTGGCGCTAACCACGACATAGCGCAAGTGCTTGTCTGGCAGGGCCTGCGCCATGAGATAGAGGTCGCTCACGTTGAGCAGTACCCGCTGCGTCTGTATCTTACCATTGTCGGTGGTGGCCTCCACAAGATAGACGCCTATGGGCAGCCCCTTGATGACCATAGAGTCGGAGTTTTCCTTCCAAGCAGGCTGTCCGATATAACGCTTGACAAGCGTCTGTACAGCGCCAGGCACCATTTTCTTTTGCAACTCGGTCCAGTCATCGGGCTCGTCGGGGTTCAGCCGACTGTCTCCTTCCACGTTCAAGCGGTAGATGTTGAGCGTGAGCGTGCCGATGTTTCGTATGAAGTTGATACGTACCAAACGGTCTGTCTGCGGCAACAGCATGCGGTCTCCGACGTTGATATTAAACCGCGGTTGCTGCAGGTTGCTCAAGTCGTTGCGCAGTTGGTTCATCCTAGGCCAGTCGCCCCACTTGTTCAGCGCATAGTTGATGTAATTGACATTATCCTCCGCAGTCACATCCGGTGCGTTCGAAAGGAACTGACTGCGTTCGATAGCCAGTTCGCCGGCCTCGCGCAAGTCTCCATAATCCCGGATGAGAGAATCGAGTGCTTGCAAGTATTTTGACTTGCGCACTTCGTTGGTGTCAACCGCACGTCCATGGCGCAAGCCGAGACAGGCGCAGATGCAAGCAGCCGAACGGTTTCCCTTGCTTTTATAATAGTCTTGAAGAGTCGTGTAGGCCTTGGCCTCCATACCCACGACATGCAACAGGTCATCATTGAAAATCTTGCTGTCTACTCCTTCAGCTATGGCGGGCTCATACTCCGTGCACTTATTTTGGGCCAGCAGTGCCGGCTGTTCCATGGCCACTGCGAACCAATGCTTGCTTTTCGCCTTGGCTTCATCGTTGCCTTGGCGTTGGTCATAGAGCTTGCCAAGCACGGTAGCATACACAGCCCTCATGACAGGGTTCTTGACCTCCGACGTCTTACTCTCCAACCTGCTGAGCTCCACATCGGCTGAGTCGGGTGCAATCTGCGTCTGTGCTGCAGCCCTCAGCAGTTGCGCTTTGAGCAACTGACCATAGTCGGCTCCCTTCTGTGCTTTGCAAATAATCTTGTCAAGCCACTCCATCTGGCTTTTCGGCAAATCCTTGGCTTGTGCTTCTGTCACTTTTTTCCACAAGGCCGGATAGGTGTCCGCCAGGGCCATGAGCGGCATGAACACGGCCAAGATGATGCTCAATAGCTTTTTCATGTGTTCCTGTTGATGGGTTGATGAATATGCAAAGATAATCATTTTGAAGCATACTCTTTCGGTTGGCCCAACTTAATTTGGATTTTTTTGCGGATATCTCGTGTCCAACATTTCTTTGGCGACGACGTAAAAACACAACAACATGTTTTTTCACCGTCACCAAACGAACACTTTGCATGTCTGTAAGAATGGGGACGCAAATAACCTTCGGGTCACGAGAAAAACTCCTTCACACTGTCCATAAACCTTGACAGACGTTGCGGACGTTCGCTGTGTGACAACTGTTTGGAACGGCTCCACCACATGACGAGCCGTCTCTTGGCTCTCGACATGGCCACATAGAGCTTGCGAGCATCCTCGGCCATGAGGTCGGGCTTGCTCTCATTGTAGTAATTGGGAATGCGTCCGTCCACAACATCGAAGACCACTACATGGTCAAACTCCAGTCCCTTAGCTTTGTGGATGGTAGAGACAAAGACGCGGTCGGGAATGGTGGAGGATCCGCACAAGTCAGCTTCTTTAAATGTATTGAGCTCCATCATGTGATGGTCAAGCTGCTCCTTGAGCGACAATTCCCAATGGGTATCAATGATGTCGCCCGCCAGAAAACGATAGACGTAGTCAAGTTTAGGCACATCACGCCACCAGCCCCTCTCCTTGAGCAGGCCGCTCATGCGCTGCATCTCGTCCACAAGAGCAGGAACAGGATTATCAGTGCAGCGCGTGTACAGCCGCTCCAACGCCTCACCATAGAATGTCTGGTAGGTGCAGCGGAAGCGGTCGATGCGTTGCTGCACGGCTGGCGTTGACAGATAGTCGCGCTGGCTGGTGCAAAGGGGCTGCCCATAGGTGTAGCAATAGTTCACGAGCGACACCGTAGCATTGACGTCATCATCGGCCAGATGGGAGTTTTCACCTTCAAGATGGAGGTCGCTAAGCAGCAATTTCAACTTGTAAGCCTTAAGGTCCGGACGCAGCAGGCGTATGAGTTTCAGCGAGTCGAAACATAGCGGATGTTCCCGTTTCCAGTCGATATCAGGCAAATATCGTCTCAAGTTATAGTCCATGATGCGGTAATCGTATTCCGCATTGTGGCCCAGCAACGCGCAGTCACCCACAAAGTCAAGAAACAGGCGGAGGGCCTCGCTGTGCGAGAGAATCGTCTGCCGGCGCCGTTCCTCGATGATGGGATTGACTATATCGCCCAGCCTATCAGGGATGGGACGATCGGTTTCGATGTGCACGGAGAACTGAGCCACACTGCGGCCTTGCCGGATCTTTTCCGCAGCAATCTGTATGATGTCGTCCTCAAAGACATTGAGCCCAGTAGTCTCAGTGTCGAAGACCACAATCTCCTCCTCGTCATAAGTGCGCATAAAGGCTTGCAGATAAGTCTCGTTGACAGATCCGAGAAGGTCGGTGGGGCAGATGGCGCGTATACGGAGCTGATGAAGCCAGCTGCGCGCAGAGGCCTCAGTCTCACAAACATGCAGGCCATGCATAAGGCGCGACCACGCGATGAAGTTGTGCTCATTGGACAAGACGCTCAGATGAGCCAGCAGCATCTTCACTTGTGGCGTGGCAAAGATGTCGGTGCCTGAGACCTTGAAATGGCTAACACCCAGTTGAGCCAGCGTGGCGCTTAGCCTGTCGGCATCGTTGTTGGAGTTGACGATGACCGCCATGGTCTCCCAGGGATGTCCCTCCATGGCCTCGTCATGCACGAAGCGTGCCACATCCCGGTACTCGCAGTCGATGTCGCGGCTGTCGCGGATCTGCAGGTCGCCCGGCCTCTGCGCCTCGTCATTGTCAGGACGGGGCAACAGGTCGGGATCGGCACCGAGGTGGGACACGGCAAAGCGGTTGAGCATGTCCACAAGATACCTCGGCGAACGATGGTTGACGTGCAAGCGATGTACCGCCCCAGCGCATTGTCGCTTGACCTCCCCCAATGTCTCCAGCTTGGCACCCATGAACGAAAAGATAGCTTGTTGCTCGTCGCCGAGATAGAGCAAGGTGGAAATGTCGGTACTGTCCGCCTGCATGTTGTCGGCGTTGCCTGCCCAAAGCTCATTGATAATGGCCAGTTGCAGACGGTTGAGGTCCTGCACTTCGTCCACCTGTATCCACGGATAATGTCGATGGCCTTTGTCATCGCGCAAAGACACATAAGTACGTATGAGCAAATCCTCGAAGTCGACAAGATTGTTCTGTGCCTTGTAGGCGCAGTAGGCATGGGCAAACTTCATCTTGGCCAAGGTGCGTGTGGCCGCCTGACGCAGTCCCATATCGAAACGGGAAGACAGCGACACGTCGGTATAGTAGTCGTTATGCTCATAGATATCAATCATCCGGGCGGCTGTAAACTCCTCGCCAACGGCCCGACAGAGGGTACGGAGCACTCTCACGTCGTCGGGCGACACACAGTCGGGATGCTGTCTCCATTCACGTGGAAAGCCGTAGGCAAGTTCCTCCATGAAGTGGGAGAAGAAAATAATCTCACTGTAGCAGCGCCGTCGGTCATGGCTACGGAGCACACGTTCCTCATCCTCCTGAAGGTACATAGCCAAAATGCTCACCATCGTGTCCTCGTCTATAACGGCTGTCTCTGCCGGAACCACATGGTTCTCAAAGAGATAATGGGAACAGAAGCGGTGGACATTACCTACAAAGATGCGCTCCGATGCCGTGTTGTTGCCATTCTGCAGGATGCGGTCGTGCATGCCGCGTGCCGCCCGATTGGTGAAGGTCAGACAAAGCATATCGCCGTAGTCCACTCCACTATCGTGAGCACGCCTCACGCGTTCGGCCAGAATTTGTGTTTTGCCGCATCCTGGCGGGGCCAGCACCAGGTGGCGTCCTCCTGTCAGGTCGATGATTGCCTGTTGGCTCTCATCAGGTATCCAATGCGTATTTGTCGTGTTGCTCATGATGGAATGTGTCGGGAAAAGGTTGTTCAGTGTCTTGGGGCGAAGCTAAAAAAGATTGCAGGCGAACAGCCATGGCCTTGCCATGACCGTTCGCCTGTCAATCCTCAGAGTATCGGTTACTTCTCCTGTAGGATGATACCGCCCTTGGGTTGCAACGTCACCTTGGCCTTGCCGTCCTTGCCCACCTTGAGAGTGCGCAGCTCGGCATCGGGCCAGCGTTGTCCTTTCTTCAGCTTGCTGTCGAGATAATAGTCCACGGTCTTGCCGGCCAACATCGGCAGGTTGAGCGTCAGCGTCATGGGAGCGTCGGTACCGTTGATGCCGCCCACCAGCCATTTGTCAGCGTGTCGGCGTGCCATGACAACATACTTTGTGGGATAGCCATCAATGAAACGCGTCTCGTCCCATGTCGTGGGTAGGGTCTTGAGGAATTCCTTCTCAAAGTCGGGCAACTCGTCAATCACGTTGGGCGTGACCTCAACGCAATTAACCGAACACTGATTGGTGATGGCGGTAGCCATCTCGAAGACGTCGCTTGTAAAGCGCTGGTGGCGGCTCTTGTTGTCCTTGCTCATCATACGGTTCATCATGACCCCACCCCAGTCGAAGCTCCCCACGGCATTACGGCCGAAGGGGTGCATGGCCATGTCGTAGCCCTCGCGGCGGGCGGCCTCCTCACTGAAGAACACGTTCTCGGAAGCCAGTGCCGCCTCAGAGCCTACATAGTTGGGATAGAGACGTTCCCAACCACGCGGCAACGTGCAACCATGGAAGATAACCTGCAGGCCGTAGTCGTTGGCATCACTGAGAATGTCCTCATAGAGCTGCATGGTATGTTGCTTGTCGCCTGCGAAGAAGTCGACCTTGATGCCCTTGACGCCAATTTTCTGCATCCATGCCATGGCCTTCTTGCGGGCGATAGGACGGTTCATGACGTTGCGAGGTCCTTGCGGTGCATTGTTCTCAAAGCCATTGGAATTATACCACAGCATGAGACTGACGCCCTTACTCTGCGCGTAACGACTGAGTTGCTCCATACGCTCGTAACCAATCTGTGTGTCCCACCAGTTGTCGACCAGCACATATTCGTAGCCCATCTTGGCCGCAAGGTCGATAAACTTCACCTGGTCGTCATAGCAGATGCTGCCATCCTGCCAGATGAGCCAACTCCAGGTGTAGCGTCCAGGCTTGTAATCGGTCGACGGCTCATAGAGTGGGTCGACCACATCGTAGGGGATGGTTGTCTCGGCAATGGGTGCCAGCGTCTGTCCGACAGTGATGGTGCGCCAGGGTGTGGATCCCGGCAGACTGATACCCGGATAGGCAGAGCCCCAGCCATTGTTCTCGCCTTCTTGCGGATAGGCGATGGTGTAGCCCTCACCCGCCTTGTACTCGGAGAGGCGTCCGCCACAATAGTCGCCCGTCACGCCCGTCTCCGACACCAAAGCCCAAGCCTTCTCGCCAGCCGTCTGCTTCTCTTTGTCGGCGCCGCCAATGTGGAAGAGGCAGGGGAAGGTATAGCCCGCGCCATACTGCGACGGCTGCGTCATCGGGGCGTCGGATGTAAAGACCTCCTCATAGCTGGGCTTTGTGGTCTCCCATCCGGTCATGGGCTGTATCTGCGGCGAAAGGAACGTAGTGGTCTGGTCGGGAAAATTGAATGACGAGGCTTCCTCGTAAATCATAGCTTGCTTGGGATTGCCACCCTTGGGACGGGGCAACGTGTAGCGGTAGGCCACGTCGTGATCCGAAACGTTGAGCGTCACCACCATCTCCAGTTGCTTGCCGTTAGTGAAGGTCAGCACGGCCTGGTTGGCCACGTAGTGGACCGCTGAGGTCTTGGTGCGTGTCATGGTGTAGTGCTTATCAACCCTGTCTGTCTTGGCGGCAGTGAGCTTCAGACCTGTGGTGAAGTCACCGATGTTGGTCTTCAGACCCAGTCGCGAGGTGTGCAGGACAGGTTGTCCGGCGTAGGTTACAGTGTAGTTGGCATGGCCCCCGTCGTCATTGACGGTTACCACGAGCTTACCATCGGGCGAACTGACAGTGCTCTCCTCGGCCGCCAAAGGCAGAGAGGCGAGCAAGAACAGTGCGGATAGCGTCAAGATATGTCTCATGAATATCACGGAGTGTTACAGGTTATTTGAATATGAGGACGCTTAGAGGTTGTCCTTCTCGATGTCCTTGAAATAGCGGTAGGTGCCCACCTTAAGCTCGTCGGCTGCGGCCTCATCGGCTACAATAATGCTGTGGGCGTGCTGCTGCAAGGCTGAGATGGTCCATGCCTGCGTGACTGGTCCTTCTACGGCCGCCTGCAGGGCGCGTGCCTTGTGATGGCCGTTGACGAGAATCATCACCTCGCGGGCGTCCATCACTGTCCCTACCCCCACGGTCAAGGCATGCTTGGGCACCTTATTGACATCGTTGTCAAAGAAGCGCGAGTTGGCGATAATGGTATCGGTGGTCAGCGTCTTCACGCGAGTACGGCTCACGAGGCTTGAGAAGGGCTCGTTGAAAGCGATGTGGCCGTCGGGACCTATGCCGCCGATGAAAAGGTCAATGCCGCCGGCATCCTTGATTTTCTGCTCGTAGCTGGCGCATTCCTTCTCCAGGTCGACGGCGTTACCGTTGAGGATATGCACATTCTCGCGAGGGATGTCGATATGGTCAAAAAGGTTGCGTGCCATGAAGCTATGGTAGCTCTCTGGATGGCTCTCAGGCAGTCCCACATACTCGTCCATATTGAATGTGAGGACATGACGGAAACTGACACGGCCTTCCTTGTTGGCCTTTACCAGTGCGGCATACATACCCTCAGGCGAACTGCCAGTAGGCAAGCCTAGCACGAAGGGACGGTCGGCCGTAGGTTTGAACTGATTGATGCGCTCCACTACATGATTGGCGGCCCACTGGGAGAGTCGGTCATAGTCCTGTTCGATAATTAGTCTCATAATACTTTGTGGTTTTGAACGGTTGTTAGTTTTTGCAAAAATAGCACTTTTCTTTGGATAACGTATCATATTTTGCGAGAAAAGTGACGTCGGTCCGACATTTGCCGGAAGGAAAACAAAACCGACCACTGCACTGTTTATCCTGTGCTGCGAGCGTTGCGTCTTTGCTGTGCTTGGCATGCTAAGTGGTGATAGAGCGGAAACGCCAAAGCCGCGGCTCTCATGTCTTAAGACAAGCGAGTCGCGGCTTATAGGTGATGTTCTACGCCTCATGGAGGCGAGACTGTTGTATCATCAGCAGTTCTTGCAGGGAGCCCAGGGCTTCAATTCCTTGAAGAAGTCGTGGCCCTTGTCGTCTACAAGGATGAAGGCAGGGAAATTCTTGACCGTAATCTTCCAAATGGCTTCCATGCCGAGTTCTGGATATTCTACGCAGTCAATGCTCGTGATGCAGTCTTTGGAGAGCACGGCGGCGATGCCGCCAATGGTACCAAGATAGAAGCCACCATGCTTCTGACAGGCATCAGTCACCACTTGGGTGCGGTTGCCCTTGGCTATCATGACAAGCGAACCTCCGTGATCCTGGAACTCATCCACATAGGGATCCATGCGGTTGGCCGTTGTCGGGCCCATCGAACCGCAGGGATAGCCCTCCGGGGTCTTTGCCGGACCAGCATAGAGGACGGGATAGTCCTTGAAATACTGCGGCAGGTCCTCGCCCTTGTCCAGGCGAGCCTTCAGCTTGGCGTGTGCAATATCGCGCGCCACAATGATGGTGCCGTTGAGGATGACACGTGTGGAAACCGGATACTTGGTCAGTTCGGCACGCACGGCGTCAATGCCCTTGTCGAGGTCGATAACAATGTTCTCGCCGCCTTCACCGGGTTTACGATACTCCTCGGGAATAAGCTCACCGGGATTGTCGTCCATCTTCTCCAACCAGACACCGTCCTTGTTGATGATGCCCTTGATGTTGCGGTCGGCCGAGCAACTCACGCCGAGGCCAATGGGGCAACTGGCACCATGACGCGGCAGACGGATGACACGGATGTCGTGGGCAAGATACTTGCCGCCAAACTGTGCTCCAAGACCGATTTTGTGTGCTTCCTCAAGCAACTTGGCCTCCAAGTCAACGTCGCGGAAGGCTCTGCCCGTTTCATCACCTGTTGTGGGCAGGTTATCATAGTACTTGATGGAGCCGAGCTTCACGGTGAGCAGGTTCTTCTCAGCCGATGTGCCGCCGATGACGAAGCAGATGTGGTATGGCGGGCAGGCAGCCGTTCCAAGGCTCTTAATTTTCTCCACGAGGAACGGCAGAAGCGTGCCCTCATTCTGAATAGTAGCCTTGGTCATAGGATAAAAATAGGTCTTGTTGGCCGATCCGCCTCCCTTAGCCACCATGATGAAACGATACTCATCGCCCTCCTCGGCCTCGATGTCTATCTGTGCCGGCAGGTTACACTTGGTATTCACCTCATCGTACATGTTGAGCGGTGCATTCTGCGAGTAACGCAGATTCTCCTGCGTATAGGTGTTGTACACGCCAAGCGAGAGTGCCTCGGCGTCGTCGAAATCAGTCCACACGCGCTGACCCTTCTCACCATGGATGATGGCCGTGCCCGTATCCTGGCAGAAAGGCAGCACACCCTTGACAGCCGTCTCGGCGTTGCGGAGGAACTGTAGAGCCACATACTTGTCGTTCTCGGAGGCCTCGGGGTCCTTCAGAATCTGGGCCACTTGCTCATTGTGCTTGCGGCGCAGCATGAACTCGCAATCGTGAAACGCCTGCTGGGCCAGCAAGGTCAAGGCCTCGCGGGAAACCTTGACAATAGTTTTGCCCTCAAACTCAGCCGTACTGACACCTTCTTTGGTCAGTAAGCGATACTCAGTGTCGTCCTTGCCCACCTGGAACATAGGAGCATACTTGAAATCTACTGGTTTAGCCATAGTCGATTTAAATAGTTGTTGTATATAATGTTTTTGCAATCTTGTGGACTACGCGATGCCCTGTCGGAATTGCGCCGGCACATGCGCCGTACGCCCCACGTGCGGTTGCCTATTCACCGAAAATTTCTTCGGTGGTGAGACGCTTCACTGTGCCAATCTTTTCCAGCGACTTCATGTCGAGGTTCTTCTCGTCACCGAGGATGATATAGCGATAGGTCTTGTTGGCTATGTTTTCCTTGGCAAAGTTCATCACGTCTTGCAGTTGCAGCTTGGGCAGGGTCTCGTATATCTTCTGGTTGATGTCGCAGTCAAGACCAAGTTTCTGGGCACGCAGATAACTGGTAAGCACGCCAAATTTAGTGGTACGCCCGGTGGCGAGACTCTTGAGCAATCCCTGCTGGGCCAACTTGAAGCCTGCCTCGCGAGAAGGCGTGTTGTTAAGCAGGTTGTGGAACTCATTGATACAGTCCATCATCTTGTCGTTTTGCGTGATGATGTAGGTGTAGAACGACTCATCGTCATCCAGACGTGCGGGACGGCTGTAACTGGCCGATGCCGAGTAGGCCAAACCGCGGGCCTCTCGCAACTCCTGAAAGACTATGGCGTTCATGCCGCCACCAAAATACTCGTTGAAGAGAGCCTCAACGGCAGCCTTGTCGGCACTCCATTTCTTGCCTTCATTGTGGAGCATCACCATGTAGATGTTCTTGGCATCGTAGGGAGCAAGCCATACCTCATTGACAGGTGTGCGCTCCTGAGTGTACTCCTTGGCGGCTGGAGCAGCCTCAAAGGTCTTCGGCGTGAGGTGGACTTTGCCGACCAATGCGTCAAGATCAGTCTCCTTCGTGGGGCCATAGTATAACAAGGTGTGCTTCTTTGTCTTCAGGTTGCGCAGCAGATTGAGCAAGGTTTGCGGATTGGCAGCACGCAGTTCCTTCTCACTCATCTGGTTGGTGACGGCGTTGTACTTGCCGTAGGCTCCATAGAGGCGCAAAGCTGCAAAATTGGAACGTTGGTTGGCCTTGGCATCCGAACGGTCCTTTAAGAGCAAGTCGACATATTGGTTCCATGTGGCTTTGCTCGCCTTGGCGTTGTTGAGCACATCCTCAAGCAACTGCAGAGCCTTGGGCATGGAGCTGTTGAGACCCGTGAGTGTAATGTCGATGGCATCGCTAGTCACATTCACACTGTAGCTGCAAGCCAAATCATAGAACAGCTGATTGATTTTCTGGTTCGTGAGCTTGGTTGTCCCGACATAATCGAGGTACCCGGCTGCTATGTCATAGCGGTTGTCGCTCTGCTGTCCGAACGGATAGTGGTAGGACAGGGTGAAAAGATCATCCTCAATATTCTGCTTGTAGAGCACATCGACACCCTTCTTCGTGACGGTCTTCGTGAGGTCCTTCCTGTAATCAACAAAGCTGGGCTGGATGGGTTCGGGCTTGGAGTCGACCACTTCCTTGAGGAACGCGCTCTGCTTATCGTTGTTGGTGGGAATCGGAGTGATGCTGGGCTTCTCAATCTTGTGGATTGTCGTGTCGTTGCCCTGGCGCTTGAATACAGTCACATAGTTGTCGAGGAAGAAACGGTTGGCGAAGTCGACAATCTGTTGGCGAGTCATCTTGGAAATGCGGTCGAGGCGATTGACCTGGTCGCTCCACTTCTGTCCGTTGATGAAAGCATCCACAAACTTGTCGGCGCGGGAACGGTTGCTCTGCAGCGAACGGTAATAGCTCAGTTTCATGTTGTTGACCACGGCAGGCAGAAGGTTGTCGGAGAACTGTCCTTTCTTCAGTTTCTCAATCTCGGCAAGCATCAGCTTGCGCACCTCTTCGAGGCTCTGGCCCTGCTTGGGACTGCCCAAGAGGATGAACTGGCCATAGTCGGTCATGCCCATACTGCCCGCTGCGGCACCCTGAACCTTCATCGGCGTGTTGAGGTCCAGGTCGAACAGACCTGCCTTGCCGTTGGAGAGCATGTTGGAGATGACATCGAGCGTGTCAGCCTGATAGCTGGCAGCCCCCTCCGTTTTCCATCCCATCATCAGGTTCTCGGCCTCAAGACCAACCACCGTGGTATCCACGGGAGCCGTCAGCTCGCGCACCGGCGCATACTCGGGACGGCTGAGATTGTCACTCTTCTTCCAGTCGCCGAAATACTTGTCGATGATGGCCACTACCTTATCAGGGTCGAAATCGCCCGCCATACAGATAGCCACGTTGTTGGGAACATAGTAGCGGTTGAAGTAATTCTTGATGTTGACGATTGAAGGGTTCTTAAGATGGTTCTGCGTACCGATTGTGGTCTGCGTGCCATAGGGGTGGTTGGGGAAAAGCTTGGCACCCAGGGCATCCCACATCTTACTGTTGTCGCTTGCCAGTCCGATGTTGTATTCTTCGTAGACAGCCTCCAATTCGGTATGGAATCCACGGACTACCATGTTCTTGAAGCGGTCGCTCTGTATCTTGGCCCAGGTATCAATCTCATTGGAAGGTATGTCCTCCACATAGCAGGTGACATCATTGGAAGTGTAAGCATTGCTACCTTCCGATCCAATGGAAGACATCAGCTTGTCATACTCGTTGGGGATATTGTACTTGGCCGCGAGCTGAGAGATGGAGTCAATCTCATGGTAGGCCTTCTTGCGTGCGGCCTTGTCAGTGAGACGACGGTAAGCCTCAAAGCGGTTCTGGATGGAGTCGAGCAGAGGAGCCTCAGCCGCCACATCACTGCTTCCGAAATGGGTGGTGCCCTTAAACATCAGGTGCTCCAGATAATGAGCCAGTCCGGTGGTCTCTGCCGGGTCATTGCGCGAACCTGTGCGGACGGCAATGTAAGTTTGCAAACGGGGCTTCTCCTTGTTCACCGAAAGGTACACCTTGAGCCCGTTGTCAAGCGTGTAGATGCGGGCTTGCATCGGATCGCCCGTCACTGTGGTGTACTTGTACTGCTGTGCCAGCGCCGATGAGGTAATCAGCAAAGCCACTGCAGCAAGAAAACTTCTGAATTTCATATTATGGATATTTTTTTAACTGTCAAAGGATGGTACTGAACATTATGACTAATCGTCTCGAGCCTAATCCTCAAAATCAATCTCATGGTCGAGGTTGTTGATGAAGTTGTCGAGCACTTCCTTCTCCACGTCGCCCATGCGGAACTCCTTCTCGGCATCCTTCCTGATTTCGGCAATCCAGGCTCGACGTGCTGTGATATAGTCTTGCTTGATACGGGCCGCATCGTCACGCGTCAGCTCTTGCAGCTGGTAATAGTCGAGAATCACGCGATAGGTCCACGCCCACTGGTAGAGCCGATAGTTCTCGTTGATTTCCTCGAAGCGCCTTGTCACGGCATCGATGGTGTCGAGCGTTCCGTTCTTGATGTCATCCACTAAGCGTTGTTCCTCCGATGCGGGCAGCAACAGGCCCGCCAAGTCGTTCCAGTCGCCCAAGCCGACATCCGTTGTGGGGGCCTTGAGCTCCGGGTCGCGCTTCAACATACGCTTGAGCACGGCTCCCATGTAGATACGCAAGGCTATGTCGTAGTACTTGATGCCCTTGTGGAGTGAAGGCCCATTGATGACATAGTCGTGGAAATTGTAGCTTGAGACATCATCGCCCGACGATGACCTGAGATCCTCCAGAATTTTCTTTCCCTTGATAATCTCGCCCACGCTGAAGGGAGAGAGCCAGTCGAAATTGACAATGCTTTTCTGCGAGTCTTTCGGCCGCATGTCGCGCTTGGGCCACTTGCGAATGTCGCGGTAAAGCCCCACAGTGGTGATGTTGCGTCCTGGCGACAGATACATAGTGTCGCCATAGGCGATGAGATAAGAGAAAGGAAGGTTGCGCGTATCGGGATGGTGCATCAGCTTGCCGAAGCAGACACTGAACGTGCCGATGGTGGCAGGCATGAGGAGGTAGGCTCCGCTGGCCGTCTTCGCGCCGCGCTCAAGCACACCCCAGTGCATAGGTCCCATCTTGTAGGCATGGTTGGAAAAGTTGGTGGCCGAACCGGCGTTGTAGAAACTGAACATTCCGCCAATCAGCAGCGAACTCTTGTGATGGCTGGCTGAGAACGGACCGCAGAATGCCGCACAGGCCTCGCCGTTGCTCATATAGCTATTGGCAAAAAACACGCTGGCCGATGCCGTGAATCCATTACTGACCTGACACGCCTCGCCCACAAAGCAGTCCTGCATCTTCACCGAGTTGATGATGCTTGTGCCATCGCTGATGATGGAGTTCTCGCAGATGACGCCCGTTCCTATGTAAACGCTGGCCTCTGGCGAACTGAGAATGGTACAGTCGCTAAGGCGTGCTGCACCGTTGACCTCGCAATCATCATAAATATTGGTATTGGTGATTTCCTTTGTGTTGACGATCTTTACGCCGACCCCGAGCGTGCCGCAGTCGGGGGCCGTGGCCTCAATCTCCTCACGGATGAGGCGGCGTATGCAGTCTTTGAGTTCTTTGTCATGGAAATGTTTCACCATGAAAGCCGCCAGCTGGCTGTTAAGATGCTTGAAAAGTATGAGATTGCCGTCGCCCACCTCATTGAGCACGGATATCAGATTGCCCTCTCCGTAGGTAGCTCCCTCGGTGGTTTCGATGGTCGACACGTTGGAGATGTAGCAGTCATCACCGATGACATAGTTGTTGATGAAGTTGCCTACGTTCTCAATGAGGCAGTTGTCGCCCACGGTGACGTTGCGCAAAGTGGCGTTGACGATGCCCGAATGTTTGAGAAATCCCTTGGAGACCTCCACGTTCTTCTCAAACGCTCCGATACGGATGTCTCCATAGAGCATCACCCGCTGCATGTAGTTGGGTTTGAAGTCGTCGGAGACACAGACCCTGCTCCAGTCTTCAGCCCAGCAGTTATGGTCTTCGAGCACATTGATTTCCTCGTCGGTGAGTTTTCTGTAGTCCATATCGTTGTCGTTTTATTGAGTTGTCGCAGGTCAGTCTTCCACAGGATAGAGAAAGTCGTTGTAGGGATATTTCTGCACATGCAGTTCTCGCACCTTGCGGTAAAGGGTATTGCGGAATTCATCCACATTCTCCTTCTCACGGGCAGAAATGAAGAGGCAGTTGTCGTTGAGACGCGCCATCCATGTGCGCTTGAGCTCATCGAGCGTGACATTCTCGCGCGTGGGAGGTGTCAGGTCATCCGGTTCCTTGTCAGTCCAGTGGTAATTGTCGATCTTGTTGAACACTATAATCGTCGGCCTGTCGGAACAGCCCAGTTCCTTGAGCGTCTGGTTGACAACCTCTATCTGTTCCTCAAAATCAGGATGAGAGATATCCACAACGTGCAACAGCAGGTCGGCCTCGCGCACCTCGTCAAGCGTCGACTTGAACGAATCGACCAAGTCGGTGGGCAACTTACGGATGAAGCCTACGGTGTCGGCCAGAAGGAAAGGCAAGTTCTCTATGACCACCTTGCGGACGGTGGTGTCGAGCGTGGCGAACAACTTGTTCTCGGCAAAGACCTCACTCTTGGCCAATAGGTTCATGATGGTAGACTTGCCAACATTGGTGTATCCCACAAGAGCCACTCGAATGAGGCGTCCGCGGTTCTTGCGCTGAGTGGTTTTCTGCTGGTCTATCTCCGCCAGCCGCTTCTTCAGGAGACTCATGCGATTGAGAATGATACGCCGGTCCATCTCGAGCTGTGTCTCGCCGGGTCCGCGCAATCCCACGGATCCTTTGCCGCCGCCCGACCCTGAGCCGCCGCCCTGACGTTCCAGGTGGGTCCACAGACGCTGCAAGCGGGGCAACATGTAGCGGTACTGGGCCAGTTCCACCTGCGTCTTGGCATTGGCCGTCTGCGCACGCATAGCAAAGATGTCGAGGATTAGTGACGTGCGGTCGAGGATCTTCACCTGCAGCTCTTGTTCAATGTTGCGCATCTGCTTGGCTGTAAGCTCATCGTCGAAGATAACCATGCCTATCTCGCGGTCCTCGTCTTCTTCTTCCTTGATATAGCGCTTGATTTCCTCAAGCTTTCCCTTTCCTACATACGTGATGCTACTGGGACCGCCCACACGCTGTGTGAAACGCTTCACAGTGACCGCTCCTGCTGTGTCGGCCAGAAACTCCAGCTCATCCAGGTATTCCTTGGTCTTGGCCTCGTCTTGCTGAGGCGTGATGAGACCCACCAGGATGGCGGTCTCAGCCTTGACTTCGGATATAACGAATTCCTTCATGCTTGATACATTATTTATTAGTGCAAAGATACGGAAAAAGATTGGGAAAGTGGATTACGGGAACTTTTTTTTCTGTTTCGGCTGTCAAAGGAGTTTTCAACGCCACTCGGCCGCGCAACGCTACGCAAACGTTTACGCACTTTTTTGAGCAAAAGCTTTTCACAAATGAACCATATCATGGGATTATCGCTACCTTTGCAACAGACAAGTTACAGAATAATTACAGGGGGGGAAGATTCCGATTCACGCCACCATCTGTAGTTGCAACTGTCTGAACTTAACGAGAGAATCCGATTTCAAAGTTAAAAAACTACATACGAACTAACTACGCAAACAGATTAAAAGATGAAACGCCCAGACGTGAGTCCGGGCGTTTTCCATTTGTTTCTTTTCTCTTGTCCGCCAGGCCCTACCGGCCCACATGAAGTTCGACGCCTGTTCCCTGGCAGTCGGCACCCATAGGCGGATTGCGCTTGGTGAGGACAATGGTCACGTCGGCCACCTGCGGCCATTGGTCAAGCAGAGCCTGGGCGATACGCCCAGCCACATGCTCCAAGAGGGCGCCAGGACGCGCCATCTGCCGGCGCACCACCTGGAAGACCTCCGCATAATTGACCGTGTCGGCCACATCATCGCTCACCATAGCCTTCTCCACATCCACATGTAGGCGTACATCGACCTCATAGTCGTTGCCGACGAGGCGCTCTTGCGCCATCACGCCATGATAAGCGTGGAAGCGCAAGCCGCGAAGGCAAATATAACTATCGTTCAGTTTCATAAGCACACACTTGAGTTAGAGGTACAGCATCGGCAGCCATTATCCACAACGGCTGGCGCCGCAATTGGTGCAGATGAGGCAACCTTCCTGGTAGACCAGCGTCTCCTGTCCGCACACGGGGCATTTCTGTCCTGCAGCCTTGGTTCCGTCGGTAACATATTTCTTCAAGGCACGTTCCACACCGTTCTTCCATGTATTGATGCTTTGGTCTTTGAGCTGTAGCGATCCGACGAGCTTGATGACGTGGTCAATGGGCATGCGATAGCGGAGCACACCGGAGATGAGCTTGGCATAGTTCCAGTATTCCGGGTTGAATTTCTCGCTCAGACCCTCTACGGTGGTCTTGTAGCCCCGTTTGTTCTCAAACTGGAAATCGTAGCGGTGGGAGCCGTCCTCATTGGTCTGCTTGATGATTTTGCCCTTCGTGACGGTCTTGGGCAGCACTATGCCCTCATCGTCGTCCTGCAGACCGGTGAAGATTTCATACGGATAGCCGTCGAGCAGTCCCACAAAAGCCACCCATTTCTCCCGGTTGTTCTGAAAGCGCACCACATCGCAGTCGAGCTCACGCGGCCTGACCTCCTGCACTGTAGGGCGCAGCATGACAGATGCAGGGACCGGCTTCGAAGATTCCTGCCGCTTCTTCTTGTCTTTCTTGGAAACGGAGACCATCACTCCCGACCTGCTTCCGTCACGATAGATGGTACATCCCTTGCATCCCGAGCGCCATGCCTCCACGTAGAGGCGGTCGACAAGATCCTCGTCAACGTTACCGGGCAGGTTCACGGTGACCGAGATGCTATGGTCCACCCACTTCTGTATGGCCCCCTGCATGCGCACCTTCATGAGCCAGTCGACATCGTTGGCCGTGGCCTTGCAATAGGGCGAGCGTGCTACCAGGGCATCGATTTCCTCTTGCGAGTATTTCTTGTCGGTATTGATGCCACAGACCTTCATCCACTGGAGGAACTTCTTGTGGTAGACAATATACTCCTCAAATGAGTCACCCACTTCATCGACATAGTCCACGTGTACATCCTTGTCGTTGGCGTTGACCTTGCGGCGGCGCTTGTAGACGGGCATGAACACGGGCTCGATGCCGCTCGTGGTCTGTGTCATGAGCGATATGGTGCCCGTCGGTGCGATGGTAAGGCAGGCGATGTTGCGGCGGCCGTGCTTCACCATGTCATCGTAGAGCTTCGGGTCGGCCTCACGCAACCGCACGATGAAGGGGTTGGCGGCCTCGCGCCGGGCGTCGTAGACAGCAAAGGCTCCACGCTCTTCGGCCATTGTCACCGACGAGCGGTAGGCATTGAGGGCCAGCGTCTTCTGCACACTGACGGCAAAGTCGGTGGCTTCCTGTGTGCCGTAGCGCAGCCCCATGGCTGCTATCATGTCACCCTCAGCCGTGATGCCGAGGCCCGTGCGGCGTCCGAGACCGCTCTTATGCTTGATTTTCTCCCACAGACAGCGCTCTGTGTGCTTCACGTCATCGCTCTGCGGGTCGCTTTGGATTTTCTCCAGAATGATGTCGATTTTCTCCATCTCCAGATCGACAATGTCGTCCATCATGCGCTGGGCCAGCTGTACGTGGTTCGCAAACTTGTCGAAGTCGAAGCGCGCCTTGGAGGTGAAGGGGTTCTCAACATAGCTGTAGAGGTTGAGGCAGAGCAGCCTGCAACTGTCATAGGGGCAGAGGGGTATCTCGCCACAGGGATTGGTGGAGACGGTACGAAAACCTTGATCGGCATAACAGTCGGGGATGCTCTCGCGGAGAATGGTATCCCAGAAGAGCACACCGGGCTCGGCACTCTGCCAGGCATTATGCACAATCTTGCGCCACAAATCACGGGCCGGAACCTCGCGGCTTACCTTCGGTTGCTGGGCATCGACGGGAAACTGCTGCACATAGGGCTTGTCGTCAACGACAGCCTGCATGAATGCATCGTCTATCTTCAAGCTGACGTTGGCGCCCGTAATCTTGCCCTCGGTCATCTTGGCGTTGATGAAGTCTTCGGCATCAGGATGCCTGACGCTCACCGTAAGCATCAGCGCACCACGACGACCATCCTGGGCTACTTCACGCGTGGAGTTGCTGTAGCGCTCCATAAACGGCACCAGCCCGGTGCTCGTCAGCGCAGAATTGTTGACGGGCGACCCCTTGGGGCGCAGAGCGTCGAGATCGTGGCCCACGCCACCCCGCCGCTTCATGAGCTGCACCTGTTCCTCGTCGAGCTTCATGACGGCTCCGTAGGAGTCGCCATCGCCATCATCACCGATTACAAAACAATTGCTCAGCGACGCCAGCTGGTGATTGTTTCCGATGCCCGTCATCGGGCTGCCTGCCGGTACAAGATAACGGAAATGGTCGAGCAGGTCAAACACCTGCTGGGCACTGAGGCCCTTGGGATATTTTGACTCGACGCGGGCTATCTCGCGGGCCATGCGCCAGTGCATGTCGACCGGACTCTTCTCGTAGATGTGGCCGAAACTGTCTTTCATGGCATACTTGGTCACCCACACGCGGGCGGCCAGCTCGTCGCCGTCGAAATAGGCCAACGAGGCGGCGTAGGCCTCCTCGTAGGTATAGGTCGGTTGGTTTTCCATGATATGAATTGTTTTCTGTTAGTTGGGACTTTCTTCTGCAAAACTACAAAAGATTTGCGAAAAAGGTGCCACACGGCAGATGAATTTAGCGGAAAACATTTCCTTTTCGGATAATTTTACCTATCTTTGCCACAAACAAAACATACCAAAATGAAAAACTTAGATACTCGCCGAAGCATCCGGAAATATGCCGACAAGGCTGTTTCCGACGAATTGCTCCACGGACTGTTGGCTGAAGCGGAGCGCACGCAGACCATGGGCAACCTGCAACTCTATAGTGTCGTCGTCACACGCAGCCAGGAGATGAAGGAGAAACTGGCCCCCGCACACTTCAACCAGCCGATGGTCTGCGGAGCACCAGTGGTGCTGACCTTCTGTGCCGATTTTCGCCGCACCACCCAGTGGGCCGAGAACCGCAAGGCCACACCAGGCTACGACAATTTCCTAAGCTTCGTCAATGCCACCACCGATGCGCTGCTTTACTGCCAGACCTTCTGCAACCTTGCCGAGGAGCAAGGACTGGGCTTGTGCTTTCTGGGCACCACCATCTACCAGCCACAGCTCATCATCGACACGCTTCAGTTGCCCCGGCTGGTGTTTCCCGTGGCCACCATCACCCTGGGATGGCCCGACGAACAGCCCGAACTGAGCGACAGGCTGCCCCTGCAAGCCATCGTCCACGACGAGACCTACCACGACTACACACCGCACGACATCGACACGCTCTATCAGGAGAAAGAAAGTCTGCCCATCAACCGGCATTTCGTAGAGATCAACCACAAGGAAACGTTGGCACAGGTCTACACCGACCTGCGATACACACGCAAGGACAACGAAGCCATGTCAGCAGGCATGATGGAGGCGTTGCGTCGCCAGAACTTTCTGCCCCAGACCGAACAAAAATAAAAAAGGAGACCCGTCATGAGTGTGGATATCAGACAAGTGGGAACCAAGAAGGAACTCAAATCATTCATCCAGTTTCACTACGACCTCTACAGGGGCAACACCCATGCCGTTCCCTTCCTCTATGGCGACGAGTTGGGCACACTCGACCGACAGAAGAACCCAGCCTTCGAATATTGCGATGCGGCCTACTTCCTGGCACACAAGAACGGGAAGGTGGTGGGGCGCATAGCCGCCATCATCAACACACGGGCCAACACGCGCTGGAACAGACGCATGGTGAGGTTCGGTTGGTTCGACTTCATCGACGACCAAGAGGTGTCGGCGCGCCTCATTGCTGCCGTGGAGCACTGGGGAGCCGAGCGGGGCATGACCGAGATCGGCGGGCCCTTCGGCTTCGACGACATGGACCGTGAAGGCATGCTGGTAGAGGGATTCGACCGCATGGCCACGCTCTACATCAACTACAACTATCCCTATTATCCCAAACACATGGAGGCACTGGGGCGCTTCCGCAAGGACAACGACTACCTGGAATACCGCATCCGCGTGCCGGAGGTGACCCCACCCAAGTTTGCCAAGCTCTCGAAAATGATCGAGGAGCGGTACAACCTGCATGCCCACAAGTTTACCAGCGACGAGCTGTTGCATCAAGGCATGGGACGGCAGGTATTCGACATTCTCAACACCACCTACAACGATCTCTACGGCTTTGCCAAACTAAGCGACAAGCAAATCGACAAACTGGTCAACGACTACATACGCAAGGCCGACCTCAACCTCGTCACCGGCGTGGTAGACGGCAACAAGGATAACAAACTGGTGGGCTTCGGCATCTCCTTTCCCTCGTTCTCGCGTGCCATGCAGCACACGCGCGACGGGCGGATGCTACCTTTCGGCTGGTGGCATCTGCTGCGCGTATTAAAATGGCACAAGACCGACACGGTGGACCTGCTGCTCATCGGCGTACTGCCCGAATACCGGGCTAAGGGTGCCAATGCCCTCATCTTCAATGACCTGATTAGCCACTATCGGCAATACGGGTTCCAGTGGGCTGAGGCTATGCCCCAAATGGAGACCAACAAGGGTGTGCTCAGCCAGTGGCAATATCTTGAGGCAGAGAACCACCGCCGCCACCGCGTCTACGTGAGGAGCATCGAGGAGGCTAACCGTTAGGGGTAACGTTTCGGGGAAGCGTAGCCGTTGACATTGTCGGCTCAGGCTCTTTTACTGTAAGTATTGTTGATATTATTCTGAAAAAACAAGCCTGTCAGAGAAGGTGCATCTGGAGAGCGTCTATACATTTTTGCGCCGTGAAAACGAAAGCCAACAGTCAAAATTCATAGAAACCATCCCGTCTTTTTGAGAAAAGACGCCATATCGTAACTCGATAATTATCGGAACGACGCCCGATACGACATCGCTCATGTCGCGATATGGCATCCTTCGAGATACGATATGGCATCTATCAGGAAACCTAAGAAAGGCTTCCATTTTCCCATCCACACCACATCTCTATAACCAACTGAATATCTGCAACTTGTATAAACCATGAAAAAATCGCGTATTTGCAGGCGAAAGCTCTCGCCTTGGCAAATACGCGATTCTACAGCGGTATTCTGTCCAATAATTTTATCCTACGATAGGTTTATATTTCGGCACCAAGGTCTTCATGATGACCCAACCGGTCATGTAGGCCACAGCGCAGAAACAGAACACTATCATATAGCCAGCAGGCTTGCCCTCGAAGCCCAGAAACGAAAAGGCGGCACCCTGCTGTTGGGCATAGTTGAAGAGATAGCCCGACCCTGTGTTGATGGCCCACGAGGAGATGCCGCCCGCCATGGTTCCCACACCAGTGATGGTGGCCACTGCTGAGCGTGGGAACATGTCTCCAATCGTGGAATAGAGGTTGGCCGACCAAGCCTGATGGCCCGCTCCGGCCAGACCGATGATAATGGCCGGCCACCAGGCGGGATCGATGGGACTGTCCTGCCACGAAGCCAGCGGCTGCGCCACCAGGGCGAGCAACGGCAGCAAGGCAAAGATGAACATGGCCTTCATACGGCCCGAATAAGGCTCCATGCCACGGTGTTCCACAAAATACTTGGGAATGTAACCGCCTACAATGCTCAGAACAGTGACGATGAGATAAAGCACGAAGATGAGCCACTGACCCATTGTGGTGCTGGAGGCGTAGCCAAACTGGTCAGAGAAATAGGCAGGTGCCCAGAAGAGATAGAACCACCACACACCGTCGGTCATGAACTTGCCCATGATGAACGACCATGTCTGGCGGTACGTGAAGCAGCGCAGGAAGGGCAGCGTGGGCCCATCGTCGATGACCTTGGAGGCCACGGCATCCGCAGCATCATCTTGCAGGATGTATGCCAGCTCGGCCTTGTTCACACGCTTACACCGTTGCGGTTTTTCATAGACGAATATCCAGAATCCCATCCAAATGAAGCCGATACCGCCGATGATGAGGAACGCGCTTTCCCACCCCAGGTGATTTGCCAGCACGGGAATGGTAAGGGGAGCGATGAGGGCACCTATTGATGCGCCGGAGTTGAAGATGGCTGTGGCAAAGGCGCGGTCTTTCTTGGGGAAGAACTCGGCCACGACCTTAATCGCCGACGGGAAGTTGCCCGACTCGCCAGCTGCCAGCACGATACGGCAGAACATGAAGAGATAGACACTTACGGTGGAAATCATCAGAGCCATCCGGGAGCCGGCCTTGACGGCACGCAGGGCATCCACACTCTCGAGGCCGACATACTGCATGGCCACCCAACCGCACACGGCATGCAGACAGGCACCCAGCGACCACACGAAGATGGCTATCAGATAGCCGCGCTTGGTACCCAGGCGGTCGATAAACTTGCCGACAAACAGGCTGAAGAGAGCATAGAAGAAGGAGAAAGCACCGGTAATGTTGCCGTAATCGGCGTCACTCCAGTGGAACTCGGGGGCGATGAAGTCTTTCCATGTCAATGAGAGTACCTGACGATCCATATAGTTGATGGTCGTGGCGAAGAAAAGCATGGAACATATCACCCAACGGTATTGGGAAATCTTGGTTTTAGCGATAGACATTCTGATAAGTAGTTTTAGGTTTTCATGCGCCACGCTTAGGCTGGTGGCAGAGCCTGGAAAAAGCAAGAGGATGTGTGGGCAACACCGCCCGCCCATAGCCGTCTGGCACTTGTTGCGGACAAGGGTGATGCCTACACATCCACCGAGAGATTATTCGAGTGAGGGGATGGGAGCCACCTGCATGTCGGTGTAGACGAGATTCTCGCCGGCCATACCCCAAATGAAGGTGTAGTTGCTGGTGCCTGCTGCGCAATGGATGCTCCACTGCGGGGCGATGACGGCCTGCTCATTGTTCATCCAGATGGGACGTGTCTCCTGAGGTTCGCCCATGACATGGAGAATCTTCTGACCCTCGGGGACCTTATAATATAGGTATGCCTCCATGCGGCGCAAATGGGTGTGGGCAGGCATGGTGTTCCACACACTGCCGGGCTTGAGCTCTGTGATGCCCATCTGCAGCTGACAGGTGCGCACGCCGGCCACACCGTCGATGATCATCTGGTGGATGACGCGGTCATTGGACTCCTCCATCTTGCCGGCCTTGATATTGTTGGCCTCCTTCAGCGTGACTTTCTTGGTGGGGTAGCCCACATGTGCACAGGCTGAGTTGAGATAGAACTTGGCTGGTTCGGCTGCGTTCTTGCTGGCCACAACGATATCCTTGGCACCACGCCCTACATAGAGGGCGTCCTGGAAGCCCAGCGTGTAGACCTTGCCGTCAACGGTCACCGTGCCCTCGCCACCGATGTTGATGATGCCCAGTTCGCGGTTGTCGAGCAGGTTGCGGCCGCTGGTTCCCTTACTCTCGTCCACATAGAGCGGGGCGATAGAGGTAAGTTTCAGCGGCGTGGCAGTGGGCTCTGCACCGCCGATCAGGAAGCGGTCATAGAACGTGTAAGTCCAGTTGACCTCACCGGGAGCAAACACTTTCTCGATGAGATACTCATTGCGCAGGCGCTCGGTAGTGTAATGCTTGGCATCCTCCGGGCCGGTAGCCCAACGCACATTGTAGTGGGTGTAGGCGTTCTCGGCCTTCACCTCATAACCTTTGGAGCAACACTCCTGCGAGAAGCCTGACAGGGCGAAGCAGCAAAGGGCTACGGAAAGAATGATTTTTTTCATTTTTATGATGTTTGTTTTGTCTTATTCTCCTTCAAACTGATTATGCCTTGCTGCCCCCGTTGAGCTCTTCTTGGGCCGTCTCACGCTCCTCACGGATGATGAGCACACGGTTCCACACCATCATGGCTACGGCCACCACGGCGAGGGCGACGATGCCCACATACTTGCCATACTTGCAGGCGGCATAGATGACATAGCCATAGAGCGAACTGGCAAAGTCCATGCTGCCGGCCATATAGCCATCTGGCACCTTGGAAGCCTGGTCGCCTGTGGTGGCATAGACGGTTTGCGCTGCACTCGTGAAGTCGGGAGCCATGGCCGTGACAAACCACAGGCCGACAATCAGCGCCACCAGACCGATGATGAACGAGCGTACCACGTTGCCCTTGGTGAAGGGCAAAATCAGCGGGAAGAGATAGAACATGCCTGCCAGCGAAGCAAGGGGCAAGAACTCATTGCCGGGAAGGAACACGGCAATGAGCAGATAGACGGGGATGAGCAACAACGTGCAGACCAACGCTGTGGGATGGCCGATGACAAGTGCAGGACTCATGCCGATGAACACCTGCTTGCCGTGGAAACGGCGATTGACCAGTTCCTTGGTCTTCTCAGAGATGGGCATCAGGCCTTCGATAAAGAGTTTGGTGATACGGGGGATGAGTTCCATCACGGCGCCCATGGTCACGCCAAGGGCGAGTATATTCTTCACGTCGAGCCTGGCCACGGCACCGATGAGCATGCCCACGATGACACCCAGCACCAAAGGTTCACCCATCACGCCAAACTTCTTTTTCAGACCTTCAGCGTCGATGTCGAGTCGGTTGAAACCGGGAATTTTCTCAAGCAGCCAGTTGATGCAAATGGCAAAGGGTATGAAACTCTGACAGAACGGCTGCGGCACAGAGATGCCATCCATGCCCTCATAATAACCTTGAAACTTGAGGGCACAACGGTCAGCAACAACCAACGTGACGACATAGCAGACAATGGCTGCCACATAGCCCCACACAAGCTGCTGGTCGAAGATGAAATAGGCCACGGATCCGATGAAGGCAAAATGCCAATAGTTCCAAAGGTCGATGTTCACCGTGCGTGTGGTCTTGGTGACCAGCATCAGCAGATTGATGCCCAGACAGATGGGGATAATCAAAGCTCCAACGGCTGTATTATAGGCCACCGCCGCGGCGGCCGGCCATCCCATGTCGAACACCTTCAGCTCGAGGTGATAGAGGCTTGAGATGAGGTCAAGCGGAGTCTTGAAATTGGTGGTAAGCAGGGCGGTGACGATACCTAAGCCCACAAAGCCCACTCCGACAAATAGCCCCGACTTCAAGGCTTTGCCAAATTTCATGCCTATGCACAGACCGATGACGGTGAAGATGACAGGCATCATCACGCTTGCTCCCAAGCTGATGATATACGAAAAAACATTTTCCATAAGTTGTAATTGTCAAAATGCGAATCAGTATAGGTAGATTCTTAAATAAAGATATGGCGCAAATTTACAAAAAAATCTTGTAAACCTGCGCCACATCGCATAATAAATTAGGCTTTTTGCCCTATTTTGTCATTGTTTGTCAGAAAAGGACGCAGAGAGCCGTCAGTCCTGGAAATAGACACGCTTCACGCGGTTGCTGATGCCCGTGAGCACCTCATAGGGAATGGTGCCGAGCACATCGCTCAATACGGTGACGGGCAGGTTGTCGCCAAAAATCTCCACACTGTCGCCTTCCTTGCAGTCAATGCCGGTGACATCGATCATCGCCACGTCCATACAGATGTTTCCGACATACTCGGCGCGCTGGCCATTGACCAGACAATAGCAACGGCGATTGCCCAAGTGGCGGTTCAAGCCATCAGCATATCCAATAGGAATGGCGGCAACGACGCTGTCATGGTCAATCTTGCCCTTACGGCTATAGCCCACCGTGTCGCCTGCCGGCACATGACGAAGCTGGAGGATGGTGGTCTTCAGCGTCGACACATTGTTGATGACGGAGTTGTCACGCGGATTGATACCATACAATCCCAGCCCCAAGCGACACATGTCGAGCTGTCGCTCGGGGAAATGTTCGATGCCGGCGGAGTTGTCGATATGACGGAGAATCTTATGGTCGAAGGCGGCCTGCAACTGGCGGCTGCCCTTGTCGAAGAGCTCAAACTGACGGGCGGAGAAGTCGTCAAAGCCGTCACTGTCGGAACCCACAAAGTGGGAAAACACCGAACGCGGAATAATGGCGTTCTGACGCTTGAGTCGACTGATGAGTTCTTCCATGTCGCGCTCGGGATTAAAGCCCAGGCGGTGCATGCCCGTATCGAGCTTGATGTGTACTGGATAGCCTGTGATGCCCTCAGCCTCGGCGGCCTTCACCAAGGCGTCGAGCAGGCGGAAAGAATAGACTTCTGGCTCCAGATCATAGTCGAACATAGTCTTGAAAGCCGACATCTCGGGATTCATAATCATGATGTTACTGGTAATGCCGTTGCCTCGCAGCATGGCGCCCTCATCGGCCACAGCCACGGCAAGATAGTCGACGCGATGGTCCTGCAGGGTCTTGGCAATTTCAACACTACCTGCTCCATAGGCGTCAGCCTTAATCATGCAGACGAGCTTTGTCTCGGGCTTCATGAACGAACGATAATAGTTGAGATTGCCCACCACTGCATTGAGGTTCACTTCCAGCACGGTCTCGTGCACCTTCTGTACCAGCAGTTCCGTGATGCGGTCAAAACCAAACTGACGGGCTCCCTTGATGAGGATAACCTCATTGCGCAGGTTCTTGAACACATCGCTGCGGATAAACTCACCGACGGTGGAGAAGAATGACTTGTCGGGCACACTGATCTCCTCCTTCTGCGACGAGATGACCGGACCGATGCCAACAAACTTCTCCACGCCGCGCTTGCGGGCCAAGTCGCCCACCTCGCGGTAGAGCTGACTGGGGGCCACACCGCTCTGCATGATGTCGCTCAGGATGAGCGTGCGGATACGGCCATTGTGGTCGGGACGGCGGTTCATAAAGTCGAGCGCAATGTCGAGAGAGTTGAAGTCTGAATTATAAGAATCATTGATGAGCGTGCACCCATGCCGTCCCTCTTTCACCTCCAACCGCATGGCCACAGGCTCCAATTGACGCATGCGCTCGCCAAGCTGGCCGAGCGTCACGCCCAAGCGCAGGGCGACGATGGCACAGACCAGTGAGTTGGACACGCTGGCTTCGTCAATAAAAGGTATGCTGTACGTCCCCTCTCCACCATCCTTATAAACATAGGTAACTATGGTTGCCGACTCCTTTTTTTCCACTGACTTGACAAACATGGGGGCGTCCTGGTCCTTGTGTGACCAGTAGAGCTTCTCACCCTTGTAGTCGGCCGTGGCAAGAACAGTGGTCACAAGCTCATCGTCGCCATCGTAGACGGCCACTTCGGCATCGTGGAAGAGCACCAGTTTCTCACGGCATTTCTCCTCCATCGACTTGAAATTCTCCTGGTGCGCAGCACCGAGGTTGGTGAGCACGGCTATCGTAGGTTGGATGATATCGCGCAGGGCGAGCATCTCTCCGGGCTGGCTGATACCCGCCTCAAACACGCCGACTTGCGTCTGCTCGTTCATAAGCCACACCGACAGGGGGACACCAATCTGGGAGTTGTAGCTACGGGGGCTGCGCGTGACATTCTTGTCGGCAGACAATATCTGGTAAAGCCACTCCTTGACCATGGTCTTGCCGTTGGAGCCTGTGATGCCAACGACCGGGATATTGAACTCATCACGATGGCGCTCGGCAAGGCGCTGCAAGGCCTCCAGCGTGTCGACCACCTTGAGAAAGTTGGCCTTCGGGTAGGTTTTTCCATAGTCATCGGGCACCTCACACACAACAAAGTTCCGAACACCACGACGATACAGTTCCGAAATATAATTGTGTCCATCGTTGCGACCCGACTTCAAGGCGAAAAACAAGGTCTCTTCAGGGAAACAAAGCGAACGGCTGTCGGTTAACAAAAAGCCCACCTTGGCATTCTCATTGCCAAAGCAACGCGCACCAATGAGTGTGGCTATTTTTTCAATTGTGTAAACCATGATTGTATCTTATATAAGGGCAAAGTTAATAAAAATGTGGGAAACGAGAACAATCATCATCAAAAAGTTTCGGATAACGCACAACTCCATGAAAAAGCAAAGAAGCAACCCTCCCGCGGATGGAAGGTTGCCCCTTTTCTGTCTTGGGATTTCCCGTAATGTTCGGAAGGGCTTCACATGCCCGGCTTTGACACCAGCACTTGTGCCTTGGCATTGTTGTAATTGGACGGAATGTCAAAGGTCACATCGTTGTAAGAGACCGTTGTGCCTGCCTTGATGACTTGAGCCTTATAGGTCTTGTAGCCCTGTGTGCCGCCCGTGGGTTCACATTTCTTTCCGCCGATGGCCATCAATGTACCGCCATTGACAAGAAGCGAGTAGTCGGTGCTCAGGGACCGACCGTCGGAAGAGGCCGCAACAAACACCTTTCCACCATTGACCTGTATGTCTCCGTCGGTCTTCACGGCATGGGGCTTGGTGTCAAGTGTGCCATACTCGTAGAGGCTGCCTGTCGCCACGACCGTCAACTCTCCTCCGTCAATCTCCACGCCCTCGTCGGCATTGATGCCTTTCGCGCCTTCACCCGTAGCGGTCAGTGTGAGACTGCCATCCTTCATGACAAAACGTCCTGCCGTCTTCAGTGTAGACACGCCACCGATATCGTTGGCCTCGGCATCATAATAAGCAGAGCCAGTTGTCAAAGCATTGACGGTTCCGCCCGTCATGGTGATAGTGCTGTCCGCCTTCAGAGCCTTGGAACCTTCTCCAGTAGCAGTGACCGACACTTCTCCGCCACACAGGATGAGCTGGCCATTGTTGTCGCCGCCCTTCTTCTTTGCGCCCACGTCTATACCGTCGCCCTCGGAAACGATAGACAGCACGCCACCGTTCATCTGGAAATACTCATTGACATGAAAACCGTCGCCCTTTGCTTCTGTCACGGTCACCTGACCGCTCTCCAGACATGTATACTCGTCAGAAAAGTAACCATGGCGGCAGTTGCCCGTGATGGCGAGTGTACCCGTCCCCATCAGATTAGCATGACCATTGACATAGAAGCAAGCCTTCTGCGAACCCGCTACGGCATCTGACAAGACATTGGTGCCCACAAAATTGACACTGATCTTCTTGCCGTCATCAATCGTGATGGCACCGCCCTTGGCACTGGCCAACGAGAGATTGTCGAGAGTGAACGACGCCTTGCCCTCGCCGTCCATGTAGAACGACCCGTCAGTGCTCGTTCCGGTCAGTGTATAGGTGATTTCTTCAGTATAGGTGGAGTCGGCAATGACGCGCACATCGGCGCCAACTGCCGTGACGGTCAGGTAGCGGGCCAGATTGCCAGCCACGGTGACCTGTGCCGCCGACCCCTGATAGCTCACGGCTACAGTGTTGTCGGCTACCTGGCTATCGTCCACCGTTACTTTGGTCACATCGGCCAGCGTATAAGTCTTGCCCTGAACAGTCAGCGAGGTGCCATTGTCAAACAGCATCTGCCCGACCTGCGCTGCCGAATGGGCATACGTCACCTCGCCCACCTTGACATTCAAGGTTTGTGCAGACACAAACTGAGACAACGGAGCGAAGAGCAACAACAACGCAGCAACCTGCTTACCAAGCGTCATAACGCCATCGGTATGGGAGTTAAGAATGTTCATTTCACTTCGATTTTATAGGTTTTACCTTTTGTTTTCACGATATAGAAGCCTTTCTTCAGACTGTTCGCCATAGCCTCCCGGTTCGGGAAAGTACCTATACGTTGCCCGGCAAGGTTCACGACGTTCAGCGGCGCACTGGCGTCTGCCTCAATCTCCGTCACGCCGGCAGGCACTGCAGAGAAGTACATCTTCTCCAAATCTGCCAGTGGGAGACTCACCTCTTGTCCGTCCTGCGAGACCAAGGCCTTGCCATCGGCAAAGGTGATGGTCAGCCCATCAGTATGGAAAGACTGTTCCACTTGGTCATGATTGGTAAACGTCAGATAGGCATAGCCATCATCTGCGTATGCGGCAAGTGCCATGAGGCATCCTGCTGCGAAGGTCATTATCTTTTTCATCCGTCTAAGATTAATAGTGGTTACAAAATTAGCAAATCTCACGACTTGCGCGGCGAAACAATCGTTAAAATCTCATGAAATGTCAGAAGACGTTCTGCCGCAACCTGATTACTGCGGATAGACGAGGTTTTCCTCACCGATATCCATCAGCACCTCATCAAGAAACTTGCGAGCTTCCCATCGCGCCATAGGCAGGTCCTGGAGCAGCCAATTGCCGCAGTCACGAGGAGCAGCACCCGGAATGTCGCCCTCATAATCGGCGACAAAGCGGAAAGTGCGGCGCATGAGGTCCACAATGTCGCGCGACTCGAGGTCCCCGCGAAGAAGCAAGTAGTTGCCCGTCAGGCAGCCCATGGGTCCCCAATAGACCACACGGTCTTTCCACTCGGGATCATTGCGGAGAAACGTAGCCGCGAGATGCTCGATTGTGTGGATGGCTCCGTTATGGAGCACTGGCTCACGATTGGGCTCCTTCATGCGGATATCAAAAGTGGTCACCACTTCGTTGCCCACCTGGTCTTTGCGGCTGACATAAATGCCACGCAGCAGTTTCTCATGGTTGATTGTAAAAGAAGGTATTTTATCCATAATCTTGTTTCCTTTGTTTGTTTATGCCTGCTCACCAATAGCCGCGAGATTTCCCGACCGGGCAGACTTAACATTCAGCTCCTCGCCTTCCAGAATACTCAAGCCAGCAAAGACTGAAGATAGTGACGCGTGATTTCGAAACTGCCTTCAGCCATACGGTTCCAGAAATCGAAATACTGTGCTCCTTTGTTGTCCTTGAGCGGCACATCGCTGATGATGCGGAAGGAAATGAAAGGCGTATGGTAGATGTGACAGGTCTGCGCAATCGAGCAACTCTCCATATCTACGGCCTTGGCATCGGGGAAATCAGCCAATATCTGCCGCATCTTCTCGCGTGTATCGACAAACCATTCGCCACTGACCGTCAGACCGCAGCACACCTTTGTGCCTTCCACTACGCCATCAAGGGCCAATGCCTTTTTCACCAAATCACTTGGAGCGGCAAACCGGGGCGGAAGTCCCAATATCTGACCGCGTTCCATTTCCTCGCCACAGTAGGCGTCATGATAGACACACTCTGTGGCCACCACCACATCAAGCGGCTTGAGCGACACATCAGCTCCACCGGCTACACCCGTCGACATGACGAGGTCGGGTGCATAGCAGTCTATCATCTCCACTGCTCCAATGGCAGAATTGACCTTTCCGATGCCACACTGTTGCAGGATGACCTCGGCACCCTGCATGGTACCGATGACAAAGTCCTTGTGGTGACGACGCTCTGTACGGCAATCGTCAAGCAAAGTCCTGAGTTGCGCGAACTCCTTGTCCATCGCAACGATAATTCCAATCTTTTTCAACACAATCTATGATATAATGACGCAAAGTTACAAAAAAATCGATGGTTACCTTTCCTTTTTACTATTAATTTCAAACCTTTCAGCAAAATTTTACTTACCTTTGCGCAAAGAAAATATAAACGTTTATAGCCAACTTATGAAAACATTGAAGAAATGCCTGCCAGACATCCTGGCAGTCGTGCTTTTCGCAATCATTTCTTTGGTCTACTTTGCGCCGGCAGACCTCGACGGGCGCATTCTCTACCAAGACGACCACTCTGCCGGACGCGGTCTCGGCGAAGAGGCCAGTGAGTATTACCAACGCACCGGCGAGCGTACACGCTGGTCAAACTCCGCCTTTAGCGGCATGCCCACGTACCAGTCGTCGCCTTCCTACCACAGTACTGATCTGCTGGACAAGGCCATGAACCTCTACCACCTGTGGCTTCCCGACAACGTATGGTATCTGTTTGCCTATCTTTTGGGCTTCTACATCCTTCTCCGGGCTTTCGATTTCCGCCAGCACCTGGCAGCCTTGGGATCCATCGTGTGGGCTTTCTCGAGCTATTTTCTCATCATCATTGCCGCCGGACACATCTGGAAGGTGATGGCCTTGGCCTACCTGCCGCCGATGATTGGCGGCTTGGTGCTGGCCTACCGCGGCAAATACTTGTGGGGCTTCATCATCACGGCTATCTTCACTGCGTTTGAGGTGAAGGCCAATCACGTGCAGATGACCTATTATTATCTCTTCCCCATTTTCTTCATGGTCATCGCCTGGCTGACCGATGCCATCCGCAAACACAAGATGGCACGCTTCCTGAAAGCCACGGGTGTCGCCGCGGCGGCGGCCGCCATCGGCATCTGCATCAACCTGTCGAACCTCTACCACACCTGGGAATATTCCAAGGAGAGCATGCGCGGCAAGAGCGAACTGGTGAAGAAGAACACTGCCAACCAGACTGCCAGCGGCCTCGACCGCGACTACATCACGCAGTGGAGCTATGGACGCAGCGAGACATGGACGCTGCTCGTGCCCAACGTGAAGGGCGGTGCCAGCGTTCCCATGGCTGCCAACAGCAAAGCTATGGAAAAGGCCGACCCCAACTACATGCAGGCTTACCAGAGTTTGGGACAGTATTGGGGCAACCAGCCCATGACGAGCGGCCCTGTCTATGTGGGCGCTTTTGTGCTGATGCTCTTTGTACTGGGACTGTTCATCGTAAAGGGGCCCATGAAATGGGCGTTGCTGGCTGCCACCATCTTGTCGATTCTCTTGTCGTGGGGACGCAACTTCATGGACTTCACCAACCTCTTCATCGACTATATGCCGATGTATGCCAAGTTCCGTACCGTGGCGTCTATCCTCGTCATTGCTGAGTTCACCATTCCATTGCTGGCCATGATGGCACTGAAACGCATCATCGACGAGCCTGACATCCTTGCCAAGAAAGCCCGTTGGGTATATGTAAGCTTTGCCCTCACAGGCGGCGTGGCCTTGCTATTCTGGGGGCATCCGGGCCTGTTCTTCTCGCAGTTCATCTCCACCAATGAAATGATGCAGTTCAACCAGATTGCACAACAGAGCCCTGAGGCCGCACAGTTTGTCAATGGCCTGAAGGACAACTTGGTCGACGTGCGCAAGTATATCCTGTCGGCGGACGCGCTCCGCTCATTCATGATTGTGCTCATCGGCCTGGCCTTGTTGTTGCTCTACAGGTTCAAGAAGCTCAACGCCAAGTTCCTCGTGGGCTGCATCGCCCTACTCTGCCTTATCGACCTGTGGCAGGTGGACAAGCGCTACCTCAACGATGGCATGTTCGTGGAGAAGAGCGTGCGCGACACGCCACAGCAGAAGACGGCCACCGACGAGATAATCCTCAAAGACAAGAGCCTCGACTACCGTGTACTCAACCTGGCAGGAAACACGTTCAGCGAGAATAACACATCATACTACCATAAGAGTATCGGAGGATATCACCCCGCCAAGCTGCGCCGCTATCAGGAGCTCGTCGACGCCTATATCGGTCATGAGATGCAGAAGCTGATGCCTGCAGTGGCCACAGCGGGTGGCGACATGACCAAGGTCAACGGCGACTCCATATTCCCTGTCATCAACATGCTCAACACGAAATACCTCATCGTGGGGCTGCAAAACAACCAGACCGTGCCCATCCAGAACCCCTACGCCAACGGCAACGCTTGGTTTGTGGACAAGGTCGTCTATGTGGACAATGCCAATCAAGAGCTCGACGGCCTGGCTAACATTGACCTCCGCAACGAGGCCATCGCCGACAAGAAGTTTGAGAAACAACTGGGAAAGGCTGTCAAGCAAGGCACAGTGGCAATGGCTACGCTGACGAAGTATGAGCCCAACAACCTGGTCTACGAGGTCAACTCCGACAAGGGCGGCGTGCTTGTCTTCTCCGAAATCTACTATCCTGGATGGACGGCCACCGTCGATGGACAGCCCACGGAACTCGGCCGCGTCAACTACGTGCTGCGGGCCATGAACATCAAGCCGGGCAAACACCAGGTGGTGCTCGATTTCCACCCGTCATCCATCCGTCAGACAGAGGCCATAGCCTACACGGCTTATGCCATCCTCGCAGTGCTGGCCATCTTCGGCATCTTTATCGAGTGGCGCAAGCATAAGCATATCAAGGCTCCCTCCGACAAGGAGTAAGCCCTCATTCACATAGCACACACACTTTCAGAGGGCAAGCCACTGCTTGCCCTCTGTTCTTTACAATCCTATCCTAACACCTAATTTATGAAAACCCGAAAGACTTTACTGACTTTGGCAGCCCTCAGTCTGGCCTCCACCGCCATGGCACAACAGATGCGCCTGTCATCGAGTATCTACCTCGAACCACAAGCCAAAACAGATGTCGTCATACCGTTCCGCCCCACCGACGAGGGCCTTAAGCTGCCCGTGCGCTGGGGGCTGGATGTGGCATGGAACAACGAGCAGAACATGCGCAAGGGCATCAACTTTATCGGCAAAGAGAACCTAAGCATTGCGCGCAGCAGTTTCCAGATGAGCGAAGCGCTCATCGGCGACACAGCACTCACCGCCTCACAGATACAGACACTGCGCGACCGCACCAACACCATCGACCTTATGGGCTCCAATGTGGACATCGTGCTCAACGCTGACCAGGGAGACGGATCCACCGACTTCATCATCCCTTACTACAGTTCCAACAATGTAGCCAACACTGCACACTGGGCAAAGCTTATCGATGCATCGGTGGCCTGGATGCAAAAGAACTATCCGAAGCACAACATTGTGGCCGTGTCGCCCTTCAACGAGCCTGACTACACGCCATGGAACGAGGGCACAATGGCCAATTTCAAGGAAATAGCCCGGCAACTTAAAGAGGATTATCCACGCTTCAAGGATATAGCCATCACGGCCGGCAACACGCTCAACAATGACTTGGCGGCATCATGGTACAACGCCGTGAAGCCTTACGCGACGTGGGGCAATACCCATCAGCTGGCAGGTGGTTTCGACACCTTTGCCAATTTCTGGGCACAGGTGACACAAGAGGGCAACCTAGCCTATGCCGACGAGCTACATAACGTGGGCGAGGCGATGATTGCCGCCAACTATGGCATGAAAATCGGCATCTGGTGGGGCTTCGACAGCCGTGCCCGCGGCGAATTCTGCCAGATCAGCAACCACGGCTCGCGCCTGGGATACGGCGAAGATCGCAGCCACTGGACCGCAGCCTCCATTTACCGCGATGACACCACCGAGAAGCTGAAGGCATTCATCGGAGGCAGCGAGCGGCAGGCAAACAATTCCTCTTACCTCTTCGTGTCGCCCGACGAAGATGTATTTTTCGACACGCAGGGGCCCACCCGCGCCTTCCGTATGGAGTATCCTGGGGGTACAGGCTATCAGGTCGGACAGACAAACGCCGAGCGGGTCTACAACATTTACCGGGGCGAGGACGTGCCACCTGTGGAAATCACAGCCGGACGCTACAAGCTCATCAATGCGGCTTCCCGCATGCTCATTGTCGGAAACACGCAGTCTGGCAGCGACCTCACACAGAAGCGCTATTCACAGTTCTCCGACGTTCCCACGATTGCGCAGTGGGACGTAGAACCCGTCAGCACGCGCATCGGCGGCGACTACAGCTTCCTGACGTTCACCAACGCACAAAACCAGATGCACATGAACGTGCTCAACAACGCCACCTATGCCTTCGCCCACATCATCGCCTACAATGCAAACAACGCCAGCAATGAGCAGTGGTCGCTTGACTATGCCGGCAAGGGCTACTACTTCATCCGCAACCGCGAGTCGGGCCTCTACCTCTCGCTCTCAAACGAGTCGGCAACCTATCTCGTACAAAAGGCTTTGGCCTCATCCGCCATTGACCAGAAGCTGCAGATGTGGCGTTTCATCCCTGCCGATGCAACCGTGGAGAATGTGGCACCCGCCGCTCCGACCGGTCTCACGGCAGCGGCCCATGCAGCCAGCGTGGACCTCACATGGACGGCACCTGCCGACAATGACGTGGCGAGCTACATCATCGTGCGCGGCGATACCGACGGCAGCAACTGGAGCACCATCGCCCGAGGCGTCAACGAAACATCATTCACCGACAACACTTGCCGCCAAGGACACACATACCAATATAAAGTGAAGGCCATAGACCTCTCTGCCAATGTTTCGGAAGCAAGCGAGGCCATCACCGCTGCGCCCACGGCAGAGAAAGCGATAGTGGCCAGTTGGCAGTTTGAAGGCAACACACAAGACGAGACTGTCAACCTGATGGATGCCGTCTGCTCCACCACCCCACGCTTCATGGCCGACAGCCAGGTGGGCGACTCTGCCCTGCGCCTTTCGAACAACTACCTGCGCCTGCCCTACGAAGTGGGCGACATGGACGAAATGACCATCGCCATGTGGGTGAAGTGGACCAACACCAGCAGCAACTGGACACGCCTCTTCGACTTCGGCAACGGCACACAGCAATACATGTTTCTCACCCCAAGCAACGGCTCCACCATGCGCTTCGCCATCAAGAACGGAGGCGACGAGCAGATTGTAGAGGCAGGAAACAAGTTGCAAGGCAACAAGTGGCACCACGTGGCCGTGACACTCGGAGCGGGAAACGCCACCATCTGGGTCGACGGACAAGAGGCAGGATCTTCCTCTTCGATATCCATCAAGCCCAGTGACATCCGACCCGTTCTCAACTACATAGGCCGGAGCCAGTTTGACGCCGACCCGCTGTTCAGCGGGCTTATCGACGACATACGCATCTACAACTATCCGCTCACGGCACAAGAGCTGCAGAGCATCGTGACAAACCCCACGTCCATCAACAAGCCGGAATGCACTGGCAAGCAAGAGAACACAGCGCCCGTGTACCGTCTCGACGGCCAGCGCGCCACCGATCATGACCACGGTGTGATGGTCAGCAAGGGAAAGAAATGGATGAAGAAATAAACAACCAACGGAACCTAAACCAACCAAAAACATGAAAAAGCTACTTTTGTCGGTGCTTGCCTGCTGCCTGACCGCAGGCAGCATGACAGCGCAGGAGGCCGACACGGCCAGCTTCCGCAAATGGGCCCTCACACCGCCCATGGGATGGAACTCGTGGGACTGCTACTACTCGTCGGTCACAGAAAAGGAAGTGATGCAGAATGCCCATTACCTCGTAGACAACAATCTCATCAAATACGGCTGGCAATACGTAGTGGTCGACATCAGATGGTATTGCAACCACCCCTCGCTGGGAGGAGGCAACTACAACCAACGCGGAACTCAAGACTATGTACTCGACGAGTACGGGCGCTATCTGCCCTCGCCCTCCCGCTTCCCCTCATGCATGGCAGACGGCGTGAACCAAGGCTTCAAGGCACTGGCCGACTCGCTGCACCGCATGGGGCTGAAGTTCGGCATACACCTCATGCGAGGCGTTCCGAAGAGTGTGGTGGGTAGCAATTACAAGCTGAAAGGCAGCGAAGCGACACCCTGGCAACAGGTCTACAACGGAACCTCATCGCCATGCACTTGGCTTAAGGACAACCTGCTTGTGCAGAACAACAAGTACGGGCAGCTCTATTACAACAGCATCATGGACCTGTACGCCTCATGGGGCGTCGACTTTCTGAAGATCGATGACCTGTCGCGTCCCTTCTACTCCGACGAACTGCAAATGATACGGCGTGCCATCGACCAGACAGGCCGTCCCATGGTGCTCTCCATCAGTCCGGGAAAAACGCAGTACGGCTATGCGCAGCAGTGCCTCGACAATGCCAACATGTGGCGCATGATGGACGACCTGTGGGACAACTGGTCGAGCGTGGACGCCGTGTTCAACGAGGCCAACGTGTGGAGCCAATACACACGACCCGGCAACTATGCCGACTGCGACATGCTGCCACTCGGACAGATTGCCATGACCATTGCCGACCCGGGCTACACCGCCGCACAGGGCGGACGATGGACACAACTCACACAGAACGAACAGTTGTCCATGATGACGTTGTGGGGCATCTGCCACTCGCCTCTCTTCTTCGGCGGAGAGATGACACGCAACGACGATTTCACCCTGTCGCTGCTCACCAACGACGAGTATCACCGTATGCACAAATACGGCACCGGTGCACGACAGGTGCTTTACGACGAGGACAGCGGACATCTGGCATGGACATCAACGGACCCGGAAACGGGCAACCGATACCTCGCACTCTTCCAGCGCGACAATACACGATGGGTGGTGGGGAAAAAGGCTCTCTACAAATCCGACGTAGTGGCTTACACCACTGACGGCCATGCTGTGGATGTAGATATAGAATGGCCCGAGGGAAGCAAGACACTGGTACTGGTGATAGACGACGGAGGCGACAACTACAACTACGACCACGCCGACTGGATCAACCCCACACTGGTACTGAGAAACGGGACGGAAGTGCCGCTCACCGGAAAATACAAGACGCGCGGCTACACCAACTCCTACTTCAACCGCATCTACGAGAACAAGAACGTGCAGACGGGAGGCAAGATGACCGTCATGGGAACCACCTACGACCGGGGGTTCTCGGCTGACGCCAACGCTGCCATCTTCTTCACCATCCCCGACACGCTCGACGTGGTACGCTTCAAGGCCATGGGCGCTGCCGACGACTCGGGCATCAACCAGGATGGCGCCACCACCAGCGTACGCTTCATGGTGTTCGACCAGAATCCGCTTGCCGCCGAACAAGACGACGCAGCGGCACGCTCGGGTCTCATATCGCGTAGCGGCACACATGCCAAGACGCTCGAAGCCGACGTGACGGGAGCCAACAAACTGAGGATTGTGGTGAGCAACTGGGGCGACGGCTTTGCATACGACCGCGCTGACCTCATCAACCCCGTGCTGATAGACAACGAGGGCAACGAGACATCGCTGACCAAACTCCAGCACACGTCGTATACATCGGAATGGGGAACGCTGCACGTCAACAAGAACGTGGAGGGCGGAACGCTCCGTGTCGACGGGCAAAGTTACACCACCGGCCTGGGCATGAACGCTCAGTGCGCCCTGGTCTACGATCTGCCCGAAGGTCACCACTACACCACCTTCCGTGCGCTCTGCGGCTACGACAGCAGTTGCGACACCGACAACAAGACGACCAGCGGCACCACCATGGAGTTCCTTATCTACGCCAACAAAGACGAGTCGTTCTCCTTCGACCTCTCGTTGCTCGGCTACGGCACCGATGAAGAAGTGCCCGTTCACGATGTCTGGAACAACAAGGACCTCGGTTCCGCCAAGACAACGATCAGCACAAAAGTACCCAGCCATGGTGTCAGCTTGCTTCGTCTCGGCAATAACCAGCCCAACAAGATTGAGGGCACGAGCACTGCAAACGCAGAGAAAAACGCAAGCAAACACAAAGGCATCTACGACTTGCAGGGACGCCGCATAGCGCACCCCAAGCATGGCATTTTCATCAAAAACGGGAAAAAGGTAGCCCTCTGACCAGAGGTCCCCACGCTCAGCGACCGCTCCGACATCGGCATCAGACCATCCACCATCCGCAGGTCCTTGCCGATGGCGGAGCGGTTTTGGTATTTGCCACCACTACCATTCCAAACGGGCAAGGATACATTTTTTTGCAAAATCTGTTTGCTTATCCTTCATGAAAGAGCACAAATTAATGTAATTTTGCACTACATTAAGACTAAGGCAAATGAAAAATCAGACAAAGGCTATCGACACCCCCTTCGGAAAGCGCGACGCCTATGGCTCCTTGAGCATGCCCATCTACCACACGGCTGCATACGAGTTCGGCACAGCAGCCGACATGGCAGACGCTTTTACCGGTAGAGTCGTCGCCCCCGACTACTCAAGAGTGATGAACCCTACAGTGATGTATCTTGAAGACAAGGTGAAAACGCTGACGGGCGCCAGCAACGTCATGGCTTTCTCATCGGGCATGGCCGCCATCAGCAACACGCTACTGGCCCTGGCCGCCTCGGGCAAGAACATCGTCACATCTCGCCACATGTTTGGCAACACCTTCTCGCTGATCACACAGTCGCTGAAACGCTTCGGCGTGGAGGCACGCCCCTGCGACCTGCTCAACCTCGATGAGGTGAAACGCCAGATGGACGACAACACCTGTTGCATCTTCCTGGAGATTATCACCAATCCACAGATGGAGGTGGCAGACCTACACGAACTTGCAGCCATAGCACACATGCACAACGTGCCACTGGTGGCCGACACGACCGTCATCCCCTTCACGCAGTTCTCGGCCAAGGACCTGGGCGTTGACATCGAGGTGGTGTCGAGCACCAAGTACCTGTCGGGCGGTGCCACCTCACTTGGCGGCCTGGTCATCGACTATGGCACCACACACGGCTTCGGCCACAGGATGAAAAACGAGATGTTGTTCAACTTCGGCGCCTACATGACGCCGCACGTGGCCTACATGCAGTCGCTCGGACTGGAGACGCTCGATGCAAGGTATCGCGTGCAGAGCCAGAACACGCTCTGCCTGGCAAAGAAACTGCGCACACTGCCCGAAATCAAGCGCGTGAACTATGTGGGACTGGCCGACAACCCCTACCACGCCATTGCCGAACAGCAGTTTGGCCAGACGGCGGGTGCCATGATGACCATTGACCTGGCAAGCAAGGAAGCCTGCTTCAGCATGATTGACCACCTGAAACTGGTGCGACGCGCCACCAACCTGTTCGACAACAAGACACTGGCCATCCACCCTGCAAGCACCATCTTCGGCCTCTTCTCCGACGAGGAACGGTCCGCCATGGATGTGCTTGACACCACCGTACGTCTCTCCATCGGTCTCGAAGACATGGACGATGTGTTTGACGACATCCGACAGGCCGTAAAAGCATAACCAAACAACACTTGACAACAATGTACGATTTCGATAAGATCATTGACCGCACAGGAAGCGGCGACCTGAAGCACGAGGTGCTCGAGGAACGCTACGGGCGGTCGGACCTGCTGCCGCTATGGGTGGCCGACATGGACTTTGAGACACCACAGTTCATCACCGACGCGCTGCGCAAGCGAATAGACCATTCGCTCTTCGGCTACACCGTGGAACCAAAAGACTATTGGCCCACCGTGCAGCAATGGCTGAAAGACCACCATCAGTGGGACGTAAAGCACGAATGGCTCACCTACATACCAGGCATCGTGAAGGGCATCGGCATGGTGGTGAACGTCTTCACCAAGCCTGGCGACAAGGTCATCATCCAGCCTCCCGTCTACCACCCGTTCCGGCTGACGCCACAGGGAAACGGCCGCGAGGTAGTCTACAATCCGCTCCACGAGAACGCCGACGGCTCCTACTCCATGGACTTCGACAACTTGGCCGAGGTGGCTGACGACAAGTGCAAGGTGCTTATCCTCTCGAACCCCCACAACCCGGCCGGCATCGTGTGGGACAAAGACACGCTGGCCCGACTGGCCGACTTCTGCCACGACCGCCACATCCTCGTCATCTCCGACGAGATCCACTGCGACATGGCGCTCTGGGGCAACAAGCATGTGCCGTTTGCCATGGTCTCCGAGAAGGCCGCACAGGGCAGCATCACGTTTGGAGCGCCATCCAAAACGTTCAACATTGCGGGCATCGTCAGCTCGTATGCCATCGTCCCCAACGACGAGATACGTGCCAAGTTCTACTCATGGCTGACCGCCAATGAGCTCAACGAACCCACCATCTTCTCGCCCATCGCCACCATCGCAGCCTTCCAGCACGGTGAGGAGTGGCGCCAGGCCATGCTCCACTATGTGGAGGAGAATATTCTGTTTGTGGAAGACTACTGCAAGAAGCACATGCCCCAGCTGAAGCCCCTGCGCCCAGAGGCCTCATTCCTCGTGTGGCTCGACTGCCGACAGCTGGGCATCGACCACAAGCAACTTGTCGACCTCTTTGTCAACAAGGCCCACCTGGCACTCAACGATGGTGAGATGTTCGGCCAAGGGGGCGAGGGCTTCATGCGGATGAACGTCGGCACGCCACGCTCCGTCCTTCAGCAGGCCCTCGAACAACTGAGACAAGCCCTGCAATAGGCACCAAAATCAAACAACAAGTATCCGTCCCGCTTACACTTTTCAAGGTATGCGGGACGGATTTTTTTTAAAACACAGGTGCACGCACGTAACTATTCAGCAATAGCAACAGACATGCGTCATTTCCATCCTACAATGATAGGATGGTATTGATGGCGTTGAGCTGCGATTGCTTGTTCTTCCACGCAGAGTCTGCTATGGAATGTATTGCGAAGAAAGCGTCTGCTCCGTTGTCTGACCTAAATGTTCCTGAGATTTTTTGCTTTATCTTGAGTTTCCGTATGCCCCTCTCGCTATCATTGTTGTCAGATGGTATACTCGGATTTTCCAAGAAGTTGAATATGTAATCTCTGCATTTGAATAGTCCTTTGCGCAACCTTTCGAAATTGTCTTTCAGATGAAGCAAGTTGGCTTGCA
>CAVDNW010000008.1:0-83243 GCA_963610435.1 Oscillospiraceae bacterium | reverse complement strand
TTCTTGGATTATACAAGAATATCAGCTTCTTTTTTATGTCTATGAATAATTGAGGTTAAAGGTAAGGTGGCCGATATTCACAATAGTGGGGTGGGGAGCACTACGGTTGATCTTGACTGTGATGAGTTGAAGGCTCAGAACAGCGGTCAGTCTACCCTGAAGCTCAAGGGACATGCCGACAAGACCAACATCAACAGCAGCGGTTTGAGCTCCATTGACACCAGCAACTTGAACCAATACTGAACCGGCGGACACAGACCGATGGACAAGACGCAGTTTCAACAAGTGGCGGAGACCCTGCGCAGTAGCATGCTGGCCACTGCGCGCCGCTACCTGCACGATACCCCGGAGGCGGAAGACGTGGTGCAGGATGTACTTGTCCGTCTGTGGAAAATGAGCGACCACTTGCAACCCGACATCAAGAATTTGGCTCAAGTGCTCACGCGTAACCTTGCCATCGACCGCCTGCGCTGCCTGCGCCCCCATGAGACCATAGATGGACTGATGTTCGCCGTCAGCCCCGAGGCCAACGACAATCCCCGCTATGAACGCATCGCCCAGCTCATCTCACGCCTGCCCGATACCTGGCAGACCGTCTTCCGCTTGCGTCATGCTGACGGCATGTCCTACGAAGATATCGCACGGCTGACGGGCATCTCCGAGGCGTCTGCACGACAGATGGTGAGCCGGGCGCGCCGTACACTCCTGCAACAATACAACAATACCCATTCGCAATCATGAAAATGCAAGAAACAATCGACCGGTTTCTCGATGGAGAGACAACTGTGGAAGAAGAACAGGCGCTCTGCCGCCGTTTCCGGGAGGGAAATGTCCCACCCGAACTCGCGCCCTATGCCGAATTCTTCCTTGATATGGCCACTCTGCCTGTCACCGAGAAACCCATTCGCCGGAGCTTCATTTTGTACAGGTGGGTTGCCGCAGCCGCTGTCGTGGCAGCATTCGTAGTGGGTGGAGCATGGCTCCAGATGAGACTCGACTACCAGCTGCTGGCCCAAACTTACGGAGGCAGTTATGTGATTGTGGAAGGGAAGCGTATCGACAACCTCGCCAAGATTAAAGACGAGGTGGGCGCACTGCTGGCTGATGCCGACTGCATAGAGGCTCACGCCAAAAGCCAACAGGTCATCAATGATGTCGAGCAGGACGTGCTGCAAAGCGTGCCGGCTAATAAGAGAAAAGAGATAGAACGACTTCTAAACGAATGAAATCATGCCAAGAAGATATTTGCTCATGCTACTCCTGCTGCTTGTAAGCATCGTGGCAACTGCACAAAACAGTATTGACCGCATGGTAGAGCAGTTCTCTACCGTTGGCGGATCCTCCTTTGTCTCAGCAGTGAAGCGCAACCCCAAGACCAGAAAGGTGGAGAAGGTGGTGAAGCGCCTCACGGCTAACGGCGCGCAGTACCGCAAGTTTGTAACCACGTTTAAGGAGGAGGCCGCCCGCCAGAAAGATGTGGTGACGAGCACCGCCGATGGCTATACCACGATGATTATCACCGTGGCTGGTGTCAAGCAAAACCGCATCTATACCCTACGCTACAAGGACAATGGATACTACGGCGAAGTGACTGTCACTATCATTGTCAATATGAAGGACTGAGTCTGCTCGCCACCAGCTTTCCTCTCCAGCTCTCAGCGACTACTGCCAGTCGACGGAATGCTCTCTGTCTGAATGTAAAATATAGGTTGCAAAATTGTCAAGGTTGCTTTTCCGTAAGAGGAAATAATGGTTCATAATGATTATGTAACGTTAAAAAAACGCCTCTGTATTTGGGTGTAAGGAAATTTAATGCTACTTTTGCAAGTGGATTATTAGAGAATACTATTCATTTTTAAACATTTCATAAAATGGCAGTAAATTATAAAGAACTGGGTCTCGTGAACACTCGCGAGATGTTCAAGAGAGCCGTTAATGGCGGTTATGCTATCCCTGCATTCAACTTCAACAACCTGGAGCAGCTTCAGGCTATCATCAAGGCAAGCGCAGAGCTTCGTAGCCCGGTGATCCTGCAGGTGTCTAAGGGTGCCCGCAACTATGCTGACCCCACACTGCTGCGCTATTTGGCACAGGGTGCTGTTGAATATGCCAAGAGCCTTGGCTGCAGCCATCCTGAGATTGCTCTCCACCTTGATCACGGAGACTCTTTCGAGCTGGTCAAGGACTGCGTAGACCTCGGCTTCTCAAGCGTGATGATTGACGGTTCAAGCAAGCCTTACGAGGAGAACATTGAGCTCACTCGCAAGTGTGTGGAGTATGCTCACAAGTACGACGTCACCGTTGAGGCTGAGCTGGGTGTGCTCGCCGGCGTTGAGGATGAGGTCGTTGCTGAGGAGAGCCACTATACAAAACCTGAGGAGGTTATCGACTTCAGCCAGCGTTCTGGTTGCGACAGCCTTGCCATCTCTATCGGCACAAGCCACGGTGCTTACAAGTTCAAGCCCGAGCAGTGCACACGCGACCCGAAGACTGGTCGCCTGGTTCCTCCTCCCTTGGCATTCGATGTGCTGCACGAGATTGAGCAGAAGCTCCCTGGCTTCCCCATCGTGCTCCACGGTTCATCTTCTGTTCCCCAGAAGTATGTCGAGATTATCAACAAGTTCGGTGGCAACTTGCCCGATGCCGTAGGTATCCCCGAGGATCAGCTCCGCGAGGCTTCAAAGAGTGCCGTCTGCAAGATCAACATCGACTCAGACTCTCGTCTGGCCTATACGGCAGGTGTGCGTGAGACACTGGCTGAGCATCCCGACTATTTCGATCCTCGCCAGTATGGTAAGGTCGCTCGTGCTTACATGACCGACATGTATGAGGAGAAGATCAAGGACGTGCTCGGTTCTGACCACAAGCTCGCTAACTGCGACTAAGCAGCGGGCCCTTCCGACAGACAAAGAAGGTTTGGCCTTCCATATAGAAGGTTAAGTCTTGACAATAATAAGCCATTCCTTTTCGTTTAGTAGAAGGAATGGCTTTTTCATGTGTCTGGCATAATGTTCCACATGCTTACCGTCGCAGTTGCCGATTCTGAAATGCGGCAAGACATGAAAGTGGAGGATGAGTATTGCGAAGCAATGGCATCTTAGATGCTTTCATGAAATAAAAGGGCGGCCAACCGTTGGTAACGGATGGCCGCCCTTTTGACGGGTTGTGCTCAGCTGGTTAGTTAATCGTGATGGCCTCAATCCCCTTGACGCTGCCCGTGAGCGGGTTGAGGGTGAGTTTGGCCGATTGTTTCTTGCCGAAGAGTTCGCCACTGAGCGACTCGACAGTACCGAACTGTGGTGCCGAGACCTCGTAACTGCTGATAACTTGTTGGCCGTGGGCGATGGTAATTTTGATTTTGCTGGGTTGGCAGACCCGCAGACCGATGTCGTTTTTGTCTTCTTTCTGTCCTTCAGAAGCAGGCTCTGTTTGGGCTACCGTGTGCTTGTCTGCGATGGTCACAATGTAGGGCTCTCCTGATAGGTCGTCTGCATCCACCAGCCCTAACCATTGTGAGAGGCGGAACAAGACCTGCTGGCCTTCCTTCGAGGGCACCAAATCAATGTTGGTCCATGTGGTGTCCTTAACCGTGATGCCCGTGAAGAGCTGGGTGAGGGCAGCCTCTTGCTTGTCAAGGTTGTTGAGCATGATGGCCATCTGTGTGCCGTCCTTGGGCATGAAGTCGGCTTCACCGCGGTTGAGCTGGTTGCGGCTGTCGCGAATGTCGTAGATTTCCTGCGCCGTAAGTTCTGCCATCTTGGCGTTGCTGCCTGCGTTGAGAATGTCCTCGGTCATGTAGTCCTGCGGATTGGGAAGTGCTGGCTTGGAGCCAGGCGTGAACGTAGGGACAGGTATTGGATTTGCTGAGGCTTCGGCGTTGATGGCCAGCAGTTGTCCGTTGTCGGCCCGGCACACCTTGTTCACGCTGTGCTTCTTGTCGGTGATAAGTGTGAAATGGCGGCTTGTGTCTGGCGTTGCGTAGGGCACCATGTCGATGCCAAGCAACCGATAGGATGTTGTGGCCTCCTGCTTCACGTCAGTGCGCAGGAAACGGTGGGCGTAGGGCGCAAGTCTGCCCGGCGTGTACTGTGTTTTCTCCACCTTCACGGTGAAGCGCAGTGTCGTCTTGGGTAAGTAGTAGTCAATGCCTTCGACAGACTGTGCGTTGGCGCTGAGCGGCAGCAGCAGTAACAGTAAACCTTTGATGTTCATTATCTGTTGTATGCTTAGTTTTGTGATTTATGCGATGTGATGAATTGTGGCAGTATGAAGGAGGATGCTGTCAGTCCTCCAGTTTGAGGAATGCTTTGGGCAGGAACCGGATGATGTCGCTTGCCACCATGCTCTCTTTTCCAACCTCCTTGGCCGCCAGGTCGCCTGCTAGCCCGTGCAGATACATTGCCAGCTGACATGCGAGTGCTTTGTCGTATCCTCTTGCTAGAAGTGCGGTGAGTATACCGGTGAGCACGTCGCCGCTGCCCGCCGTGGCCATGCCGCTGTTGCCTGTGCTGTTGAACACGATGTGGCCGTCGGGCATGCAGAGTGCGGTGTAGTGGCCTTTCAGAAGGATGTAGCCTTTGATGTGCTCCGCCATTTGCTGTGCGCGGATGAGTCGCTCGTAGTCGTTGGTGCTGGCACTTCCCGCCAAGCGGTCAAACTCTTTGGGGTGGGGGGTCATGATAATGCCTGCCGGGAGTTGCTGCATCCAAGCCTGGTGGTTGGCCAGGATGTTGAGGGCATCAGCATCGACCACGATGGGACACCCCGTACGTCGTATCTGCCCGATGAGTGCAATGGCCGTGTTCTCTATCTGTCCGATGCCCGGTCCGATGCCCAGGGCGTCGTAGTCGGTGCTGTCGACGCTCTCCGACAGGTAGGTCTCCTCGTGGTCCAGTTGCAGCACCGCCTCGGGAACGGCCGTTTGCATGATGGCGTAGTTGTGCTTAGGCGTATGCACAGTCACTTTTCCCACACCGCTTCGCAGGCAGGCCCTAGTGGCAAGCACCGCCGCTCCCGCCATGCCGTAGCTGCCGGCTACAATGAGGGCGTTGCCCATCAATCCCTTGTGGGCGAAGTCATTGCGGGGACGCATCATCCCTCGGACGTTTTGCTCCTCCAGAATGGCGTAGTTGCACTCAGTCTTCTCTATGAACTCGGGGCTCAGACGTATGTCGAGTACACGCAGTCGGCCGATGTATTTCTGGCAGTCGGCCAACATCATCGCCAGCTTCTTTTGCTGAAGGGTCAGCGTTAGGTCCGCTCGGATGATATTGGTGTGGATGTTATAGGTGTTGTCTTCGCACATCAGTCCTGAGGGAATGTCGATGCTCACCACTTTCACCGGACACTGGTTGATGTATTTTACCAGGGAGGCAAATCCGCCCATAAGCGGCTTGTTGAGCCCTGAGCCGAACAGGCCGTCAATCACCAGCATGTCGCTCGTGAGCTCCGGCGGGTCGAAGTTGAGTGTTACCTCTGTGAAATGCTGCAGCCGCTTGCCGTTGATGAGCCGTTGCTTGTTGGTTGCGCAGTTGTCCGCCAACTTGTTGTGAATATTGAATAGGTAGACGCTGACCTTGTAATTCTCTTCCGTCAGGAGTCGGGCGACGGCAAGGGCATCGCCACCGTTGTTGCCGGGACCGGCAAAGACCACTATGGGCGTGCGGTCAGTCCATTCGTCCATGATGGCCCGTGCAATGGCTTTGGCGGCTCGTTCCATCAAATCGATTGACTTGATGGGCTCGTGGGTGATGGTATAGTTGTCTAGCTCGTGAATTTGAGCAGCAGTGAAAATCTTCATAATACTGCAAAGTTAGTGGAAACACGTGGAATATCAAAAGGTTTTATGCCTTTTTTATAAGGAGCAGGCGATTATTCTTGCCTTTGTTCATTAGGTTGCTTCGACGTCTTTGCGTGAAGTCGTTCCGTTGGATATGATACCTGGGGATATGCACATTTGGAGTCATGAGCGACAATTCTTATGCACTGTTTACAAATCCGAAACGGGAGTAATCATAAAAGTTTGGTGTTCTTTTTAAGCCGCAGTTTGTCGTTCTCGACAGATTTTCGTAATTTTGCACCACATTTTTTAGAAACAAGCCACATGAGCATAGTTAAAGTTAAGGACAAGACGTTTCGTACGTTTATTCCAGAGGCCGAGATTCTGCAGCACGTTAAAGCCGTCGCAGACAAGTTGAACGAGGACATGAAGGACAAGAATCCTCTTTTCTTGGCCGTGTTGAATGGCTCGTTCATGTTTGCTGCCGACCTGATGCGAATGATTACCATTCCCTGCGAGATATCGTTTGTGAAACTTGCTTCCTACCAGGGTACAACATCCACGGGCAAGATTAAGGAAGTAATAGGCATCAACGAGGAACTGAAGGGACGCACGGTGGTCATTGTGGAGGATATCGTCGACACAGGTTTCACCATGAAGCGCATGCTTGAGCAGCTTGGTACGCGCAATCCTGAGAGTCTGCATATCTGTACGATGCTAGTCAAGCCCGGCAAGCTGCAGGTGCCGCTCGATATTGAGTATGCCGCCATGGAGATACCCAACGATTTCATCGTCGGCTATGGCCTAGACTATGATCAGCAAGGACGCAATTTGAGAGACATTTACACGATAGTGGAATAAAAATGAAGAACATTGTTATTTTCGGTGCCCCTGGATCAGGCAAGGGCACACAGAGCGACAAGCTCATTGAGAAGTATGGATTTAAGCATATCTCCACTGGTGATGTGCTGCGTGACCAAATCAAGCGTGGCACAGAGCTTGGAAAGACCGCCAAGGGATACATCGACGAAGGGAAGCTCATTCCCGACGAACTGATGGTGGGCATCCTGGCCGACGTTTATGACAGTTTCGGTAAGGACCACAAGGGCGTGATTTTCGATGGCTTCCCCCGCACCATCCCGCAGGCAGGAGCCTTGAAGGCCATGTTGGCTGAGCGCGGCCATAAGGTGGCGGCCATGATCGAACTCCATGTGCCCGATGAGGAGTTGGTGACACGTTTGGTCTTGCGTGGCAAAGTGAGTGGCCGAAGCGACGACAACGAGGAGACTATCAAGAAGCGCCTCAACGTTTACCACACACAGACGCAGCCGCTTTGCGACTGGTACAAGAAAGAGGGTCTCTTCCATGGTGTCGATGGCCTGGGCGAAATTGACCGCATCTTCGGCGATGTCTGCGACATCATCGACTCCTTATAATAAGAATGGACACCCCGACAATCAATTTGATATGGAAACCAACTTCGTAGACTATGTGCGCATCGTCTGCCGCTCTGGAAAGGGCGGCAGAGGTTCCATGCACCTTCGCCATGTGAAATACCAGCCCAATGGCGGACCCGACGGTGGAGACGGCGGCAATGGCGGCAGCGTGATCCTCCGCGGCAACCACAACTATTGGACATTGCTGCACCTCAAGTACCAAAAGCATATTTTTGCAGAGCACGGCGGCAATGGCGGACGCGACAAGTGTCATGGAACTAATGGCAAGAATTCCTACATTGACGTACCCTGTGGTACGGTGGTGTACGATGCTGAGACTGGTAAATATGTCTGCGATGTCACTTACGACGGACAGGAGGTTGTGCTGCTGAAAGGTGGCCGGGGAGGACTCGGTAACTTTCAGTTTCGCACGGCCACCCGCCAGACTCCCCGCTTTGCACAACCGGGTGAGTCGCTGCAGGAACAGACTGTCATCCTCGAATTGAAGCTCTTGGCCGATGTGGGCTTGGTGGGATTTCCCAATGCGGGTAAATCCACGTTGCTCTCGGCATTGTCGAGTGCACGGCCTAAAATAGCCAACTATCCTTTCACCACTCTGGAGCCTTCGCTGGGCATTGTGCCCTATCGTGATGGTAAGTCGTTTGTCATGGCCGATATCCCTGGCATCATAGAGGGAGCGAGTGAGGGCAAGGGTCTCGGACTGCGTTTCTTGCGCCACATTGAGCGCAACTCATTGTTGCTCTTCATGGTCCCTGGCGACACTGACGATATCAAGCATGATTACGAGGTGCTGCTCGGAGAGCTCCGGAAGTTTAACCCCGACATGCTCGACAAGCACCGGGTGCTGGCCGTCACCAAGAGCGACTTGCTTGACGAGGAACTCATAAGTATGTTGCAGGAGACACTCCCCGACGATTTGCCGGTGGTGTTCATCTCCTCGGTCAGCGGACAGGGCCTCGATGAGTTGAAGGATGTGCTTTGGAACGAGCTTAACAACGAAAGCAACAAATTGCAGGATATTACCGCAGAGGACACCTTGGTGCATCGTGACAAGGATATGGCGCGCTTCAAGAAGGAGATGCACGACGAAGGGGCCGACGAAATAGAGGTGTTTGACCTCGATGACCTTGACGATGACCTCGACGACTTTGATATCGAAGAGCTGGACGAAGACGCATAAAACCGCCTGAGCCAATCCTTTGTTTTCACTCCAGCACTATCTCTTACTGCTTTCATGCAAATAAATCCCGTCGTTACATCTTACCCTTTGGCCGACTCTGTTATGGCTTTCTCAACCACTCGCCACGGGGGTGTTGGTACGGGTAACTATGCGGATTTCAATATCAACCCCTTTTGTGGTGATGATTCCGCGGTAGTGTCGGCCAACCAGAAGGCTTTGGCCCGTGTATTGCAGGTGGACGTCGACAACATCGTTTTTGCCCATCAGGTGCATGGTTGCCGATGCATTCCTGTCACGAAAGAACTGCTTGACCTTCCTGAGAAAGACCGCTTGGCTGCACTTGAAGGTTATGATGCGCTGATGACCCAACTTCATGGCGTGTGCATTGGAGTGTTCACGGCAGACTGCATTCCCGTGTTGCTTTACGACCCTAATCACAAGGCTGTGGCTGCAATCCACGCTGGTTGGCGCGGAACGGTGAGTCGGATTGTATCCCGTACCCTGCAGACGATGGCCGATACTTATGGAACTTGTGCGAAGGATGTCCGTGCGGTCATCGGCCCTGGTATCTCCCTGGACAATTTCGAGGTAGGGCAGGATGTGTACGACCGCTTTGCCGAGGCCCGTTTCGACATGGGACGCATCGCCAAGCGATATGCCAAATGGCATCTGGACCTTCCCTTGTGCAATCGGTTGCAACTGCTAGAGGCGGGCGTGCGCTGCGAAAACGTTCTCGTGTCAGGCATTTGTACATTTGACCGTGTGGATGACTATTTCTCAGCCCGACGACTGGGAACGGCCTCCGGACGCATCTTCACAGGTATCATCCTGCGCTGATCAGGGCAAGTTGCCACCCGGTCTCTACATCGTTTTTCATCTGAATCATGAAGAGACTATATATCCATATTTTCCTGTTTGTGCTTGTCCTTTTGACAAGTACAGGTCTTTATGCCCAACATCATTTCACTGCCGTCGAGCAGGCTGTCATCAGTGTGCCTACGCCGGGACTGTTCGCCCATAGCGATGCCTTTGAGGTCAATTTTGCAGTTCTCAAGGACAACGAGTATTCTTTTCCTCTTCCTGTCGGCAAGTCGGAAGTGAAGGGAGGACAGATTCTGGAGATTTCCACTTCGAAAGGTGATGCTGTGAAGGCCATGTTTGCTGGGACGGTGCGTCTGTCGCGCAAGTCGGATCAGTATGGCAACCTGGTTATTATCCGCCACGACAACGGGCTGGAGACGGTATATGGGCAAAATGCACAAAATCTCGTGAAGGTCGGGCAGCGCGTCAAGGCCGGTCAGACTATCGCCATAGTGGGGAGCAGTGGAGGAAAGGAAGCTTGTCTTTTTGCCATTTTGGTCAACGGATGCTGGATTAATCCGGAGACGCTTCTAGAGCACAAGATCCATCGGTTGCGTCGGCAGGTGGTGATGTTTCGCAAAAACGGCAAACGGGTGTCGCTTACGGTAGTGAAAGGTGAGGTGCAGAAGAAAGTGACGCTTGATCCTGACGATGTGGATGAGGATCCATTTCTAAAGAGTGCAAACTTCAAGCTGGACTTGAGCAAGATGGAAAAAGAACATTGGTCCTACCCCTTGCCCGATGCACGTGTCATCAGTCCTTATGGACGGCGAGGGCGTAAATCCCATTCAGGAGTTGACATCAAGACCAAACCCAACGACGAGGTGCTCGCTGCTTTCGACGGCGAGGTGGTTCAATCGGGACCTTATTTCGCCTATGGCAACTACATTGTCATCCGCCATGCTTATGGTCTGTCCACCTGCTATAGTCATCAGTCGAAGAACCTTGTGACAAAAGGTCAGAAGGTGAAGGCAGGACAGGTGATTGGCTATACCGGACAGACGGGTCGCGCCACGACTCCCCATTTGCATTTCGAGATGAGATATAAGGGTCGTGCCATCAACCCCAGTGTCTTCTTCGACCATGCCAACCATCAGTTGAAGACCGGTGTACTGACCCTTGGAAGTAACGGTTCCGTGAAATAACGGGGGCAAGGTATGAAAGTATTGCTTGAATTCTTGAAAAACTGGACATTACCTGTTGCCATTCTAACAGGTGTTGTTGTCTATATGGTTTTCAGTTCCGTTTCGTTTCTGAAGCCCATCGGTCAGTGGTACGCGCCATACAATGACCACGTGGTACCAGGCTTCATGTTCCTTGTACTCTATGTCACTTTCTGCAAGGTCAGTTTACGCAAACTGCTGCCTGTCAGGTGGCACTTGTGGATTTGTATCCAGCAGGTGGTCTTCGTGCTGGTATTGACGGGAGTGGCGGTCGGGTTCCATCTTTCAGGGTCGGCACTTGTTATGGTTGAGGCTGTTCTCGTGTGTGTCATTGGTCCTTGTGCGTCTGCCGCCCCTGTGGTGACGGCCAAGCTTGGAGGCTGCCTGGAGGAGATGACCACCTACACATTCTTGTCCAACTTCGTTTCTGCATTGCTCATACCCCTCTGCTTTCCTGTTCTGCCGCATGCTGCTACAGTCTCCGTGTATATTGGCTTCTTCCCCCTCTTTCTTCAGATTTTGTGGAAGGTTAGTGCCGTCCTGCTGTTGCCCATGCTATTGGCCTTTGTCACCAAGCACGCCATGCCGGATTTGTGCCGACGCATTGTTTCCATTCCCGACTTGAGTTATTATCTTTGGGGAGGATCGCTTGTTGTCGTGACCGGCACCACTGCCATGAACATTGCGGAGGCTTGGCATGAGACCTCTCCTTGGTTTCTCGTCTCCGTAGCTTCCTTGGGCCTGGTCTTGTGTATCGTCCAGTTTGCGACGGGGCGTTTTGTAGGCCATTATTTCAACAAAACGGTTGAGGCGGGGCAAAGTCTGGGACAGAAGAATACGGCTTTTGCCATTTGGATTTCCACGGCCTTTCTAAATCCGCTAAGTTCCGTGGGGCCTGGTTGTTATATTCTTTGGCAGAACATCATCAACTCCTTAGAGATTTGGATGGTGCGCAGAAAAGGTCTTGAGAGGAAAGCGTAATCCTTGTAAGCGTTTTCTTTCTTATAGAACCCACCTAAATAGAATGACAATGAAACACAATTATTTCCAATTTGTCTTGGCTTGTTGGCTCTGTTTGCGTACACTTGCAGTTCACGCCGATATGACCACCGACTACAACCAGCTCAAATCGCAGATTGGAGAACATTCGTTGCCTCTCATCAATTTGGTGGTGGATCTCGGCAAAGTGACAAAACCTGTTTACACGATAGCTTCCATGGAGGTCTGCGACCCCTTGCGACGCATGGGCGGAAATGTCTTTACGCCCTTTCGCTGTAAGGTGAAGTACCGTGGCAACTCCTCCATGCGCTATGAGAAGAAATCCTTCACCATCAAGTTGCTTGATACATATAATGGGGAGTTCGATGTCAACCTGTTGGGCCTGCGAACCGATGACACTTGGGTGCTCGACGCCATGGCCATCGACCGCATCCGCATGCGCAATCGGGTGAACTTTGACGTGTGGAATGATATGTCACGTGTTCCCTATCAGACCGATTTCAACCGACGCAACGGAACAGTCGGCCTTTTCGTCGAGCTTTTTGTCAATGGCCAGTATCACGGTTTGTATTGTCTTACCGACAAGGTCAACCGCAAGTTGCTGGCACTCGAGAAAATGAAAGTGAGCGAGCAAGGCGACTCGACTATTAGGGGCGTGCTTTACAAGGGAGTCGAGTGGTCCTTGGCCACGAAACTCAATGGCTATGAGCCGACCGACACCTGGCAGACATTGTGGAACGGGTGGGAACTGGCTTACCCGGAGGAATTGTCCTGCGAGACGTCTTATGGCCCTCTGGTGCGCTTCATTGACTATTGTTAGAAGACCACCGACCAGCAATTGGTAGACGGCGTTTCCCAGAGATTCTACATGGGCAACCTATGTGATTACATGGTCTTCCTGCTTTCGCAAGGCATTTGGGACAATCTCTTCAAGAACGCTTACTTGAGCGTGGTCAACATCAGCAAGGGTGAACGCATCCTTATTACGCCGTGGGATCTCGACTGTTCGTTGGGTGGCGGTTGGAATGGAGATTATGCCGATATCATGGCAGACCAAAGGCTTGTGCGTTCGGCGGAGCTTACCCGGCGTTTGTGGGAAGGCAACCTCGCAGCATTCAAGAGTCTTGTGAGTGATCGTTGGAAGGCCCTTCGTGAGAGCATCCTCTCAGAGGAAGTCCTTAATGCACGTCTGGACGATTACGCCCAACAATTCACGGCTTCGGGAGCTTGGGAACGCGAATATGATAAGTGGAACGGTAACCCTGTGCCCCTGAAGCGAGACCTCAGTGAAGAAGTCGCCTATGTAAAGGACTGGTATCATCGCAACGCAACCTACCTCCGAGACTATGTTTTCCTAGGTGTTGAGTCAGAAATCAGAGATGTGCTGTTGGATAAGAATGAAAAACAGGGACGGAAGACTGTTTATAATATGGCTGGACAGCGTGTGGCTTCGAGCTACAAAGGTCTTGTGATTATTGATGGACGAAAGCAAATGAGGAGATGAGGCTTCGTGGAAAATCGTGAATTTCAGTTTTTTGAAATAATTTTGCCGGAAAATTTGGAGGAACGAAAATAAATGAGTACCTTTGCAATCGCTTTTCGGAAGGGAAGCTGAAAATGATGGCGGGATAGCTCAGCTGGTTAGAGCGTCGGATTCATAATCCGGAGGTCGTGGGATCGTGACCCACCCCCGCTACGTAAAAGTCCTGTTAGCAGATTTTGCTCGCAGGACTTTTGCTTTATGGCCCGTCCGGTGGTTCCGTATCCATAGATACTTCGCGTGGCGGTTACAAAATAATTGAAGCCCGGCTATCGTTACGATTGCCGGGCTTCTACATACCTTATTCAGTCATCTGAATTGTATCAGTTCGTTTTCTTGTCGTCGGTGCTTGTTTTCTTGGTGGCACTGAAGATAAATGGCACGGCCGAAGAGAGCATGCTGTTCTGCAGGATGCCATTCACGTATACGGCCGCCTCCACAATCTGCATCTGCAGAAGTTGCTTGGTGGAGTTGTAGGTTCCAAATGAATAGATGTTGTTGATCAGCATGGCAATCTGCACCAAGTGGCTCTTGTCGTTATAGTTGAGCGTGAAGCTTGGTGTGGTCGGATTGATGAAGAACGATACGGGCGACACCTGTGTGAAGTTGATGTAGCACTTTATGTCGCGGGGTTTCTCGGCTTTCAGAGCTTTGGCCAGCTCGTCGTTGGTGATATTGGTAGCCAGCAATTCCACGGGGAAGTTGCGGATTGTCATGACCGAGTCGCTCTTGATTTCCCATTTTGCGCTGATGGTGTCGGTCACATCGCTCTTGTTGCTCGGGTTGACTGAGGGGTAGATGAGTGAGCCTTCATAGGTTCCCTTCACGACTTTGAAAGCTTCGGTCTTCTGCTCAGGCGTCAGTCCGGAGGTGTCCAAGTCGTCGTTGCAGGATGTGAATGTCATGGCTGTCAGACAGCCAAGCATCCATGCGATGAATTTGATTTTTTTCATGGTCATTGTTTTATTTGTTGTTTTGTTGAAATGATGTTTTCACTTCTTTTTAAGAGAAAATGACATGTTTGCAGAAATCTTGCGTCAGCGGGGCAAAAAAAAGATAATATTTTTTGTACTCAACGATGCAAGTATTTGTTCTTTGCCGTATTTAAGAGGCAGAAAGATCAGAAGAAATCGTGTGTGAGTCCTAGAAAATGGCTACATTTGCACTAACTATGCGCATATTCGGAAAAGACAAGGAGCGGAAGATTGTAGACCTTTTCCGCCGGGGCGACGTCTCGGCCATGGATGTGCTATACGCAGAATATGCCAATTACCTCACAGCTGTCTGTGCCCGTTATATTTCCGATGACGATGACGTGAAGGATATACTGCAAGAAGCCTTCATCAAGATTTTTACCACGATTGACACGTTCGACTATCGCGGCACAGGGTCGCTCAAAGCCTGGATGGGACGCATAGTGGTCAACGAAAGTCTGCAATGGCTGCGGCTACGAAAGCGGTCGCCTTTTGACCGCATGGAGGCCGACCCACCCGATCTTCCCGATGACGACCCTGAAACCGACGACCTGTCGAGCGATGAGTTGACACAACTCGTCCGACAGTTGCCCGAAGGCTATCGGGCGGTGCTCAACCTCTACGTGGTGGAGGGCAAGAGCCATAAGGAAATTGCGCAGATGCTTGGCATCAAGCCCGACAGTTCTGCATCGCAGCTCCACCGGGCGAAGAACATGCTCGCGCACATCATCAAAGATTATAAACGTCATAGGCCATGAACAGGAATTGGACAAACGATATACGCAAGCTTCTCGGGGATGCCCAGCGCAATGCCCCGATAGAATTGCTGGACGACATCAAGAGAGAGATGGCGCGTCGCGGCGTCCGACCGGCATACGGAACCCCGAAAAGTCGTATTGTCGGCTTGCATGTGCGCAGATGGGGAGCTGTGGCTGCCTCTGTTGCTGTGCTGGTGGGTTTGGGCATCTGCCTGATGCCACGTGGACACCAAAGCGACAAGTCGTCGTTAGCTTTGCACGGCCAGCACTTATCCTCCGCAGATCCGGTTCAACGGCCGACCGCCGAGGATGCATGCCGTCCGTCCGCTGCACCTTTGGCTACGGCTTTGGGGACAGTCCGGCAATGGGTGGCGCAGGCCCATGAGACCGCTTTGCAGGACCGCCGGATGCAGCAGGGACTTTTGGCCAGTAACCCAGAGGCTGCAGCGGATGTGGAGCAAGCTGCCACAGCCGTTCTGTCTGAACAGCAGTCTGCCAACGCCACATTTCCAGATGAAACTTCGCAGCCGCCGTCTCGTGAGGTTGTGGATAAGGTAGTGGGCAAGACGAATCCTTGGGGCAAGATGCCGGAGGAAATGAGTCTTTTGGCCGATGCGCGCGACAGCCGTCCTGTGCAGGTGGCGGCCCATATGGCCGGCATGCCCAGTACCAATCTCAATGGCATGGCCGGTGGCCAATACGTGAAATTGTATGATGCCACAGTCTTTAGCCCTAATACCAGCGGACAGGGTTCTTCCGGGGTGTCGGAACTCGAACATGCGCAAGTTTCCGGTGTCAAGTCCAAGCACTATCAGCCAGTCAAGGTGGGCGTGTCGGTGCGTGTGCCTTTTGGTCGACGTTGGAGTCTGCAGACTGGCGTGAATTATGCGTATCTGAAATCCGAGTTCAAGGATGCTGTACTGCCGAAAGAAATTGTCGGCACGCAGTATCTCCATTATATAGGCGTGCCTGTGAATGTGAGCTACGATGTGTGGAACACGAGCCGCCTCAATGTCTATGCCACGACAGGAGTCGAAGTGGAACAGCTCGTCAAGGGTACCTATAAGAGCGATGCCGGTGATGAGCGGGTAAAGGAGCATCGTCCTCTGGTGAGTGTCAACGCTGCAGCCGGTGCCGCCTTCAAACTGTCGCACTCGGTCAGCGTCTATGCCGAGCCTGGCCTGAACTATCATTTCAAGAACGGCAGTGGAGTGGAGTCGGCCTACACCGATCGTCCGTTGGGCTTTAGCCTGAACATCGGTCTTCGATGGAGTACCCGATAGAGTGGTGGTAATTCATGGAAAAGCCGGAAAATGCTTCGTGTTGTTAAAAAGTATCAGAAGCGATAGTTTTTGTCTCATCCATTTTCAGTTGGCAATCTTTTTTCTATCTTTGCAAATGAAAGAACCGACGCACATGAGTGCGCTCCAACTTTAATTTTCGAAGCAATGAAGAGACAATATCTATTGGGATTGGACGTAGGGTCCAGCTCTGTGAAGGCATCGCTTGTCGACGTAGAGACAGGCGCCATTGCGGCTACAGCGTTTTTCCCGGAGCGTGAGGCTCCCATCAAGGCCGTGAAGGCCGGTTGGGCTGAACAGTCACCGCAGATGTGGTGGGACAATGCCAAATTGTCGTTACAGAAGGTGATGGCGGAGACGGGAGCCGTAGCCGACGACGTGAAGGCCATCGGCATCTCCTATCAGATGCACGGGCTGGTGTGTGTGGACAAGCATCAACAGGTGCTGCGCGATGCCATCATCTGGTGTGACTCGCGCGCTGTGCCCTATGGACAGCGTGCCTTTGATGATCTGGGGCACGAGCGATGTCTGGGCAGACTGCTCAATTCGCCCGGCAACTTCACCGCCGCCAAACTGGCGTGGGTTAAGGACAATGAGCCGGATGTCTATGAGAAAATAGATAAGGTGATGCTCCCGGGCGACTATATCGCCATGCGTCTCAGTGGCGAGATCAACACCACCATTGGCGGTCTGTCAGAAGGCATGTTTTGGGACTTCTCCAAAAAAGCACCGGCCGACTTCCTGCTCCAATATTATGGCATCTCCTCCGACTTGTTGCCCGACATTGTGCCCACTTTCGGTGTGCAGAGTGCAGTGTCTGCCGCCGCTGCAGCAGAGTTGGGCCTGCGTGAGGGAACGCCCATCGCCTATCGTGCGGGCGACCAGCCCAACAATGCCCTGTCGCTCAATGTGTTCAATCCAGGAGAGATTGCCTCAACTGCAGGAACCAGTGGTGTGGTCTATGGTGTGCTAGGCGAGGAAGGCTACGACCCGAAGAGCCGTGTCAACACCTTCGCACATGTCAACTACACCCGCGAGCTGACGCGTCTGGGAGTCTTGCTCTGCATCAACGGCACAGGCATCCTAAATGCCTGGATACGCCGCAATATTGCCCCCGAAGGACTGGGCTATCAGGAGATGAACGACCTATGCGCCTCTGTGCCTGTGGGCAGCGAGGGCGTCACGGTCATCCCCTTTGGCAACGGAGCAGAGCGCGTGCTCGAGAACCGTGAGGTGGGATGTAGCATCCAGGGAGTCGATTTCAACAGGCATACACGTGCCCACCTCTTGCGTGCAGCCCAGGAGGGCATCGTCTTCTCCTTCTGCTACGGCATGGAGGTGATGGGCCGCATGGGCATGGACATCCGCCAGATTCATGCCGGCAAGGCCAATATGTTCCTAAGCCCCATCTTCCGCGACACGCTGGCCACCACTAGCGGTGCCGCCATTGAGCTCTATGAGACTGATGGCAGTGCCGGTGCGGCCAAGGGCGCCGGCATGGGCTGCGGTATCTATCGCGACCACGATGAAGCCTTCCGCACGCTGAAGCGCTTGGCGGTGGTTGAGCCCGATGAGCGTCACGAGGCGGCCTGTCTCGATGCCTACGCCCGTTGGAAGGACTGTGTCAGACGGTTGACTGACTAAGGCTTCTTGCCGATTTATGTCTATTTCGTTACGTGACGGTGAAAATAAGTTGATGTGATTTTCAGGTTGTGTTTTTCTTCTCCTTTAAATCGTATCAATTTATTTTTACTGTCACTAATATGTGGATTTAGAGAAAGCCCCAATCAGGGGCGTGTGACGATTGTCATGGTTTTTGGTCGAAAAGTTTGTTCGTTGTTTCGGTTGAATTAGCTCTTGGAAAGTCATATTTATCCCTGCGGAAACATCCTGATAGATTCTTTGTTTGGCGATAGCTGCTTTATCAAAGGACGATAGTAGCTTTATCGAGAGCCGATGGATGCCAAATCGAGTGAAGTTTTGGTACGATTGATGGCTCAATAAGGGGTCTTTCGTGATGAACAACCGTTCGACTTTAAACGCCATTTCTTGCTCGGTTTTTATAAGTCGCTGACTGCCTGTTTGTTGTATAAAACTGCTGTTTTTCGTTCTTTTGCGACAAAAGATTTGTTCATTGAAAAAACGGTGTGTTTTCGCATGTAGTTTGTCTTCCTTTTTTAAGCTGAGGTTATATGTTCTACATGATTGCCGAAACACTCGAAATGTTGGATAAACTTTAGACTTGCTTCTTGTCAGCATAGTTGATGGAGGCATCGGCATTGCCGTGGAGGGCATCGTCAAGGTCTTTCCAGCTTTGGAAACCGGCAAAAAGAGCCAGTCGGTCTTTCGCTTCCTTTGACAGTTTGCGTTTGCCTGTGGTCAGTTCCCACAATTTCTTCAACGATTGGCCGCTCAGGTTTACGTGATGTTTCGAGCAGAGAGCGGATAAGTGTTCGAAATCTTCGGCCAGCATATGGCCTGGGTGCGTCATCTTTGTGCCGACAAGGGCGAAGACGCTCTTTAAATCGCGTTTCATAAGTTGTTTACGACTAATACCGCGTGCAAAGTTACGAAAAGAGAAAAAAGTAGGAAAGCAAACAAGTAAAAAACTCGTTGCGGTTTTCCCACTTTTGCCTTTTTTCGTAACTTTGCCGTACCATTTTACCCATCTTATCAGAACATGAAAGAATATGCACTGAAGTATGGTTGCAACCCCAACCAGAAACCCGCCCGCATCTACATGGAGGACGGCGAGTTGCCCGTGGAAGTAATCAATGGCCGAGCCGGTTATATTAATTTCCTCGATGCGCTCAATTCGTGGCAACTTGTCAAGGAACTGCGCGAAGCCACAGGCTTGCCTGCCGCCGCATCGTTCAAGCACGTCAGTCCTGCCGGTGCAGCAGTTGGTCTGCCGTTGAGCGATACGCTCAAGAAAATTTATTTTGTAGATGACGTTGACTTCGAGCTCACGCCGTTGGCTGCTGCTTATGCTCGTGCGCGTGGTGCCGACCGTATGTGTTCGTATGGTGATTTCTGCGCTTTGAGCGACCCCTGCGACGCAGCTACAGCACAGCTCATCAAGCGCGAAGTGTCCGACGGCGTCATAGCTCCGGGATATACGCCCGAGGCGCTCGAGATCCTGAAGAGCAAGCGCAAGGGTTCCTACTGCGTCATTCAGGTGGATCCCAACTATGTTCCGGCCCCTATTGAGCACAAGCAGGTCTATGGCATCACTTTCGAACAGGGCCGGAACAACGTCAACCTCAATGACCCTGCTCTTTTTGAGGATGTGCCCACAGCCAACAAGACGTTTACGCCGGAGGCTCTGCGCGATTTGAAGATTGCGCTCATCACGCTGAAGTACACTCAGTCGAACTCGGTTTGCTACGTCAAAGATGGCCAGGCTATCGGTATCGGTGCAGGCCAGCAGAGCCGCATACATTGCACGCGTTTGGCAGGTTCGAAGGCCGACGAGTGGTGGATGCGCCAAAGCCCCAAGGTGCTCAACCTGCCCTTTAAGGAAAAGATCCGTCGTGCAGACCGCGACAACTGCATCAATGTGTATCTCTCCGAAGAGTGCGACGATGTATTGCGCGACGGCTCATGGCAGCAGTTTTTTACCGAACAGCCCGAACCGTTCACCCGTCCTGAGCAGAAGGAATGGATAGCGCAGAATACCAATGTGAGCGTGGGTTCCGATGCATTCTTCCCGTTTGGTGACAACATCGAGCGTGCCCACAAGAGTGGTGTGCAGTATATCGCGCAGGCTGGAGGTTCCATCCGTGATGACAATGTCATTGAGACCTGTGACAAGTATGGTATCGCCATGGCTATGACACATGTGCGGTTGTTCCATCACTAATTGGTTTTCTACACATCATTACCCGGCCTTCTTTGCCTTGCCTGCGGCGAGTCAAGGAAGGCTTTAAACCCTTTTGCGATTATGGATAATTTTGAGGAGATACTGATGCAGGGCATCCAGTTCGGCAGCGGAGCACGCAGCTCGAAAAAGGATGACGACAAGGTGAAGACCAAGGCCAAGAAGAAGAAATACATCACAGGGGCCCATGGGTCAGGATCGGCACGGCAGAAGGCCAAGTATCGCGAGCAGCGCGCCAACCGCAAGTCGCAGCAACGCAAGAAATGATGCGTTCCGCGACATAGGAGCGGACTTGCCCCTGTCTTGCCAACAAGGAACGTTAAACCAAAAACAGGAGACAAACACCCGAATGGGATATTTGTCTCCTGTATTTTGGTTTTTGTTCGCCACACCGCCAAGGGCGTGGTAATTTCAAGCAAAGGATTATGCGTTGGTAATCACGCGCTTCTCCTTGATGCGGGCAGCCTTACCGGTGAGCTTGCGCAGATAGTAAAGCTTGGCGCGACGCACCTTACCGTGCTTGTTGACCTCGATGGAGTCGATGTTGGGTGACTCCAGGGGGAAGATACGCTCCACACCCACGGTTCCCGACATCTTACGGACGGTGAAACGCTTCTTGGTGCCCTCGCCGTTGATCTTGATGACCACACCGCGATAGAGCTGAATACGCTGTTTGTTACCCTCGACGATTTTGTAAGCGACAGTTACAGTGTCACCCGGCTTGAAGCTGGGAAACTGCTTGCCGGTTGCAAATGCTTCCTCAGCAACTTTAATTAAATCCATTGTTGTTTTGATTAAAAATTGTTTGTCTCACCAACCCGACGTAGCATGAGGACTCATCCCTCAACCAGCGGTCTGGCCGAAAAGCGGTGCAAAGGTACGGCTTTTCGGCCAAACACACGGTGCTGTAAAGCAAAAATCTTTTTATTTTAACATTTCTGTCAGTCGTTCATACGCATTGCTTCTTTGCTGACGACTTGATTGGTCTTAATCCATGCACGTTTGTTGCCCCACTTGAACTTGTAGCTGACCGAGAGCGACACCGTGAGCATACTGCGGTCGAAGCGGGAGTCGCTCCTATATTGCGAGGTCTTGGTTGTTGTGTGCGTCAAGAAGGTGTAACTGCAGTTGAGTCCTGCGCGCAACTTGTTTCTGAAGAACCATTTTCCCAAACCGGCATTTACATTTCCTAACATGTAAAGCGACGTGTAGAAAGACCGCTGCGGGCTGTTAAGCGTTGCCGAACAGTTTAGGTTGATGTTCCCAGGCAGATTTCCCATTACGTCAAACCCGCCGGACACTTGTCCCGCAACTTGTTTCTGGCTTCCGTAATGTTCTTTTTTCCAAAAATATGAACAGTAGTAATTGGCTCTCCATGTCTCGGAGAATTCAATTGTGGGAAACCCGACGTACAGAAGGATGCTCTGTGTATGCATGCCGTTGTCGTAGGAATGTACCTCGTAATTGGCATCGTCCAGCGAATAGGTCATGGCCGCACCAAGTTCGTTGTTGAATTTTGCCCGAAACGAAAAATCGCCTACCTGAGTCTGCAAAGCCACTTCGTCCACGAAGCCAGGCCGCAGGTTGGGATTTCCCCTGTTGTAGGCATATTCCGACCGCCAGTCTGTACTGGGGTCCATGGCGCTGAGTATGGAGAAATCATAACTGCGCTCATACTGCAGCGTGACAGTCTCGTATTTTGCCTCATTGAACATATAGGTGATTGTGGCGAAGGGCAGGAATTTGTTGACATTGTAATTGTAGGAACCCGTCTCGCCGGCCTGCTCCATCATGGGCTTCATGTGCGACTTGAGATAGTTGGTTCCTATGTTTATATTCCACAAGCCCTTGTGGTATTCGTACCCCAACGAACCGTCGAATGTCGACTCGTCGTAGATATATGAATAACGGCTGGTTTCTGTGTTCAGAGGCCGGCAATAATAGTTTTTGTTGTCCCAGTTGACATACTTTGCAGTAGTAATGATACGATGGGCATCACCTATTTTCCATTCTGCTGAAAGGTTGGCCCTGAACAAATGGTAATATGCGTCTTTATTCTGTTGGTATGCTGTGGTCAGTCCGTCGCCAAGGGTCTGGTTGCGGTTGGTCTGGCCGTCAGCTTCTTTGAAAGTGTAGTTGAGCGAGCCATACAGTGTTGCCACGGGAAGGTCACCGTAATAGCTTAGCATACTTTCTATTTGGTTTTCAGTTCTCCGCTCGCCGACATATCCGTCGGAAGTGTTGGCCAACAAACCGTCTTCATACAATTCGTTGTGCGTTGATGAGGTCTGCAGGCGTTTTACGTGCTTGCCACTAAAATTAAGCGACAGATTGTTGCTTTTGTCAAATTCATACGACAGACCACCTGCAAGCGACAAAGATGGCTTGTATTTCAAATGCGTCATCTGACTCTCTTTCCTCAACTGCCCTGTCTCTTGATAGGTTGTTGTTCCTGTGGCACCGCGGTTAAGCTTCGACCGGGGCGTATAACTGGGCAAAAGAAACATTGACCACTTGCCCACGCGCTGTTGGATATTGAACATGGGGGCTGCCTGAAAGTCGAAGACATTAGATACACGGGCTGAAGCACCGACGGTGGCATTGCCGCCATCGTTTATACTCGCCGTGGTGATTTTCACGACGAACGCCATCTTATTGGCCAGCAAGGGATCGGCAGTGCTGTTAAGCACTTCTACGGAAGTGATGTTCTTGGCTTGCAAGGTTGCAAGATAACTCACCAGAGCGGTTCCAGTGAACATGATTCGTTTGTTGTTGACAAACACGGAACCAATGTTCTCGCCGTATGCATAAAACTCCCCTTGTTTCATATGCAGGCCAGGCAACATCTGCATGGCCTCTGCCAGCGTGCGCGACTTGAACAATGGGTCATTGGACAAATTGGCCTTATAGCCTTTGGTGTTGTAGCTGATGCGGTTTGCTCTCACCACTACTCCTGCCAAATCGCTGCTACTCTCCTGCAACACTATGGGCGGCATGTTTATACTGTCGATGCATTCCACGCGTGCCTCATAAGTGGAATAACCCGTATAGCTCACCCGGAGTGTGTAGTGTCCCCGCGGCAGTTGCGCAGCAAAATAGCCGGCCGTGTCGGTTGCCAAGTCTGTTGCGTAGTCGGGGACTGCCAGCGAAACAAATTGCAGATGGGCACCCGGCAGCCCTGTACCTCTAACATCGGTCACATTTCCTTTTACAGAAACCATCCTTTCTTGAGCCCATGTCATCTGCATGCCCAAAAACAACAATACCACAAAATATAATCTCAAGAATTTCATATAACCGACTTGAATTTAAGTAATACGTTTATGAAAAGCAGCCAGCAATATTTGCCGGCTGCAGACTTGTTATGGATTGCCCGGAATTTTCGCATCGTCGTCTGAAGGTGGAGCCACGATGATGACGTTGTCTCCTTTCATGCGCTTCCACATGCAACCGCAACTTGGGCAAGTGAACACCTCTGATTTCGTGTTGTAATATGTATACATATAGCCACATGCGGGGCAGGTAGTAACGGCTCCTACAGCCTGTAACTTCAAACCTATACCTTGAGGTGTAACAAAACCCGACGTTACAAAGGAAACACCTCCTAATAAAATAATAACCAATAACTTTTTCATAGGCTAAATATAATTAAAAGTTGTTATTGATGGCAAATTTATAAATTTAATTTTAAATAGCAAAATTTTACAGGGAAAAAGGCTTGAATTGTCGTAAAAAACGGCTGTTGCCAAACAATTTGAATATGACGCCATACCAATGCCAAGAGGCCACGCAGCATAATCGACTGCATTTTGGTGAAAACTACTGCATTTTATTTGTTGTAAGCAACCTCTGACAAAAAAGAATAGTTACCTTTGCAACACAATTATCAAAACATGTTATGTTGAAGAGATACCTTATCCCTGTCATGGCGGCGCCCTTGCTGTTCAGTGCCTGCAAGTCACACTACCGCCTGACAAAAGTGGAACGCACACGTGTCCTTGTGGACAAGCGCTACGATGCGCACCCCGTTGCTGAGGCCTCGGCCTTCCTGGCGCCTTTCAAGAATCAGGTGGATTCCATTATGAGTCCTGTTGTGGGACGAGTGAGCCACTACATGGCCGCGCGCAAGCCAGAGAGTGAAGAGAGCAACCTGTTGGCCGACATCCTCGTGTGGGGAGGTCAGGCCTTCGGTGAAAAGCCCGACTTCAGTGTGTATAATATGGGCGGCATTCGTGCCGCCTTTGCCGCAGGCGATGTTACTTACGGCGATGTGCTCGACGTGGCTCCGTTTGAGAACCATATCTGCTTCCTCACACTTACCGGCGAGAAGACCTTGCAACTCTTCGGTGAGATGGCGCGCGTGGGCGGTGAGGGCGTCAGCCACGGAGTGAAAATGGTCATTACGGCCGACGGTGAGTTGCGCTCAGTCACGCTTCACGGCAAGCCCATTGACCCCAATGCCACCTACCGTATTGCCACGCTCGACTATCTGGCGCAAGGCAATGACCATCTCGATGCCTTCAAGGCTAAGACCGATGAGGTGTCGCCCCAGGGCGAGGAGAATGATGTGCGCCATGTCATCGTCAACTATTTCAAGCAACAAGCAGCTGAGGGCAAGACCGTCAGCGCAAAAGTGGAAGGGAGGATAATCTATGAAAAATAAACGGTTGATGACCATAGCGGCCATGTTGTTTTGCGTGGTTGCAGCTTTCGGCCAGCGCACGCTGACCATCTTGCACACCAATGATACCCACAGTTGCATCATGCCGCTCAGCTCTGCCTTGGCAGACACCCTGCAGGCGGGACGTGGCGGATTTCTCCGACGCATAGCCATGCTACGCGAAGAGCGGGCTGCAGATCCCGACTTGTTGCTCTTTGACAGTGGCGACTTCTCGCAGGGGTCGCCTTACTACACGCTCTTCAAGGGCGACGTGGAAGTGGGACTGATGAACCAGATGGGCTATGCGGCGGGAACGATAGGTAACCATGAGTTCGATTTCGGACTGGAGAACATGGCCAGGGTCTTCTCCCACCTCAATTTCCCCATTGTCTGTTCCAACTATGTCTTCACGGAGTACAACCTGCAACAGATCGTCAAGCCATACGTTATCTTGAAGCACAAGGGGCTGAAGATTGGGGTGTTTGCCCTTGCGCCCAAGCTTGCCGGACTGGTGGATCAGCGCAACTATGGCAACACGCAGTATGTGGACCCCGTGGCAACGGCACAGAAGATGGCCGATCTGTTGCACAAAGAGAAATGTGATCTCGTCATCTGTCTGTCCCACCTCGGATGGGTAGAAAAGGGCATGGGCGACCAGGAGATGATCAGTCACACACGCGGTATAGACCTTGTGCTCGGCGGCCATAGCCACACCTACTTTCAAACCCTGCGCTATGTCAAAAACCTCGATGGCCATCCTGTCCCTGTGGACCAGAATGGCAAGAGCGGCATCTTCATAGGCAAGCTGACCTTGCAGCTCGACAAGAAATAAGAAGTGCGCCGCTGTGTCCGGACAGGATGGTAAGGGATGCGGTGGCGTGCAGTGTGGCAAATAATCGTTGCGCGAAGCGATAAAGTGGGATGAAAGTGGCGGTTTCTTGGATTTTTCCATTAACTTTGCACCAAAGTGGCGTATGAGCTCGTTGGAGTTACTGGACGCCAAGCGATGACGGTTTATGAACTTTCGTATTAAGAAACTCGACATATTCATTGTCCGGCAGTTCGGCCTCCTCTTCGTGGGAACATTTTTCATCTGCCAGTTTGTGCTGATGATGCAGTTCCTGTGGAGGTATATCAACGTGCTGATCGGCAAGGGACTCTCTTTGGAGGTCATGGCCCAGTTCCTGTGGTACATGGCCTTGATGCTGGTTCCCCAAGCCCTGCCGTTGGCCATTCTGTTGAGTAGCCTGATTACTTTCGGAAACCTCGGAGAAAGCAGTGAGCTGACAGCCATCAAGTCGGCCGGAATCTCGCTCATGCAGACTTTCCGCTCGCTGATTGTCGTATCGGTGCTCATTTGTCTGGGATCATTCTATTTCCAAAACAACGTAGGTCCCAATGCTTATCTGAAGATTTCACAACTGTTGGTCTCGATGAAGCAAAAGAGTCCGGAACTCGAGATTCCCGAGGGCATTTTCTATGACGGCATCCCCAACAGCAATATCTACGTGCAGAAGAAAGACCTCAAAACGGGTAAGCTCTACGGTATCATGATCTACCGCATGACGCAGAGCTTCGAAGACGCTGCCATTATTCTGGCCGACTCGGGCATGCTACAGTCGACCGCAGAGAAGAAACACTTGCAGCTGACGCTTTGGAGCGGCGAGTGGTTTGAGAATATGCAGTCGCAATCGTTCTCTTCAAGTGCCTCCGTTCCCTATCGCCGTGAGAGTTTCATAGCCAAGCGTATCTTGCTCGACTTTGACGGCGATTTCAATATGACTGATGCGTCGCTGCTTTCGAGCGATGCCCGTTCGAAAAGCCTCGGACAGATTGTCCACGCCACCGACTCGCTCAACGCCACGTATGACAGCGTGGGACGTGTTTTTTATGACGACGCCAAACGTCTTTATTATCAGACTCCTGTGCTCACGCACAAGGATTCGACGGCGGCTGTGAGCAGAGGGATGTCGAAAGACTTCGACATTGACAAAATGCTGGAGCAGAAGAACCGTGACCAGAAACAACAAATCTATAGCGAGGCCTTGTCGCGCGTGCAGAACGAGGTGAGCGACCTGGAGTTCAAGGGCATGATCACTAAAGACAATGACCGGCTTTTGCGTGAACACCAGATAGAGGCCATCAACAAGTTCACACTGGCCCTGCAGTGCCTGTTGTTCTTCTTTATTGGTGCACCGCTCGGAGCCATCATACGCAAGGGCGGACTGGGCGTGCCGGTCATTGTGTCGGTAGCAGTTTTCATTGTCTACTATATCCTCGACAACGTTGGCTACCGCATGGCCCGACAGGGCACGTGGGACGTGTGGTTCGGAAAGACGCTGGCCATGGTCGTGCTCTTGCCTGCAGCTGTGTTCATTACCTATAAGGCGTGTCGCGACTCTATGGTCTTCAATGCCGATCTGTGGCGAAGCGTCTTTATGAAGGCTTTCGGCCTGCGTGAAAAACGTCATATCGCTGCCAAGGAGGTTATCATCAACGAGCCTCAGTATGCTGCTGATGCGCAGATGCTCCGACAGGTGAGCGCCAGTGTGGTGGCTTATGCGGAGGAGCATAACCTGAAGTCGCCGCCCAATGTGCTCAACGTGTTTTTCAAGTATCAGCCCGACCATGAGATTGAGCGCATCAGTCAACAGCTTGAGGCGGTCATAGAAGATCTTTCCAACACGCGCGACCGCCAGGTTTTGCATGATATCAACTGCTATCCGGTGCTGGCTGTCAAGGCACACACGCGCCCCTTCGAGCGTCGGTGGCTCAATATAGCATCAGCGTTCCTTTTGCCTTTGGGTGTGTTCTTGTATTGCCGCATGTGGCGGTTCCGCCTGCGTTTGTACCATGACCTGCAGGTCGTAAGAAGCACCGATGCCAGCATCGCAAATTATGTGGACAAGCATTTAATATAATAAGGTGAACGACGGCGGTCGTAGAAGTGACTGCCGGAATAACCGTCTAACAGTTTGAAAATAAAGGTTTAGAATATGGCAGACAATCAACTCAACAATATTGAGGAAGCAATCAAGGATTTCCGGGATGGAAAATTCGTCATTGTTGTCGATGATGAGGACCGTGAGAATGAGGGTGACTTGATTATAGCTGCAGAGAAAATCACCGCAGAAGATGTCAATTTCATGCTCAAGAACGCACGTGGCGTGCTCTGCGCTCCCATCACGCTGTCACGGGCAGAGGAACTCGACTTGCCCCATCAGGTGGCTGACAACACGTCGATGCTCGGCACGCCGTTCACCATCACCGTCGATAAGTTGGAGGGATGTACCACGGGTGTGTCGGCACATGACCGCGCCGCGACCATACGTGCACTTGCCGATTCCAGTTCAACACCGCAGACTTTTGGGCGACCTGGACACATCAATCCCCTCTATGCGCAAGACAACGGTGTGTTGCGTCGCTCGGGACACACTGAAGCCGCTGTTGACTTGTGCAAGTTGGCTGGGCTCTACCCCGCCGGCGCACTTATGGAGATTATGAATGACGATGGAACCATGGCTCGTATGCCTCAACTGAGAGAGAAGGCCAAGGAGTGGGGGATGCGTATTATCACCATTAAGGATCTCATCGCTTATCGCCTGAAGAAAGAGACCAGTATTGAGGTAGGTGATGAAGTGGACTTGCCTACAGTCTATGGTCACTTTCATTTGATACCCTTTCGGCAGAGCAACGGGCTTGAGCACATGGCGCTCATCAAGGGCACATGGACAGAGAACGAACCGATTCTTGTGCGTGTTCATTCTTCATGCGCTACGGGCGACATTCTCGGAAGCCGTCGATGCGACTGTGGGGAACAGCTTCAGAAGGCCATGCAGATGATTGAGAAAGAAGGCAAGGGTGTGCTTATCTATATGCAGCAGGAAGGACGCGGTATCGGACTGATGAACAAAATCGCTGCCTATAAGTTGCAGGAGCAGGGAATGGACACGGTCGATGCCAATGTGCATCTCGGCTTCAAACCTGACGAGCGCGACTACGGCTGCGGTGCACAGATGTTGCGCCACTTGGGGGTACACAAGATGCGCCTCATGACCAACAATCCCACCAAACGCGTCGGATTGGAGGCCTATGGGCTCGAGATTGTGGAAAACGTCCCCATAGAGGTGTCGCCCAACCGCTATGACGTGAAATACCTCAAGACAAAGAGAGACCGCATGGGGCATACGCTGCACCTCTAAACAGCGGTCGGTAGATTACAGAGTGGATACATTGTGATAAAGTATTATAAAATCATGACGGAATATTTCCGTATTTATGAATAAAATGCTACTTTTGCACAAAAGGTGTATTGATAAATATTAATCGGTTATTATGGCACAATTATCAGATCGACTGAACCGCTTGGCACCATCGGCCACGCTGGCTATGTCGCAGAAGAGTAACGAGATGAAGGCACAGGGTATCGACGTAATCAATATGAGCGTCGGGGAGCCTGATTTCAACACGCCTGAGCACATCAAGGAGGCTGGCAAGAAGGCGATTGACGACAACTTCTCCAAGTATTCGCCAGTACCTGGCTACATGAATTTGCGAGAGGCTATCGTCGAAAAGTTGAAGAAAGAGAACCTGCTTGACTACACCACAAGCGAAGTGATTGTCGGAACGGGTGGCAAGCAAGGTGTGTGCAATGCCATTCTGGCACTCGTTAATCCCGGCGATGAGGTTATCATCCCGGCACCTTACTGGGTCAGCTATCCGCAGATGACAAAGCTTGCGGGTGGTACACCGGTCATTGTCCGTGCTGGCTTTGAGCAGGATTTCAAAATGACTGCTGACCAGTTGGAGGCTGCCATTACGCCGAAGACGAAGATGCTTATCCTTTGTTCACCCAGCAACCCGACGGGAAGTGTCTATTCTCAGGAAGAGCTCAATGCTCTGGCTGAGGTCATCCTCAAGCACGATGATGTCTTCGTGCTCTCGGATGAGATTTATGAACACATCAACTATGTGGGCAAGGCGGCAAGCATTGCCAGCTATCCTGGCATGAAGGAACGCACCGTCATCTGTAATGGTGTCAGCAAGGCTTACGCCATGACAGGATGGAGACTTGGCTGGGTGGCCGCACCGGCATGGATTGTCAAGGGCATCAATAAGCTGCAGGGACAGTATACCAGCGGTACGTGTGACGTCAGCCAAAAGGCAGCTGAGGCCGCTTACCTGTCAAGTCAGGAATGTGTTGACGACATGCGCAGGGCGTTTGAGCGTCGCCGCAATCTCATAGTCGAGTTGGCTAAGGATATTCCTGGTCTCGAGGTCAATGTGCCTCAAGGAGCCTTCTACCTCTTTCCTAAGTGCAGTAGCTTCTTCGGCAAGAGCGATGGTGAAACGGTGGTCAGAAACTCTACAGACTTTGCTATGTATCTCCTGGAGAAAGGACATGTGGCCACGGTGGCCGGTGATGCCTTCGGAGATCCCGACTGCTTCCGCATGAGTTATGCCACAAGTGATGAGAATATAAGGGAGGCCTTGCGCCGTATCAAGGAAGTTACTTCGCGATTGAAATAAAAAATTGTTAAAAGTTAATAAATTCGCTCGAAGTCACTTGTAAATTGTTATCTTTGCGTAAGAATTCCTTGGCTTGTCTTTGTCCGTTGTCCCAACAGGATAGGGTAAGGCTATGAAATGAGTAGATAACCTAAAATACTGGACACAACTTAAATTTATCAATAATCAAAATTAAATCATTAAATTATGGCAACTACACAAAAAGCCGCAGCCCCCAAGGCTGCAAAAAAGAAGTCTGAGGGCTTCAGCGGAATCAGAGGAGCATTCTGGATTATCGTCGTATGCTTCATCGCTGCTATCTTGATTTTCAACTTCGTGCTCGGAGATGGTGCTAACTTCCAGGGCGGTGACAACGCCAACGCTCCTGTGAACATGTTGGGTACTATCTTCAAGGGTGGTTATGTGGTGCCTGTCATCCACACGTTGCTGCTCACTGTGCTCTGCCTTGCTGTAGAGCGCTACTTGGCTCTGAAGACTGCTTTCGGTAAGCAGCCCCTCACAAAGTTCGTGTTGAATATCAAGGCTGCCCTGAAGGCCAACGATTTCGACAAGGCTGAGGATCTCTGCAACAAGATGAAGGGTTCTGTAGCTAACGTCGTGCTGGCTTCTCTTCGTGCTTATAAGGACATGGAAAGCGGTGCCAACGCTTCATTGAAGAAGAGCCAGAAGGTCGCTAAGATCCAGCAGGCTCACGAGGAGGCTACACAGCTTGAGATGCCTACTCTGCAGATGAACCTTCCCATCGTTGCTACCATCGTTACACTTGGTACTCTTACTGGTCTGCTCGGTACTGTGACGGGTATGATCCGTTCATTCCAGGCTTTGGCTGCTGGAGGTGGTGGTGACTCTTTGGCACTGTCTACTGGTATTTCTGAGGCTCTGATCAACACTGCTTTCGGTATCGCTACTTCTTGGTGCGCTGTTATCGCCTATAACTTCTTCACCAACAAGATCGATAAGCTCACATACGCACTTGACGAGGTAGGTTATTCAATCGCACAGACATACGAAGCCAACCACGCAGACGAGGCTTAATTTTTGCTAACCCTTTAAAAATTTATCGCTATGGGTAAAGTAAAAATTAGGAAAGCAGACGTCTGGATCGACATGACTCCTATGTCCGACGTGATGGTGCTTTTGCTGACTTTCTTCATGTTGACTTCTACGTTCACGAAGAGCGAGCCAGTGAAAGTCGAAACGCCGGGATCTGTGTCGGAGATTAAAGTTCCAGATAAGAATGTCTTGAATATACTTGTCGGCAATGACGGCAAAATATTCATGAGCATGGACAAGGTGACGGACGTGCAGACTGCACTCGATGATGTGACCAATCAGTTTGGCATCACATTGACTTCTGCACAGCGTTCTAAGTTCCTTGACGATCCTATGTGGGGCGTTCCTATGAGCAGCCTCCAGGAATATCTGAACTTGAGCAAGACCGATATGCCAGAGGCTATCAAGAAGTACGGTATACCTACCGACTCTGTACCTGGCAAGGAGGGCGAGGCCGCAATGAGCGAATTCCAGCTTTGGGTAAAGGCCGCACATCAGGCCAACCCCGATGCCAAGATTGCCATCAAGGCTGACGTTAAGACTCCATACAAGACTGTCAAAAAGCTCATGTCAGAGCTCCAAGACATGAATGAGAACCGTTACTATCTGATTACTCAATATAAGAAAGCGGAGGACGAATAATGGGAGTAGGAAAAAGTAAACAGAAGAAGATGAATGTCCGCGTGGACTTCACGCCTATGGTGGACATGATGATGCTTCTTATCACGTTCTTCATGCTCTGTACCTCGTTGGCAAAGCCGCAGACTATGGAATTGAGTATGCCAAGTAACGATAAGAACTTGCAGGATCAAGACAAGACCGTGACAAAGGAATCGTATACCATTACGATTTATTGTTGCGCCAATGACCAGATTTATTACGTGGCAGGACTGATTAAGCCTGAGCAACCCGAGTGTCTGAAGAAGACCTCTTGGGGAAGCAAGGGTATCCGTCAGGTTCTCATGAACCACGTCACTGAGGATGGAACGTCTCCTGTGCTGGATGTCATGAAGGCCAAGCAGGCTCTTGATGACGAGCGCACTAAACTTGAAAGTGAAGGTAAGAAAATGGATGATTCTACCTATAATTCCAGCTTGTCAAAGATTAAGTCTGGTGTTATCAATGGTAAGAAAATCCAGACCATGACCGTCATCATCAAGGCTACAGACAATTCAACCTACAAGAACCTGGTTGATGCTCTCGACGAGATGCAGATTTGCAGCATCGGTAAGTATGTGATTGATAAGATGAATGATCAGGACGAGGCTCTTCTTAAGAAGAACAACGTCAAGGAGTAAGTCGAAGGTCTAAATCATTAATAGTTTAAGAAAATGGCAAACATTGATTTAACAACGAACGGTTGGACCGATCTTGTCTTTGAAGGACGTAATAAAGAGTATGGAGCTTATAAGCTCCGCAGACAGACTCCGAGGAGAAATATCTTTTCAATCGTTATCATTGCAGTCATCGCACTGATACTTATCGGTATCTATGTTGCTAAGACAGCTTATGACCAGTACCAATTGACGCACCAGAAGAACGAACAGGTGACGGAGATCTCTGCAATCAAGCAGCCTGAGAAGAAGGCTGAGGTGAAGCGTAAGGAAATCCAGTTGCCTGAGAAGAAGCAAGAGGTCGTTAAAGAGGTGAAGTCTTCTATCAAGTTCACGGCTCCTGTTATCAAGAAGGATAACGAAGTGAAGCCTGAGGACGAGATGAAGACACAGGAAGAGCTGATGCAGACCAATACCGCAATCGGTGCCTTGGACGTTAAGGGTAACAGCGAGACGGGTGAGGTGTTGAAGGTAACGCAGCGTGTGGCTGACGAGCCTGTTGCAGCACCGAAACCTGAGGTAGAGAATAAGATTTTTGAGGTTGTCGAACAGCAGGCGTCTTTCCCTGGAGGTGAAGCTGCTCTGTTTAGATATCTCAATGATAACTTGAAGTATCCTGCTGTTGCTCAGGAGAATGGAGTGCAGGGCCGTGTGACGGTCTCCTTCGTGGTCGAGCGTGATGGTTCCATCACAGACCTGAAGGTGGAACGTGGAGTTGACCCCTCTCTTGACCGCGAGGCTTTGCGCGTTGTAAAGGGCATGCCTCACTGGATTCCTGGAAAGCAGAATGGCAATACTGTACGCTCTCGTTTCAGACTTCCTGTAACGTTCAGACTCAGTAACTGATTATTATCATGAAATTAACATCTTACATTTTCGTAGGATTAACACTTGCAGCCGGTCTTTGCGCTTCTTGTTCTGGTAACAAGAAGGGCAAAGATGGCCGCACAGATACATATTCATCAGGGGCGATTTCTTTCGTCTCTGATGAAAGTTTTAGTCCCATTATCGAGGAGGAACGCGCCGTTTTTCAGTTTGATTACCCGCAAGCAAAAGTTACTCCCGTTTATACAAATGAGTCGGAGGCTATCAATCGTTTGCTGAATGGTAAATCATGGTTGGCTTTTGCGGCTAGAAGTTTTAAGGATAGCGAGTTGAAAAACCTTCAGTCTCGTAACTATCGTCCTATAGCAATTAAGGTGGCTTATGATGCTTTGGCTTTCATTGTCAACAAAGATTGTAAGGATACTATTATTTCTGTTCTGGATATCAAGAATGTCATGAACGGGACGGCCAAAAAATGGAGCGATATTTCGAATGGTTCCTCTAGCGGCCTTATTACTGTGGTTTTCGACAATGCTAAGTCGAGCACAGTACATTATGTTGAAGATTCCATTCTTGGCGGCAAGCCCATCGTCAACCCTCATGTGGTTGCTGTGAACAAAACTGCCGAGGTGATAAAATATGTAGAACAAAATCCTGGTGCTATTGGCGTTATCGGTAATAACTGGTTGAATGACAAGCATGACTCGACCAATCTCACGTTCAACAAGAATATTCGTGTGATGAGGGTAAGTAAAGTCCATCCTGCTACGCCGGGTAGCAGTCGTTTGCCCTACCAGTATTATATATACAATGGCGAATATCCGCTTGTGCGTACCATTTATGCTTTGCTCAACGATCCACGTCAAGGTTTGCCATGGGGATTTGCCCATTTCATTGAGGGGCCGAAAGGACAACGTATTGTCATGAAGGCTGGATTGTTGCCAGTCTTGGGCGAAATTAATGTTCGTGATGTTAACGTTAGTGAATAATCTAAACTTTATAGTCCCTATTTCGTCTTACAGACAAATAGTTTAAGATTAGTAGACATCAGAGTTGTGGGAAAAGTTGATATAGATAACAAACTCACTTTAATTAATTGAATTATGAAGACTATTAAATACGTATTGGTAGGAGCGTTGCTGTTGGGTACAGCAGCTCCAGTGTTGGCCCAGGAGGATAACAAGGCCATCATCGAACAAGCAACGAGTGTAATCAAGAGCAAACCAGCCAATCTTAAGGATCACGTGAAGGACTTTGCAAAGAAGTACAAGAAGAATACGGAGGTTCTTACGGGTATTGGAAGAGCCTTCTTGGAGCAGAAGGACACAGCTAATGCTAGCTTTTTTGCTGAACAGGCTTTGACGCGTGACAACAAGAATGCCCAGGCGTGGTTGCTCAAGGGTGACATTGCAGTTAGCCAAAGCAATGGAGGTGCAGCTGCTACGGCTTATCAGAACGCGATGTATTTTGATCCTAAGGAGCCCGATGCTTACTATAAGTATGCTATGGTGCAGCGTGGCGTTGATCCTGCAGGTGCAGCGCAGGTTCTAGAAGATTTGCGCCAGCAGCGTCCTGATTACCCTGTTGACCAGCTTATCGGTCACATCTTTTTCAATGCCCAGAACTATGAGAAGGCTGCCGACGCCTTTGCTAAGGTTTCTGACGTATCGAAGATGAAACCCGAGTATATCACTGAGTTTGCCACTGCCACGTGGCTTCTCGGACAACGTGAGAAGAGCATTGATGTTTGCAAAGCCGGCTTGTCGACAAATCCCCGCAAAGCTGCTTGGAACCGCATTGCTTTCTATGATTATACCGACTTGAAGAAGACTGATGAAGCATTGGCTTTTGCTGACAAGTTGTTTAACGCTAGTGATTCAGCACATTTCATTGCTGAGGACTACACCTACTATGGTACTGCTCTTTTGCAGGCGAAGCGTTGGGATGACGCTATTCAGTCTTTCAACAAGGCATTGGAACTCAATGCAGGTAACAACAAGCAGATAGGCATTATCAACAAGAATCTTTCTGACGTTTATTTGCAAAAGGGAGATTATGACAATGCTGTCGCTTTCTTGGTGAAGAGTATGGAAGGTACAGAAAAGCCGACCATGGACCAACTTGACAACTTGGGAGCTTTATACGCTGATATCGCATCCAAAAAGCTGAAGGAGAATGATAAGGCTGGTTCAGATGCTGCTTTCAAAAGCGCTGACGAGGTGTATGGCCGCATGATGGAGGCATATCCCAACTATGCTAACTATTGCAACTACATGCGTGGGCAAATCAATGCTAACCTTGACCCGGATAGTAAGGAAGGTCTTGCTAAGCCCTATTATGAGGCACTTGCTACGTCGTTGGAGGCTAAGGCAGAGAAGCAGAGCAGTGAGATAGCCATGCTGAAACAGGCTTATCTATATCTCATCGTTTACGATTTTAATGTCCTTCAGGATAAGGCAGCTTCAAAGCAGGTTGCAGAGAAACTTCTTGTGATTGATCCCGAGAATTCTGTTGCCAAGCAGGTTCAGGCCATGTAAAGATTTAAAGGAATAGGTATTTAGGCAAAAGCCAACTATAAAGAAACGTCTAGATGTGGCCAGTATGGCGCATTTCTTGACCAATAAATATGAGGAAGGCGCATTTCATTTCTTGTGAAATGCGCCTTTAAAAATGGAAACAGTGTTTGTCTTCTTTGAGCTATGTGCTATCACTTTTCTTTATGTTCACAAAGAAAAAGCCCATCCTGAATACAGGGTGGGCTATATACTTATTCTGATGATTACTGATCAGAACTTAATCGGCGAGGCTGATTGCCTCGTTCGGGCATACAGAAGCGCATGTTCCGCATTCTGTGCACTCGTCAGGGTTGATTTCGTAGATATCGCCCTCAGAGATAGCGCCCACGGGGCACTCGTCAATACATGTACCGCAAGCAACGCAGTCATTACCAATTACGTAAGCCATAATAATCTAATGTTTATTGTTAATAATGTTTTTGTTATGCTATGAAAGAGGAATTGCTGATTTCTGCTTTTCCAACTTTGTATGCTGCAAAGGTAGTTATTTTTTCAATGAGTACCTATAAATGGTGATGACTTTTTTCTCAATTTAACATAACATACTAAAAAATGGGGGTAAGGTGCCTGCGAAACAATAAATCAATCGGAATTGACGTTATTCATTTATATGAAGCGGACTCTGTTTATATTGATGCTTGTCGTTCTCGGCTCGTCTGTCGTGTTAGGACAAGAACGGACGGTCGAGAATCGCCCGTATACCGACTTGCGTAAGTTTCATTTTGGTATTCTTGTGGGCATGCACTTGCAGGATTTGGAATTTAACAATGTAGGCCCGCAGCTCATCACCAATGCTGACGGCACACAGAAAGAGTATGTCATCACGTGTGACCAGGATCGATGGGATGACGGATTTAACGTTGGCGTGTTGGGTGAGTTGCGCCTCAATAGAACTTTGCAGTTGCGTGTGGCCCCGGCGATGTATTTTGGAACGCGCCACATTTCATTTCATAATATGGATACCACTGCGCCTGACTCGATGTTGTCGCGTAATCAGACACTGAAGACGGCTTATTTTTCGTGTGCTTTCAATCTAATCATGGCATCGCCCCGCTTCAATAACCATCGTCCTTACGTCATGGTAGGCCTCAATCCGGTTATTAACTTGAACGGAACGAGTGATGACTACCTCAAGTTGAAACGTTACGACATCTTCTTCGAGGCTGGTATTGGTTGTGATTTTTATCTGCCTTTCTTTAAGATTAGGCCGGAACTGAAGTTTATGTATGGCCTTACAAACAGTCTTGACAACAGTCATGCCTCCTCTATTAGTGACCGCTCAATGCTGCCCTACACTCAGTCTGTTAACAAAGCGAGGTCCAAGATGATTGCCCTTACATTTTATTTCGAGTAGTCTGCATGATTGTAGTGGGGCACGGCGGGTTAATGGTCAGTCATGTTGATGGCTTTTCGGTAGGCCTGTATGATGGGGTCGTTGCCTTCTGCATCTATGCGTTTGAAGATTTTTTCCAATTTCCTAGTCCGTTTCTTGATGCGTCTCAGTCGTGGGTCGATGCTGTCGGCTAGGCTGAAGCTGAATCCTGTGATGGGGTGTCGTAGGGCAAACTCCTTTTTTGCCTCTTTCGTCCAGCGCTTGACGCTCTCGGCAAGTCGCTTGTCTTGATACACCCCGTGCACCACCACCTCGCCAATGTTGTTGTAATCGCTGATAAGTGGAATGGAATCGGTCACCGCATGTGCAGGGATGCACAACGACACGTAGCCTGGCTTGTTGACGTGCAGTGTGTCGAACTTGTCAGGTATAAGCACCTCTCCGAGTATGTTGGTGGAGTCTGCGTTCTGGTGGTCTGCCCATACCAAGACATCCCTTACGGGCTCGTTGAGTTCGGGGTCGTAGGTGATAATGTGTCGTTGCGCCTGGATAGTTGTGCAGGCCGTTAGAAGCAGTGCAAGGATTATCGACTTTTTCATGTTTCTTTTCTTTAGCGTTGGTTGTGCTGACAGGCGGGGAGACTACTTGATTCGGTGCGATTTGATGACTTTGTTCATTCGCAGGATGTGTCGCCTGTGCCCGATGCAAAGATAATGAAAATCTCCGAATGCTGATTACAGACGGCTTGACTTGTGACAATTTAACGTTTCGTTGATAAGGAAATAGTGATTTTCTTAGGGAACAATTGTCTAAAAATGATTAACTTTGCAATCTAATTAAATAACGTACGTATTTACATGGCTGAAACGAAGAAAATCAAGACTGCACTGATCTCAGTCTTTCACAAGGACGGCTTGGAGGAAATCCTGGCCAAGTTACATGAAGAAGGTGTTACTTTCTTGAGCACAGGAGGTACACATAAATTTATAGAGGGTTTGGGTTATCCATGTCAGAAGGTCGAGGATGTGACCACTTATCCATCCATTTTAGGCGGGCGTGTCAAGACACTCCATCCGAAGGTTTTTGGAGGTATCCTTGCTCGCCGCGATCATGAGGGTGACCAGCAGCAGATGGCGCAGTATGACATTCCCGCCATTGACTTGGTCATTGTAGACCTCTATCCCTTTGAACAGACCGTGGCCAGTGGCGCTTCTGATGCAGAGATTATCGAGAAAATTGATATTGGTGGCATCTCGCTTATCCGTGCCGGTGCCAAGAACTTCAAGGATGTGGTCATTGTGCCTAGCAAGGCAGAGTATGGCATGTTGCTCGATGTGCTGAAGACAAAGAGTGCACAGACCGATATCGAAGACCGCAAGCACTTTGCCGAGCGCGCTTTTGGGGTGAGCAGTCATTATGACACAGCCATTCATAGTTGGTTCGCTAAATAGTTTCCAGCTTAGAACTAAAATAAGACATGGGATTTTTTTCTTTTATACAAGAGATTGCAATGGATCTCGGCACCGCCAACACCATCATCATCAGCGATGACAAGATTGTTGTTGACGAGCCGTCAGTAGTGGCTTTGGACCGCCGTACTGACAAGATGATTGCTGTGGGCGAGAAGGCCAAGATGATGTATGAAAAGACGCATGACAATATCCGCACCATTCGTCCCTTGCGCGACGGTGTTATAGCCGATTTCACTGCCTGTGAGCAAATGATGCGGGGCTTAATCAAGATGGTCCACACGGGGTCGCGTCTTTTTTCACCATCCTTACGTATGGTTATTGGCGTCCCTTCCGGTTCCACCGAGGTGGAGTTGCGTGCTGTGCGTGATTCTGCTGAGCACGCTGATGGACGTGACGTTTATCTCATCTTCGAGCCGATGGCCGCTGCCATTGGTATTGGTATCGATGTCGAAGCCCCCGAAGGCAACATGATTGTTGATATAGGCGGTGGCTCCACAGAAATTGCCGTCATCTCTTTAGGTGGTATCGTGAGTAACAACTCCATCCGTATTGCTGGTGATGATTTAACCGCTGACATCCAGGAATACATGAGCCGCCAACACAACGTGAAAGTCTCTGAGCGTATGGCCGAGCGTATCAAGATACACGTCGGCTCCGCTTTGACCGACTTGGGTGACGAGGCTCCCGAGGATTACGTGGTGCATGGCCCCAACCGTATCACTGCGCTTCCGATGGAGGTTCCTGTGTGCTATCAGGAGATTGCTCACTGTTTGGACAAGACTGTGGCAAAAATCGAAAATGCAGTGTTGTCGGCCCTTGAGGCTACACCGCCTGAGCTGTATGCTGATATCGTGAAGAACGGCATCTACCTCACCGGAGGCGGCGCTTTGCTGCGTGGTCTCGATAAACGTTTGCAAGACAAAATCAACATCCCGTTCCATATTGCAGAGGATCCTCTCCACAGTGTGGCCAAGGGTGCAGGAATAGCCCTGAAGAACGTCAATAGGTTCTCATTCCTGATGAGATAAGTTTTTTGTTTGAGCAGTGCGTAATCTATTAGAATTTCTTGCACGCTACAACCATTGGCTTCTCTTCGTCATCCTTGAGGTGATAGGTGTCGTGTTGCTGTTCCAGTACAACAGTTACCAAGGCAGCGTGTGGTTTTCGTCAGCCAACGCTGTAGCAGGAAAAGTGTTGAGCTGGGACGCTAAGGTCGAGTCCTTCTTTTCTATGTCAAAGGTCAACCAGGAGCTCACGCAGCGTAATATCTATCTCGAGCAGCAGGTGAAGTTGTTGTCGGGACAGCTTGGTGAGGCCACAAAGGACACAGGATGGGTGCATCGTAACCAGTTGACCTTGCTCAAATCCTTCAAGATGGTGCCCGCCAAGGTGGTCAGCAACTCAGTGAGTCGATACGACAATCTCATCACTATCAATAAGGGTAGTGCTGATGGCGTGCGCAAAGATATGGGCGTTGCCTGCGGCCAGGGAGTCGTAGGCATCGTCTATATGGTTTCGACTCATTATTCGGTAGTCATACCTGTCCTCAACACTTCGTCCAACATTAGCTGCCGCATCCGTGGTCGAGGGTATTTTGGCTATCTCCATTGGAGTGGGAGAGACCCTCACATAGCTTATGTGGAAGAGGTACCACGCCATGCCCATTTCCGTCTTTATGAGTGGGTAGAAACCAGTGGATACTCATCGGTCTTCCCGCCGGGCATTACCGTGGGCAAGATACTTCATGTATACAATTCTGCTGACGGTGTGTCCTATCGTCTTCAGGTCGAGTTGTCTACCGACTTTGGCAACCTGAGCGATGTCTGTGTGATTGACAACACGCCGATGTTGGAGCAGATGGAGATTATGCGTGCGTCACGTGACTCCTTGAAACTGAAAGATGGTAAGTAGATTGGGATGAACATTGATTTCTTTAAGCGGTTGTTACTCTTCCTTGTGCTATTGTTGGCACAGGTGTTGGTGTTGAATCACATCCACCTTTTTGATTGTGCAACACCGTTGATCTATGTCTATTTTGTGATTAGCTTCCAGCGAGGTTATCCTCGCTGGGCCATTTTGGTGTATAGCTTCTTGCTAGGTCTATGTCTGGATATCTTCTCCAATACGCCTGGTGTGGCCACCATATCCATGACTTTGTTGGGTTTCTTGCAGCCCTACCTTATTGAGTTGTTTATGCAACGCGACGACGATGAAAATTTCCAGCCTGCCATTTTTACGATGGGGGCGGTCAAATTTTTCTATTATTCCTTGTTGCTGACGCTAATCTATTGCGTAGTGTTCTTTGCACTTGAGACGTTTAGCTTTTTCAATTGGCTGCAGTGGGTGCTGAGTGTTGTGGGCAGTTTCGTGCTTTCTGAGTTGTTGCTTTTCGTTGTCGATGGCTTTAGGAAGAAGTAACCAGTCTGACGGAAGATGAAAATTGCATGAAAGATTTCAATCTTGACAATCGCCGTTATGTCATAGGTGGTGTGGCCATACTGATTGTACTGGTCTACACGGCTCGTCTTTTCATGTTCCAGCTTGTGAGCGATGACTATCGGAAGAGTGCCGACTCCAATGCGTTTCTCAAGCGCGTCGAGTATCCTTCGCGGGGTGTCATCCGTGACCGTAACGGCAAGTTGCTTGTCTTCAACCAGCCGGCTTACGACATTATGGTTGTGATGAATGAGGCAAAAGGACGTCTTGATACGCTTGACTTTTGCCAGACTTTGGGTATTACAAAGGAGTATTTCATCAAGCGGATGGACGATATCAAGGACCGGAGTAAGAACCCAGGTTATTCGCGCTTCACCCAGCAACTCTTCATGAGCCAGATCAACGACAAGGACTATAGTGTCTTCCAGGAGAAGATGTTCCGTTTTCCTGGCTTCTATGTACAGAAGCGTACCGTACGCCAGTATGAGTATCCTTATGCGGCCCATGTCCTTGGTGATGTTGGCGAGGTTTCCCCGTCCGACATTGAGGATGACGATTATTATCAAGCCGGAGACTATATCGGCAAACTTGGTATTGAGCGTAGCTATGAGAAGCAACTGCGCGGCGAGAAAGGTGTGCAAATCTTGTTGCGGGATGCCCACGGCCGCATACAGGGTCAGTATCAGAACGGACGTTTCGACAGGCGTCCGCGACCAGGCCATGATCTGACATTGGGAATTGATATCAACCTCCAGGCTACTGCGGAACGCATGCTAGAAGGGAAGATAGGTGCTATTGTGGCTATTGATCCGCAGACGGGCCAAGTGTTGTGCATGGCCTCTTCCCCCACCTATAATCCTCGAATGCTTGAGGGGCACAACCGAAGCAAGTATCTTTCTTATCTTTCCCGCGACACATGGAAACCCTTGCTCAATCGTGCCATCATGGGGCAGTATCCTCCCGGTTCCACTTTCAAGACTACCCAAGGACTCACATTTCTGTCGGAAGGTATTATCAATGGCCACACGGTGTTCCCCTGTCATCATGGTTTTTCTTATAAGGGACTCCATGTCGGATGTCATGGCCACGCCTCACCTTTGGCTATCGTGCCGGCCATCAGTACTTCGTGCAACGGATTCTTCTGCTGGGGTCTCTATTACATGTTGTCCAACCGTCGCAAGTATCCCACGGTCCAGGATGCCATGAATACCTGGCGCGACTACATGGTCAGCATGGGGTTTGGGTATAAGTTGGGTATTGACTTGCCAGGTGAGAAACGAGGACTCATTCCAAATGCCGGCTTCTATGACAAGGCATACCACGGATCATGGAACGGTCTGACCGTCATCAGTATCAGCATCGGCCAGGGTGAGGTTAATCTCACACCGCTCCAGATAGCCAATCTCGGTGCTACCATTGCCAATCGAGGCTACTACTATGTACCCCACGTGGTGAAATCCATCCAGGGCGAGTCTCTTGACACCCTTTACACAAACCGCCATTATACCCGTGCCAACCGCCGGGCTTACGACCTTATTGTTGCCGGCATGCGCTCATCGGCCATGGGTGGTACCTGCCGTATCCTTGGTTCGCTTCCATTTGCTGCCTGTGGAAAAACCGGAACTGCCCAAAATCGTGGTCACGACCATTCTGTCTTTATGGGTTTCGCACCTATGGACAACCCCCGGATATCTGTTGCGGTCTATGTCGAGAATGGCGGATGGGGAGCTGACTATGGCGTTCCCATGGGCAAGGTGATTATGGAACAATACATCATGGGTAAGTTGAGTAAGGCTGGTGAGAGTCTGGCCGCAGAAATGCAGAAACGCAGAATAGGTTATGGAAACAGTGAACGATGACAAGCGACGGCCGAGTGTGCTCCGCAGTCTTGACTGGTGGACAATTGGCATATACGTTGCGCTACTCGTATTCGGTTGGGTTAGTGTTTGTGGGGCAAGCTACACGTATGGTGAGACCGACATATTCAGTCTCGACACCCGGTCAGGCATGCAGATTGTTTGGATTGGCACTGCACTTGTTTTGGGGTTTGTGTTGCTCATGCTCGACGACCGTTTCTATGACACGTTTGCCTATGTGATTTATGCGATGTTGCTTCTGCTACTCTTCGTGACAATCTTCAACCCTCATGAAATCAAGGGGTCACGCTCGTGGCTTGTCCTTGGACCGTTGCGTCTGCAACCTGCCGAGTTTGCCAAGTTTGCCACGGCACTGGCCGTTGCAAAGCTGATGAGTACGTACGGATTCGATATGCACAACCCCAAGCATTTCGCCGCAGCGGTCGCTGTGGTTTTTCTGCCTATGCTATTCATTGTGGGCCAGCGTGAGACGGGTTCCGCATTGGTCTATCTGTCTTTCTTCCTGATGTTTTACCGTGAGGGTATGCCGGGAAGCATCCTTTTTACGGGAGTGGCTATGGTTATCTATTTCGTGGTTGGCATCAAGTACGAACAGGTGTTCTTGTTGCAGACGCCTACTTCGATTGGAAAGTTCGTGGTGTTGTTTCTGGTACAGATTTTCACAGCGTCCATGGTCTACGTCTATTGTAAGGAAAAAGCACGTGCCGTCCAGTTAGGAGGCATTTCCATTGTTCTTACAGTCCTTGCTCTGCTCTTCTCGCTCTATGTCATCCCGTTTGATGTGGTTTGGGTGCAGTTGATCATCTGTGCCGGGCTAGTGGGATATCTGGTCTATGCAGGATTGTCCACACAAATCTACCATTACCTTCTGATAGGCTTGTTTTCTGTAGGTTCCATAGCGTTTTTCTATAGTGCCGACTATGTGCTCAACGACATCATGGAGCCCCATCAGCGCGTGAGGGTCAATGTGTTGCTTGGTCTTGATGAAGACTTGGCTGGAGCAGGTTATAATGTTCACCAGAGCGAGATAGCCATTGGTTCGGGTGGTCTCCGGGGCAAGGGATTTCTTAATGGCACGCAGACCAAGTTGCGTTTCGTGCCTGAACAAGACACTGACTTCATTTTCTGCACCGTGGGTGAGGAGGAAGGTTTTCTGGGGTCGGCTGGTGTGTTGTTGTTGTTCTTGGCACTCATCTTGCGTCTCATCCATTTGGCTGAGCGTCAGCCGTTCAAGTTCGGACGAGTCTATGGTTATTGTGTGCTTGGCGTCTTTCTGTTTCATCTGTTCATCAATGTGGGCATGGTGTTGGGTCTGACACCCGTGATAGGCATCCCGTTACCCTTCTTCAGTTATGGTGGATCATCGTTATGGGGCTTCACCATTTTGCTGTTCATCTTTCTCCGCATTGATGCAGGTAGAAACCTTGTACGCACATAAAACGCAATTTGCCGCATCCCTCTCAGCTTGAGGCTCAGGATGCGGCAAATTGTGTTTTAGCTTGTTCTATTTTGTTTTCTCTTTTCCGTTTGTAGCTCATTTGTTTTTGTCGGCAGCCGTCTTCTTCTGTTGGTTTTGTCTTTCTTCCGATGGCCGTTTTGCTTCGTGAGAGCTACTGTTTCCTTTCCAACTCGATGCCTACGTCTGAGACGCCGGGCAAAATCTCGCGTTTCATGTTGTGTCTTACTGTGATGTGTAGCGAGTCGTTTTCGTGTAGTGCCATGATAGACACGGGGAAACGGTATTGGTAGAAGCAGACACCTTTCCCCTTGACCCTCCCGTTCTTGTCCATCAAGGGGCAACTGATGGTGTCAATGACTGTCCTGTTTGCTGGCAACACCGTCTGCTCCACGATGAGTGTCATGCTGATGAAGGGGAATGCGTTGTTGATGCGCAGTCCCATGCTTGTGGCGTAGACTCCCGACTTCGCCAAGGGCGGTACGTCAAACTTCAGCGTGTCTATTTTCTCCCATCCGGCTATGGGTGTGTGGTCATAGTGGTCATACACCTTGTTGCCTGTGCATGCTGCGAACAACCATCCAGACAGGAGCATTGCAGCCAATGGTCTCATGCTTTCTCGTTTGTGGGACTGGTGGGTGCTTGCGTCTTGGCCGTATGTTGATTGGGTTGCGCAGGTTGACTTTCAGCCTTGGTGTTGTTGGGGCGGTTTGGTCTGTTGGGATTGTTGCGCCGTTTCTGTTGTCCGCTGTTTTTTGGCGACTCGTTTGGGCGTGTCTCAGGTTTGTTTTCCTTGTTGGGCTTTTCTTGCGCCGTTTTCCTGTTGTCACTTTTTGGTTTGCGGTTCTTCACTCCGTTCTTCTTCCGTTTCGACTTGTCGAAGCGGCTTAGGTCAGCGTCAGCCAGCAGGTCGATAGGCTTTTTCACCTCCTTCAGCTTGTTGTCTTGTTGTAGCGATAGGGGTTTCTCCCCTTGTCGGTTCATAGCGATGATTTCTCTTGCCCGTGCGGCGGAGATGGTTTCTACGTTGGCAGCGATGTTTTTGTCCGAAGAATAGGTGCAGAGACCAGCCAGAATGTCGGTCTTGAAAAGATAATAGTCGCTGTCTTTCGTTTGCAGAACGGCATCTTTGGGCGGCAGTTTGCGACTTGCCTCCATGTAGCCGTCAACCTCGTAGTTGAGGCAGCATTTCAGTTTTGCGCACATGCCCGCCAGCTTTTGTGGGTTGAGTGAGATGTCCTGGAAGCGAGCGGCGTTGGTCGAGACACTGGAGAAGTTCTTCATCCATGTGGCACAGCACAGTTCGCGTCCGCAGGGGCCTGTTCCACCGATGCGTCCTGCTTCTTGCCGCGCTCCGATTTGTTTCATCTCGATGCGCACATGGAAGGTGGCCGCCAGGTCTTTGATGAGTTGCCGGAAATCGACACGTTCGTCGGCGATGTAGTAGAAGATAGCCTTGTTGCCGTCGCCCTGATACTCTACGTCGCCGATTTTCATCTGCAAGCCGAGCCTTTTTGCAATCTGTCGGCTCTCGATCATGGTATCGTGCTCGCGGCTTTTCGCCTCATGGTATTTCTCCATGTCTACAGGCTTGGCGATGCGGTAAATGCGCTTGATGTCATCTGCCGACTTGAGGTTGGCCTTTTTGATTTGCAGATTTACCAGCCTTCCCGTGAGCGTCACCACGCCGATGTCGTGTCCAGGATTGGCTTCGACGGCTACGGTGTCGCCCTTTTGCAGTTGCAGATTGTTCACGTTGTGGAAATAGCCCTTGCGCGTGTTTTTGAACTGCACCTCCACCAGGTCTGTCGATTCAGCGTTTCCCGGCACGTCGGCTAGCCAGTCGTAGGTGTTGAGTTGCTTGTCCTGTCGTCCTACGCCGGCTCTGCATAGTCCGCGGTCGCACCCTGTACATGTATTGTTGTTCATGATGTTTGTTTTAAGAAGTGATAAAGGTTTTCATCTCCTGAGGAGAATGATTATATTGAGAGCCAAGTTGAAGAATTGCATCTTCGGGTTGGCGTTTTGTCCGATGTCTCGGTATGTGCGCTGCAGTTGCTCTGCCATTTCCACGATGTTGCGCTCGTTGATAAACCGTGCGAACTGGCGGCTGAACGTTTCTTCCTCCTGTGTCATGTAGTTAAGCTCTGGCTGCTTGAAGTTAGAGATGAAATTCTCTCTCACGAGGTGAAGGAAATATGCCAGCATACGCCGTTGTTTCTCTCGCCCATAGGCTGCCGTTGTCTCTGTCCAGGCCTTGAGCCCTTTGACATCTCGCATGTAGGCTTGTCGCATCAGCGACACAAAGAGGTCGAAGAACAATCTGTTCTCACTGTCGCTGTCGAGCACTTCGATGGCTTTCAGCCAGTTGCCCGCTGCAGTGTGTGCCAGTCGGTGCGCGGTATCGTTGTCGATGCCTCGCTTGCTGATCAGGGCCTGTTCGATGTCGGAGGTGTCGATGCGGTGCACGTCAAACCTCTGAACGCGGCTGCGGATGGTCTCCAGGAGCTGTTCCGGTTCCTCACTGACCAGTAGGAATACCGTCTGCAGGGGCGGTTCCTCCAGCAACTTGAGTAGTTTGTTGGCGCACGTGATGTTCATTCGCTCAGGCAGCCATATCAGGCTGACTTTGTAGCCCCCTAATGCTGATTTCATGTTCAGCGTATGGGTGAGTGCGTCGCTCTCGGCTTCGTAAATCACGGCCTGCTGGTTCTCGGCTTCCATGGCATTCATCCATTGGTCCATGGTGAAGTAGGGGCTCTTGCTGATCAATATGCGCCACTCTGCGGCAAAGTCGTCGCTTGTCACCTTATGCTCGCTTGATGTGCCCTTGGGGCGTATCACGGGGTAGGAGAAATGCAGGTCGGGGTGTTGCCATTTGGCCAACATCGTCTCCGCGTTGAGCACGGCTCTGTCGTTGTCTTGCAGTGAGTGGCCTTCGTGGCGCTCGCCCAGAAGATAGGAGGCGAAAGCCAGCGCCAATGCCAGCTTGCCGCTTCCTGCCGGTCCAGTGAACAGCAGGGCGTGGGGAATGCGTTCTTCCTCGACAAGCTGGAGCAGCCTGCCGATGGCTTCCTGTTGGCCTATGACTTCGCTGAACTGCATAGTCTTAAAGTAAGTTTTTGGCAATCTGTGCCACGCTGTCGATGGCTGAAATGGTGTAGAAGTGAATGTCTCTCACGCCATGGGCGTAAAGCTCCTTGCACTGCGCCGTGGTCCATTCCACACCGAGAGCTTTGGCGTCGTCGTCGGTCTTGCATCTCACCGCCTCCTTGGCCAGTTCCTGTGGCATGTCGCAGTGGAAGGTCTTGGGCACTTGCGTGATTTGCGATAGCTTGGCAAACGGCTTGATGCCAGGTACGATGGGGATGGTGATGCCCATCTGGCGTGCTTTCTCTACGAAGGCGAAATATTTGCGATTGTCGAAAAACAGTTGGGTGACAGCGTATTCAGCACCGAGGTCCTGTTTCTCCTTCAAGTGCTTCATGTCCATCTCGAGATTGGGAGCTTCCTCGTGCTTCTCCGGATAGGCTGCCACCCCATAATGGAAGGGCTGTCCCGGATGGCGAATGTCGGACCCGTCGGCAAAATGACCTGCATTGAACGCATTGACCTGTCGTATCAGGTCGGTGGTGTGTTCGTGTCCTCCTGGCGTGGCCGTGAACATTCGGTCTTCCTTGGCTTTGTCACCACGAAGCAGCAACACGTTGTTGATGCCTAGAAACTGCAGGTCGATGAGTTCATACTCGATGTCCTCGGCTGTGGCGCCGCTGCAGATGATGTGGGGTATGACTGGCAACTTGTAATGCTGCTGGATGGCGGCAGCTATGGCGATGGTGCCGGGGCGGCGGCGTATGCGCAACCGCTCAAACTGTCCGTCGGTCAGTTCGCGGTACACATACTCGCTGTGGTGAGTCGTTATGTTGATGTAGAGCGGATCGAAATCCTTCAGCTTGTCGATGTTGCGAAACAAGGCCTCTGTACCGTTTCCTTTTAGCGGGGGCAACACCTCGAAGGAAAAGCGGTGTGAAGTCGTGTTGTCTTTCAGTAGGTCTATGACGCTCATGTGTTTCGTTCTTTGGAATTTATAGCCTACAAAGTTAACAAAAAAGTTTCATAATTGCCTAATCGTAACCCACTTTTCCAAGAGTTTCCAGAATTATCGTGACTATTGAGCTAAAGATTGCTCGTTACGAAATCATTACCTTCCCACTTCTTGAATTTTCCTTCTTTCCTGTCATAATACACAGAATTCCACGAATCATAAAATTCGCGTTCTGATATACGTTGTAATTGAAACTCCCTCTTGAAGTCATCCAACTTCATGCCAGTGTCCAGCCGAAAGCTATAATTGCGTTCGTCTGGCATGTTGATGAGCCCAAACTCGCCCATCATCTTGTGGCCCGTGTAGCCGCGGCTGTGGCATTTATTCAAAGCTTGTCTATGATAATCGTCCCACCATTGACATACATCCTATTCCTATAATTGTCATGATAATAGCTCCGATACAAAATAGAATAGTGATACATATCCATTTTCTATGCCAGTTTATATCTTTTTTTTCGAACTCCTTGAAATATTTCAAATATTTATCTTTAGAAAAGACGGCTTTATATGCAGGAATGTAAAATAAGACTATAGGCGTTCCAAAAAATATAACAAACGTTGCCATGCTCAATGCTCCAATGGCCTTGTCGGCTATTCCAACGATTATAAATGAAAATACGCCAGGATAGCTTGAATATAAATAGCCAAACCAATAGTTAGCCCAGCCTATATGATACCCATTGACTCTATTACAAAAAAAGACATATAATTCCTTTTGATTATTTCTCTGTCGTTCACGCCATTTCTTTTGAAAAGACTTCGTAAAAAAAATACTTTGAGACAGGGGGAATTAACCTATCCATTATTCTCCATACACCATTATCAAACCTTATGTCCATTAGCCAAATGCAGTAATAAATTGCATTCAAGCAGTATTCCCATTTGGTAATTATCATCATCATCTATTTTCTATAAATATAATCCACTAAGCCTAACTTACGCTTTTTGATTTCCTTATATACTTTTGCGGAAATGTTGATATCGCTGATAATTGGCTGAGAATTAAACACATGAAGGTTTTTAACCTTGTTGTAGTCAACACGCAGCTTTATGATATTCCCTGCAGGGCCGTAGACTGTGTTTTCCTTATCTATCACATCATAAATCTTGGTAAAATGAACGAAGTAATACTGCCGATCACCATACTGCTCACTATGAATCATCACTGGAAGAAATTCCACATACTCTTTTTCAGCATACTCTTCCAAAAGGGCTCTGAGGTCCTCGTCCACCAAGTTGACAGCCCATGGCCCCATTAGATATGGGCAGTATTTCCCGTCTTTTAGTTCGTAAATAAACTCATTGCCAAAATCTGCGTCCTCACCATCATAAACATGGGGACATGCATCGCAGTTGGGCGAAGTCACGATACCACCTTCTTTCTCGTAAGAATTTGGCATTACCATATAAAAACGACAACTCATATCGAAATATACTAAAATCAATTATATACTCCAAGAATGGTTGCCTTTCTCCACCATATGGTGCTTTTGTTCTTTCTCCCCATATTCCTTGGCGTTCATGGTGAAATGAATTATTTCACGAGAGCCTTGAGCCCGCCGAAATGGGAGAGGGTAACCAGTCGTGGATGACAGTATTCCTGGGTCTGCTCGTGTCGCCAGATGCTGCTGAAGGGGATGTGTACAGCCCAACCGCCCAGCTGTAGTACAGGTTCGATGTCAGAGCGAAACGAGTTGCCCACCATGAGCAGGTGGTCGATGGTCGTTCCGAATCGGCTGCAGAGCTTGGTGTATTCGGTCTTCGTCTTGTCGCTTACCACGATGATGTCATCGAAGAGTGGTGCGAGACCTGAGCGCAGGAACTTGTTTTCCTGGTCGAGTAGTTCACCTTTGGTAAAAACAACCATGGAAAAGCGGTTTGTCTGGTGCAGGGATTCGAGCGTCAGCCGCACCTCGGGTAGGGGTGTGGCCGGCAGTTGGAGCAGTGACTTGCCCAGTTCCACAATGCGCAACACATCGGCTGCGCTGACTTGTCCGCGGCTCACCTTCACTGCGTTTTCCACGAGCGACAGGGTGAAAGCCTTGCTGCCATAGCCCAGCAGAGGCATGTTGGCGGTCTCCGTCTGGAAGAGCATGTCGGCCACGGTAGGCTCGTCTGCATAGGGTGCCAATAAATGTGCGTAGGCTTTTTCCACATTGTCAAAATAGCCTTGGCAGTCCCATAGCGTGTCGTCGGCATCAAAGGCAAGAAGTCTGATATCCTTCTCGGCCAATTGTCGGATGTCTAAATTGTTGTCAGTCATGTGGTTGTGGCATAAAGAGAGCTTTGTGCTTATCGTCTGTTTGCTTATTTCTTTTCTTTGTTCATCTTTGGCAGGAACGCTGCTCCGATGCCACTACGGCAATGATGGCAAACCCGCGCACGGCATGCAGTCCGTGGGGTATGATGATAAGGGCCGCACCGACATTGTCTGTTGGTGTGGTCCTCCGCGTCTACTATATCGGAAGGAAGGGTTGTACGCCTTTACAGATTAATTTCCAGCCCGACAGGACAGTGGTCACTGCCCATTATTTCGGTCAGAATGGTAGCGCCGTCGATGCGGTCCTTCAGTCTCTCGGAGACCAGAAAGTAGTCGATACGCCAGCCTGCGTTCTTTTCGCGTGAGCGGAAACGGTAGCTCCACCAGCTATAGGTCACCTCGTTGGGATGCAGATAACGGAAGGTGTCTGTGAAACCGCTGCTGAGCAGCAGGTCCATCTTGGCACGTTCCTCGTCAGTGAAGCCCGCATTGTTGCGGTTGGTCTTGGGATTTTTCAAGTCGATCTCTTCATGTGCTACATTTAGGTCACCGCAGACAACCACGGGTTTCTTCTTGTCGAGTGACAACAGGTAGTTGCGGAAATCGTCTTCCCAGCGCATGCGGTAAGGCAGTCGCCGTGGCTTTGTTCCACCCTCCTCTGCATTTTGTGAGTTGGGTGTGTAGACGCTCACCAGATAGAATGCCGGCATTTCCAGCGTGATGACGCGTCCTTCGTGGTCGTGTTCGTCGATGCCCATTCCGTAGCTCACGTTGAGTGGATGCTGCTTGGTGAAGATTGCCGTGCCGCTATAGCCCTTGCGGTCCGCATAGTTCCAATAGCTCTCATAGCCATCGAAGCTCAGGTCGAGTTGGCCAGCCTGCATCTTTGTCTCGTTGAGGCAGAAAAAATCAGCGTTGAGCTCGTGGAAGACCGACTCAAAGCCCGCACGGTTTTTCTCCGGGTTGGCTTTCATGCAGGCCCGGAGTCCATTGACATTCCATGAGATGAACTTAGTCATGGTCACTTGCTGTTGGATATGAGCTTGTAGTAGACAGGGTTGAAGTTGCCTATCTGCGTCTCTCCGTTGACCTGCAGGTTGTAGGTGAGCATGTAGATTTCCATGGTCTTCTTTTCGTTGTTGAAGTAGCCTTGGGAGTTTTCGACCATGTTAAGGAAGTTCACCTTCAATTCATACTGATGGGTGTTAATCTCCGCATTCTTGATGATAACGCTGTAGGGCATGATGTTCATCACGCAGTAGGGACTGAGGAAATCCTTCGTGTTGTAGAAGGAGATGGCGCAGGTGAGTTCTTGTGCTGGAGCCGCCTTCAGTGCGTTGCGCAGTGAGTCGTTGACAGCTCCGCTGACGACGCCCTTTGTAAAGGAGCTGACGGGGAAATCGTGGATGATTATGGCGGTGTCGTTCACGGTCCAGTGCACATTAGCCAGACTGTCATAGTGACTGGCGTTGGTGGCGTTCCATTTGAGCATTCCGGTGTAGTCGCCCTTCATGGCAGTCATGGCTTTCTTCATCTGTTCCTGTGTAAGTTTGTCGTCCGAGTTGTCGTTGAGACAAGAGGTCATTGCCATCATGGCAAAGAAGCCCATCAGAAGGGTCGTCCATTTCATCTTTTTCATGTGGATATCTTTTTTCTTTATTATGCTGTTAATGTCTGTTTGCTTGTGTCTTGTGCTTTTCCCGGCCTTCGTTCCATGCCTGTTACGCTGTCTTAGGGATTGGTGATACGGGGCATTTGTTCTTTTGGATGGTGCGGTCGGGTCAGATGCGTTTCGATTCGCCACGGAGCAGGCTCATGAATTCCTCGCGCACCTTCATGGCCTCAAACACGCCGCTGTAGGCCGAGGTGGTGGTGATGGAGTTTTGTTTCTCCACTCCTCTCATCTGCATGCACATGTGTTTGGCCTCGACGACCACCATGACACCCTGTGGCTTGAGCGTGTCGTTGATGCAGTCCATAATCTGGTGTGTCAGTCTCTCCTGCACTTGCAGGCGGTGGCTGAATATGTCGACCACGCGGGCAATCTTGCTCAGGCCCGTGATGTGCCCGTTGGGGATATACGCCACATGAGCCTTCCCGTAGAACGGGAGCATGTGATGTTCGCACATGGAGAAGAAATCGATATCCTTGACGATGACCATCTGGTCATAGTCCTCGGCAAAGAGGGCATCGGTGAGCACCTTGTGCGGGTCCTGCGTGTAGCCTCGGGTAAGGATTTGCATCGCTTTGGCCACGCGCATAGGTGTCTTTTGCAGCCCTTCGCGATTGGGGTCTTCGCCCAGCAGGGTGAGTATGTCCTTATAATGGCTGGCGAGCTCTTCGAGCCCGTCTCTGAATTCTGTTTCTGGATTCATATTGATTGTTTGACGTGTGGTGGGAGATAATCAGGGACCTTGTGTCCTTTCTGTGGTAGAATGACGCGCCTTTAGTATTGCGTGGTGATCATTCCCTTGACGATGGTAGCCCCCTTGTAGCCCATGGCCCGTATGTTGTTGAGCATTTTCTGCGCCTCGCTATAGCTCCGATAGTTGCCTACCCGGCAGATCCATCGCGGCGAGTAGAAATGCACGTAGACAGGCTGGTCGGGGTATTTCATTTTGATGGCACTGCCGATCTGCTGTGCTCGGTTTTTGTCGTTGCGCGTGTTTCCGCCAGCGAAAGCCTGTACCCGATAGCCGCTCACTTTATGGCTTCTCAACATGACCTTCTTGGACATGTCGACTGTGGGTATGTTCATTTCTGACGTCTCGTCCTGAGGCTTCTCCGACCTGTGGGTCTCGGTCTTGTGTTCCGTGGCAGTCTCGCTGTCGTGCTCCTTTTCCTTGTCCTTGGCGACAACGTGTGTCTTGTCTTTGTTAGCCCCCTCTTTGGAGAGTGGGGGCTTGGCGGCGGATTTCGCCTTGTCTCCTGTGGCGTTTGCGGTGCCGACCTTCTGTGCGGGCGTGACTGCGCTGGTCACGTTTGTTCCGTTAACAAGGTTGTCGATATCCTTGCTCTGCGTCACGGTCACCTTTCCTTCCCCTTGCTTGCTTTTCTGCAGGTTGTCGAGGAACGACTGCGCGTTGGCGTTCAGGGTGGCGCACATTATGAACAGCAGTTGTAGGATGAATTTCCGCATGTTTTTGTTTTGGTGAATGATGTCAGTTAATCAAAAGACCAATGAGGCCACCCTTGCCGTTGGCAGGGATGCCCCATTGGTGTTTTTTTGAGCAGGTGAAGATTACTTCTTCCAGGCATCGATGATGCCCTTGAAGTCGGCTGCTTTCAGAGAAGCACCGCCGATGAGACCACCGTCGATGTTGGGCTTTGAGAAGAGCTCGGGGGCGTTGCTGGCCTTGCAGGAACCGCCATAGAGGATGGTGGTGTCCTCAGCAGCCTCCTTGCCGTATTTCTCGGCAACGATAGAGCGGATGTAGGCCAACATCTCCTCAGCCTGGTCGGATGTGGCGGTCTTGCCTGTGCCGATGGCCCAGATGGGCTCGTAAGCCAGCACGATGTTCTTCCACTCTTCGGCAGAGAGATTGAAGACACTGCCGTCGAGCTCGGCCTTGACGACCTCGTTCTGCTTGTTGGCCTCGCGCTCCTCGAGTGTCTCACCGCAGCAGAAGATGACCTTCAGACCGTTGGCGAGAGCCAGCTGCACCTTCTCTTTGAGAATCTCGGCGGTCTCGTGGTAATACTGACGGCGCTCAGAGTGGCCAAGGATGACATATTGTGCACCCGTAGACTTCACCATGGCAGCGCTGACCTCACCTGTGTAGGCACCCTTCTCTTTGTCGGCGCAGTTCTCGGCGCCCAGGGCGACGACGCTCTGGTCAAGCACCTGTGCCACGCTGGCGAGGTGGATGAACGGTGTGCAGATGATGACGCCACAGTTGGGCTTGTCAGCAACGAGAGCTTCATTGATTTCCTTGGCCAGGGCGACGCCCTCCTGCAGGTTCTCATTCATTTTCCAGTTGCCTGCAACAATTTTCTTTCTCATTTTTTTTCTTTTTTAATGTTGATATGATGTGTTGTGAACTGTCGTTTGAAACAAGCTTGCGTTCTTGCTGCTTGAGCCTTCTTCCACCCTGGCGAATCTTCTGCCTAACGTATTGTCCCCAGGCCCATGTGCGGTCGGCGATGACCAGTAGAATCAGCGGCAGGAAGAACCAGAGCACTACCTTGGCGAGTGTCTTTGCCGCACTTTCCTTCGGCATGTGTCCTATCTCCAGCTGGTCGAGGGGCCCTTGCAGTTCGTCGGGTGTCGGCAAGTTGTTGTGGCTCCACTTGCGGATGATGGTCCCGTCCTTGACGAGCAGCAGTCCCGGGTTGCTTCGGATGATGGTCTTGAGTGTTGTCTCATCGGTGATGCAGAAAGGATATTCTGCCCCGGTGATGTCCTCCCAGTGCTGTATGGCTTCTTCTGCAGATGCCGTGAGGCAGTAGAAGGGAATGTGCCAATCCTGCGCATACTCGTAAATCTGGTCGATGGCTCCGAAATTGGAGTCGTCTGCTGTCTCCAGATGAGGCGAAATGAGGAGGAAGGTGTAGCCCTTGTGGCCCAGCACCTGGTCGGTGATATCGTCGCCGTCGGCCAGTTCGATGGAGAAATCGTGTATAGGCGGCACGTATCCCTCCTTGACCTTGACGGTCTTGGAATCGACAAACTGCCAGGTGGAGTCAGGATAGTTGTCCACGGTGAATGTCTTTCGCTCCCCGTCCTTCTCCATGATGAACGTTGTCTCAAATTGAGGCTGCTCGGCTCCCTGGGGAATTTCCATGCCCTTGGGAATGTTGGCTCCGATGTGATAGGGACGGAAATCGAACAGGGGCAGGTACCAGAGGCAGTAGAGACTTGTCAGCAGGATGAACAGGATGGTGAAGTTGATGGCAATCCACTGCGTCGGCTTCGAGACGAAGCGGTACATGGCTTGCGGCCAGCGGACCAAGACCAGCGTACAGGCCAGCAGCACCACATTTTTGAGTAGGGTCTGCGTGTTGGTCAAATGCACGGCGTCGCCGAAGCATCCGCAGTCGCTCACTGGATTGGCAACGGCCGTCCACAGGGTGATAACCGTCATGGCGGTCATCAGCGCCAGCAGTAACCGTGACGCCATCCGGCGACGGATGGCCAGCAGGATAAAGACGCCCAGCGAAAACTCCACCGCTGCCAAGGCGACGGATGCCAGCAATGTCAGCCAGTCGGGGATGACGGTGGCCAGTCCCAGGGCATCGAGGTAGTCGTGTATCTTATACTGCGTGCCCAGCGGGTCGATGGCCTTGACAAATCCCGAGAACACAAACACCGCGCCGGTTGCCAGTCGGCACAGGTTGACCGCCAGTCGTGTCGTCACGCCTGGTGTTGCCGTCTGGGCGTTGTCCGGCGTGCCCTCTTTGGATGCTCTCGGTTGCAGAGTGTTCATGCGGCGTTGTTGTCGTGTGCGTCTTCTTTCAATCGTATGGCACCGAAGACCGCATAGTTGATGATGTCCATGTAGTTGGCGTCGATGCCTTCCGACACGATGGCCTGCCCGTGGATATCCTCCAGCTCTTTCACCCGCTCAATCTTGGTGAGGATGAGGTCGGTGTAGCTGCTGACGCGCATGGTGCGCCATGCTTCTCCATAGTCGTGGTTTTTGCGCTTCATGAGGCTGAAGGCCTCTTTGGCGTGCCGGTCATAAAGGTCGAGCGCCTGCTGGGCCGTCATGTCCACACGGTCGGCGAAGCCCTGCTCGAGCTGTATGAGCCCCACGATGCCATAGTTGATCAGCGCCAGGAACTCCGGGCGTATGCCCTCGCCTACCAGCGACTGACCGGTGATTTCCAGGGTGCGTATGCGTTTGGCCTTGATGAAGAGTTGGTCGGTGAGCGACGAGGGGCGCATGATACGCCACGAGGCTCCGTAGTCATGAAGTTTCTTGGCGAAGACGTCACGACACTCGTCCATGGTCATTTGGAACTCTCTGGCAGTGTCTTGTTGGTTTGTCATAACGAATGCAAAGTTACACATTAATTTATGGAAAACGAAGGAATGGGCGAGAAAAGTTGTTGCCTTCACTCCTGTTGGCGCTGCTTGATGACGCGCACCGTGCCGCAGAGCGCATCGTAGCGTATCTGCAGGGAGTCGCGCCGGGCACGCAGCATGTTTTTGCGGTAGAGGTCTGTCTCACCGCTGATTTGTTGCAGGGTGGCCTGCAGGGCTGAGTCGGTGCGCCCGATGTCTTCCTGTGCCATCTTGGCCGACGCTTCCTGCCAGATCTTCAGAGCCCGCTTGCGGCTCTCGACAGCCTTTGGGTAGTCGGCGCGCAGTTCGCGGATGGCGTTGAGCGTGCCTTGATAGTTGTGGTGTTGGTAGAGAGAGTCGATGCGCTGCATCAAGGGTCTGGCCAACTGGTCGGGCGACTGTTGGCAAGCGGCCAGGGCGATGAGGCCTGCCAGAAGGATGGGTTTTCTCATGTCGTGTGTCTTCGTGTGTTGTGGGTTCACGGGATGGGAGGATTGGGACAATCCTTTCGTTATAGCCTTCGCAAAGTTATGAAAAATAATTGTCTTGCCCGATGTTTGCGCGGCAATTAAGATTTTTTATATCGTCAAGACGTTGAAATAAAACAACAAAAAGTCTCTGGGAAATCGCGTAGAAATCAGCGATGGTGCGATGGGTTGAAAAAACGCGCTGTTTTTTGCTGCTTGTGGATGTGTTTGATAATCAAAGTGTTATGTGTAACGAGGGTGAGTGTGGATGAAAGAGCTGGAAGGTGGGCACGCGATAGCTATCCTTTTGAGTGGCGATAGATGCCTGAACGTCGCGAAGTTGATGCCCTTTCGAACGGAGATTCGGCATTTGTCGAGGTGCGATAGTACGTTTTCTTCCAGATATAGACACCGAGAAGGTTTTGCGACCGTCCTTTTTCCTCTTAAAGATTTTATGATTTTTATAATTTGACTTCTATTTCATCCTTTTCCGGATGTGTGTATAATGACCAATAAACCTTACAAATCGGCAAGGTTATCGCGTTATCATGTGTGAGCGTCTGCAAGAGCTGTCTCACTCAGCTTCCGTTATGCGGCTCGCTTCTGGGCGGCATGTCTTTTTGTTTTCTCGTGGATAATGTGTACCTTTGCACTGCTTTTTTTACAAGGACAACCAACTATGCGGATACTTACTGACAGCCAACTGGCCCAGATACTCGACCAAGACATCTTTCACAAGATTTCGGAAGCAGCCGACTCCCTGCATCTTGAGTGCTATGTGGTAGGCGGATATGTGCGCGACCTATTTCTGGAACGGCCGTCCAACGACATCGATGTGGTGGTCGTGGGCAGTGGCATTGAGGTGGCATCGCGCCTGAAAGCCATTCTGGGCCGTAGGGCCCACCTGTCTGTGTTCCGCAATTTCGGTACGGCTCAGGTGAAGTGCGGTCCGCTGGAGGTGGAGTTTGTGGGTGCCCGCAAGGAAAGCTATAGTCATGACAGCCGCAAGCCTCACGTGGAGGACGGCACCCTTGAGGACGACCAGAACCGCCGCGACTTCACCATCAACGCCATGGCCGTCTGCCTCAACCATGACCGTTTTGGCCAGCTCGTTGACCCTTTCGACGGTGTGGCTGACCTGGAGGATGGCATCATCGCCACGCCTCTCGATCCCGACATCACCTTTAGTGACGACCCTTTGCGCATGATGCGTTGCGTGCGCTTCGCCACCCAACTCAATTTCGAGATAGAGGACGAGACGCGCGAGGCCCTGGCACGCAATGCCGAACGCCTGAAAATCATCAGCGCCGAGCGCATAGAGGAGGAACTCAACAAGATTATGCTGGCTCCCCATCCCAGTACCGGGTTCTACTATCTGCACGAGTCGGGACTGCTGCAGCTTATCCTGCCCGAACTGGTGGCGCTCGACATCGTGGAGACACGCAACGGAAGAGCCCACAAAAACAACTACAACCACACGCTGGAGGTGCTCGAAAACGTGGTGCGTGCGCAGAAAGCCAAGGCCGTTGACGCATGTCTCAACGGAGTGGACGACGGCATGCAGCAGACGGGCGACGAGCCACTCTTCGACCATACGCTGTGGCTGCGCTGGGCCGCCTTGCTCCACGATATCGGAAAGCCCAAGAGCAAGCGTTGGGATGCTGCGCAAGGCTGGACCTTTCACAACCACAACTACATCGGTGCGAAGATGGTGCCCGCTGTATTCCGGCGCCTGAAGTTGCCCATGGACGCCAAGATGAAATATGTGCAGAAACTCGTAGACCTGCACATGCGCCCACAGGTCATTGCCGATGAGGAGGTGACCGACTCGGCTGTCAGACGACTGGTCAACGACGCCGGTGACGACATCGATGACCTGATGATGCTCTGTGAAGCCGACATCACCAGTAAGAATCAAGTGAGGAAACATCGTTTTCTGCAAAATTTCCAGTTGGTACGCGAGAAAATAGCCGACCTCAAGGAGCGTGACTACAAGCGTCTGCTGCAGCCCTGCATCGACGGAAACGAAATCATGGAAATGTTTCACCTGTCTCCCTCAAGGGAAGTGGGGATACTCAAGCAGACGCTCAAGGACGCCGTGCTCGACATGCGGGTGCCCAACGAGCGCGAACCGCTCATGCAACTGCTCCGCGAGAAAGCCCGTGAAATGGGTATCGGCCCCACGGAAACTGCTGAAAAGCATTAGTATCAAAACGTTGTCTAATGTTTGTTAAAAAACTCAACTGACAAGTTGGGTTTTCTTTATTATTTGGTAATTTTGCATTTGGAAGATTAAACCTGTGGTTTATCCTTCCGTCAAAGGCATGTGTTTGTCTTGGAAGCTAATCCAACGTCAAATATTAAATAACATATAAAAGTAGGTATGAAAATTAAAAGCTATTTGTTCGTGGCTTTGTCCGCATTCGTTATGGCCTCTTGTGGAGGCAAGAAGAGCGGAGGCTTGGCCAATTTGAGTAATGACCACTTCCCCGTGGTCACGGTTGGTAGCAGTACAGCTGACATGCAGTCCACTTATCCTGCAACCATCAAGGGTATCCAGGACGTGACGGTGAGCCCGAAGGTGTCGGGGTTTGTGACGAGTGTCCTCGTCCATGAGGGACAGCGTGTAAGTGCTGGACAGGTGTTGTTCACCATCGACTCGGAGACCTATCGCGCCGCTGTGCGCTCGGCCCAAGCTGCCGTCAACACTGCAAAGGCTGCCGCCAACACCGCCCGTACTACCTACGAGAACAACAAGAAGCTCTTCGACCAAAAGATTATCGGACAATATGAGCTTTCCACATCGCTCAACACCTTCCGCCAGGCTGAGGCCCAGGTGGCCCAGGCCGAGGCTTCGCTGACATCGGCCAAGGAGCAGTTGGCCTGGTGCTCGGTTACTTCGCCCGCAAGCGGCGTGGTAGGCAGTCTGCCTTATAAAAAAGGTGCGCTGGTCAGCGCACAGACCCAACTGACTACCGTCAGTGACGTGTCGACCGTAGAGGTGTTCTTCTCGCTCAACGAAGCGCAGATGCTCGAGATGCAGAAGAAAGCCGGATCGGCTACTGCTACCATCAGCGCATTCCCGTCGCTGAAGCTGCAGTTGGCCGACGGTACGACCTATAACCATCCCGGTAAGGTGGTGAAGATCAGTGGAGTGATTGACTCGTCTACCGGCGCCTACAGTGTCATTGCACATTTCGCCAACCCCGAGGGACTGCTCAAGAGCGGTGGTGCAGCAACGGTGGTTGCCCCGCAGATCAACAGCTCGGCCATCGTGATACCGCAGAACGCCACTGCCCAGGTGCAGGACAAAGTCTTTGTGTATAAGGTAGGACAGGACAACAAGGTGCACTATACCGAGATTACCGTTGACCCGCAGAACGACGGCATCAACTATGTGGTGACCAGCGGTCTGAAGAATGGCGATCGCTATGTGCTGCGCGGCATCACCAAGCTGACCGACGGCCAAAAGATTACACCCATCAGCGACGCACAGTACAAGAAGGAACTGGAGGATGCCCAGAAACTGGGGGCCGCACAAGGCAACGCCAAGGACTTTGCCAACGCCATGAGCAAGTAACAATCCGCAAAATCTCAAAGTTCAAATAGAAGAGACATGAGTTTTTCCAATTTTATCAAACGTCCGGTATTGAGCACGGTGATATCCATCTTCTTTGTGCTCCTCGGAACCATCGGACTGATTTCGCTGCCTATTGAGCAGTATCCAGATATCGCACCGCCCACCATTTCTGTTTCGACATCCTATACGGGTGCCGATGCCCAAACCGTTCTGAACTCGGTCATCACCCCGTTGGAGGAAAATATCAACGGTGTGGAGAACATGACCTATATGACCTCAACGGCCACCAACTCGGGTTCTGCCCAAATCACCGTCTATTTCAAGCAGGGCTCCGACCCCGATATGGCCGCGGTGAACGTGCAGAACCGTGTGTCGCAGGCGCAAGCCTTGCTGCCGGCAGAGGTGACCAAGGTGGGTGTTACCGTATCGAAGCGTCAGACTTCAAACGTCATCATGTACTCGCTTACTACCGAGGACGGACGCTACGATTCGAAATTCCTTACCAACTACAACAACATCAACATCATTCCGCTGCTGAAGCGTGTCAATGGTGTGGGCGATGTGCAGAGCCCCTCCACGGCCGACTACTCCATGCGCATCTGGCTGATGCCCGAAAAGATGAAACAGTACGGGTTGGTGCCTTCTGACGTGTCGGCAGCCTTGGCCGCTCAAAACATCGAGGCCGCTCCGGGTTCGTTCGGCGAGCAGAGCAACATGGCCTATGAGTATACACTGCGCTACAAGGGTCGCTTGAAGACTCCGCTTGAGTACGAAAACATCATCCTGCAGAGCAAGACCACCGGCGAAACCCTTTACCTGAAGGATGTGGCCCGCATCGAACAAGGCAAGCTGATGTATAATGTCGACATGAAGAACAACGGCAAGCCTGCCGTGATGGGTATGGTGCAGCAGATTGCCGGCTCCAACGCCACGCAGATTGCTACCGACGTGAAGGCCGCACTCGACGAGGCACAGAAGAACATGCCGCCGGGAATGGAGTACACGCTCGAATATGACGTGACCGACTTCCTCTACGCCTCCATCGGCGAGGTAATCTATACACTCGTCATTACGTTGCTGTTGGTGTTCCTCGTGGTTTATGTGTTCCTGCAGGACTTCCGCTCCACGCTGATTCCTATGATTGCCGTGCCTGTGGCTCTCATCGGTACATTCCTGTTCCTGTGGGTGTTCGGCTTCTCCATCAACCTGCTCGTTCTTTCGGCCTTGTTGTTGGCCATCGCCATTGTGGTGGACGATGCCATCGTGGTGGTCGAGGCCGTGCATGCCAAGCTTGACCAAGGCTACGACAATGCGCTCACGGCTTCCATTGATGCCATGAACGAGATTTCGTCAGCCATCATCTCCATTACCCTTGTTATGGCCTCGGTGTTCATCCCCGTGTCGTTCATTGGCGGCACTTCGGGTACGTTCTACCGCGAGTTCGGTGTTACCATGGCTGTGAGTATCGTTATCTCGGCTGTCAACGCCTTGACGTTGTCGCCTGCCCTCTGTGCCATCTTCCTCAAGCCCCATGCTGACGAAGGCCATAAGAAAATGACGTTTGTGGATCGTTTCCATGCCGGTTTCAACCATGTATTCAACAAGGCTACCGAGAAGTACAAGCGCGGTGTGGAACATTTCACCAACCACCGCATCATGACCGCCATCTCGGTCGTTGTGGGTATCGTGGCGCTGGTGGTCTCCATGGCCGTCACCTCTACCGGTCTGGTCCCCGACGAAGACACGGGTACAATCTTCGTGACCCTCTCGGCCGCACCGGGTACGAGCCAGCAACGCACGCAGCAGATTGCCGACGAGGTAGACCGCATGTTGGCCAGCAATCCGGCCATCGCACGCCGCGAGCAAATCGTGGGTTACAACTTCATTGCCGGACAGGGTTCGGACCAGTCCACATACATCATCAAACTGAAATCGTTTGAGGATCGCGAACAGAAGAGTATCTTCGCGCGCCTGTGGTCGGCTATGACCGGAGGCGGCGTAGAGCAGCTCTTTGTCAATCCCTTGGAGTCGAACATGGTGCTCGGCATGATTTACAAACAGACGGCACACATCAAGGACGCGCAGATCCTGGCTTTCGCGCCGCCTATGGTGTCGGGCTTCTCTGTGAACAACGGTGTGTCGATGACTCTGCAGGACAAGACGGGCGGCGACCTCAACAAGTTCTTCCAAGTGGCACAGGACTATCTGAAGGAGCTCAACAAACGTCCGGAGATTTCCAACGCCATGACATCGTACAACCCAAGCTATCCGCAGTATATGGTCAACGTGGATGTGGCCAAGTGTGTGCAGGCTGGTACTACGCCCTCGTCGGTATTGTCCGTGCTGCAGGGTTACTACGGCGGTCTGTATGCCTCCAACTATAACAGCTACGGTAAACTGTACCGCGTGATGATACAGGGTGAGGTGAACAGTCGCATGCGTCCCGACGGACTGAGCAACATTTACGTACGCCTTTCCAACGGCAGCATGGCACCCGTCAACGAGTTCATCTCGCTGAAGCGTGTCTACGGACCGTCCAACATAGCGCGTTTCAACCTGTTCACGTCTATCAACCTGAACATTTCGCCCAACACCACGGCTGGATACTCTACGGGTGACGCTTTGCGTGCCTGTGAGGAAGTGGCTTCCACCACGCTGCCTACGGGTTATGGTTACGAATACAGTGGCCTGACACGTTCGGAGTCTGAGTCAAGCAATTCAACAGCTTTGATCTTTGCGCTCTGTCTGGTATTCGTCTACCTTATCCTTTCTGCGCAGTACGAGTCCTACATCCTGCCGCTGACGGTTATACTCTCGCTTCCGTTCGGTCTTGCCGGAGCATTTATCTTTACCAAACTCTTTGGCCATGCCAACGACATTTACATGCAGATCTCGCTTATCATGCTGATTGGTCTGTTGGCCAAGAACGCCATCCTTATCGTGCAGTTTGCCCTTGAGCGCCGGCGCACGGGTATGGCTATCCGCTATTCGGCTATTCTGGGTGCTGCTGCCCGTCTGCGTCCTATCCTCATGACATCGCTGGCCATGGTTATAGGTCTGTTGCCGCTGATGTTTGCGTCGGGCGTGGGCAAGAACGGTAACCAGACTCTCGGTGCCGCAGCTGTGGGCGGCATGCTTATCGGTACAATCTGCCAGATTTTCGTGGTGCCTGCTCTGTTTGCGGCCTTCCAGTGGTTGCAGGAACGATTCACGCCGCTGAGCTTTGATGACGAGGAGAGCCCCGAAGCCGCCACAGAGCTGAAGCAGTATGCTCACGACAAGAAAATGGTGGTTTATAAGGACCAATACGAAGATTAATAGTAGTTATACAAGATGAAAATCATTCGCAATATCACGATATGTGGCCTTGCAGTGCTGTCGATGACAGGCTGCAAGAGCCTCTATGGCAAGTACGAACGTCCCGATGTCAACACGCAGGGACTCTTCCGTGATCCTGTGTCGACAACCGACACGCTTGCCGCTAACGACACCACGACTCTGGGATCTCTGCCTTGGCGAGAGGTGTTCACTGACCCGCAGTTGCAGGCCCTGATTCAAAAGGCTATCGACAACAATCCGAACATGCTCAATGCGGCACTCAATGTCGATATGGCTGAAGCACAGCTCAAGGCGGCCAAATTGGCCTTCCTCCCTTCGTTCGCCTTCACGCCTCAAGGAACCATCACGCGGTTCAACGATGCAACGACCAGGAGCTACCAGCTGCCCGTCAATGCTTCGTGGAATGTGTCACTTTTTGGCGGACTGACCGCAGCCAAGCGCTCATCGCAGATGGCTCTCCTGCAGACACAGGATTACAAGCGCAGTGTACAGACTTCGCTCGTGGCCAGTGTGGCCAATCTCTATTATACGCTCCTTTCGCTCGACAAACAAATGTTGTTGGTCGATGACATGGAACAGCTGACCAAGGAAACTTGGGAGACATTGCAGAAGCGGTTCAACACGACGGCCGGCACTCGCTCAGTCAGCGTGCAGAGCGCGGAGAGCAACTACTATAGCGTGCTGACACAAAAGGCCGACTTGAAGCGTAGCGTGCGCGAGTGCGAGAACTCGCTGAGTTTGCTCATTGGTGAACCAGCGCATGCCATAGCACGTGGTGAACTGGACAGTCAGGTGCTGCCGTCAAATTTGGCTACGGGCGTGGGCATCCAGCTGCTTGCCAACCGTCCTGACGTGCATGCCAATGAGATGGCGTTGGCCCAGTGTTTCTACAATGTGGAGCAGGCACGCAGCAATTTCTATCCCAACATCACTATCTCGGGCGTGGGTGGTTTCAGTAATGGCTCGGGCATGGTCAATCCCGGAAAGTGGTTGGCTTCAGCCGTAGGGTCGCTGACGCAACCCATCTTCCAAAACGGAAAGCTCGTGGCAGCATTGCGCGTAGCTAAAGACCAGTACCAACAAGCCTACAACACCTGGCAAAACAGCATTCTTACTGCTGGTTCGGAGGTGAGCAATGCGCTTGTGCAGTACAATGCGTCGGAGGAGAAAAGCCAACTCGAAGCCAAGCAAATTGAACTCTTGAAGAAGAATGTGGAACAAACCACTTCGTTGATGGAAAGTATGGGGTATACCTATCTAGACATCATAACGGCACAAAGCAGTTTGCTCAACGCCGAACTCTCCAAGGTGAGTGACGACTTGGCCAAGATGCAGGCTGTGGTAAGTCTGTATGAAGCTCTTGGAGGAGGCTCCTATTAAGAGCATCATACTCGTGTCTTTTTTCAAACACACTAAGTATTAAGAAACATGAACGATATTAGTCCCAAAGCTGTAGTTTCGCCCAAGGCGAAAATCGGCAACAATGTCAAGATATACCCTTTCGTTTACATCGAGGACTATGTGGAAATAGGTGATGACTGTGTCATCTTTCCTTTTGTAAGCATCCTCAACGGCACGAAGATGGGACATACCAACATGGTGCACCAAGGTTCGGTGTTGGGTGCCCTGCCACAGGATTTCGAATTCACAGGCGAACGCACCGAACTGATAATCGGCAACAACAATGTGATCCGCGAGAACGTGATCATCAACCGTGCAACCCATGAGGGGGGGCAGACCGTTATCGGCAACGAAAACTTCCTGATGGAGGGCGTGCATATCAGTCACGACACTAAGGTGGGCGACAAGAATGTATTCGGCTACGGTACGAAAATTGCCGGCGACTGCGAGATAGGTGTCGGTACGATTTTTTCCTCGTCGGTCATTGCCAATGCTCACACGCGTGTGGGCGACCTGGCCATGATACAGGCCGGCACTACCTTTTCCAAGGATGTGCCACCTTATATTATAGCTGGGGGAACACCGGTAAAATACTCTGGTACCAACCAAACCATGATGACCAAAGCGGGTATCACAGAGAAGGTACAGAAGCACGTGAACAATGCCTATCGTCTGGTCTTCCATGGCCAGAACAGCCTGCTCGACTCCACCTTGCAGATCAAGCAGCAGGTGCCTGACAGTAAGGAAATTCAAAACATAGTGGAATTCTTGCAGACCACTAAGGAGGGCGTTATTACAAAAATGTAACTTATAACCTATACAATTTTTATCTTATGACAAAGGGCTTGGCCGTGAGGTCAAGCCCTTTTTATGAGTATTGCGAGCACTTGGATCACCTATGCCCTAAAAGGATCTCTTTCTTATGTTTCGGGATGGCTTAGCTGCAGGCTGTCGTCGGGTGCTTTAGTTCATGCAGTCTGTTGATGGTCCAGGCATAGGCGATGGCGGTGCGCCGATCCATCTCCACAAAGTGCCCGCCCTCATTCCAATACAATGTGGTACGCACACTGCCTAGTTGTTGTTCAAGCAGATGATGCTCAAAGCGTATATTGTCGCCTACACGAGCCATAGACACGTTGTGAACATGTTCTTCCTTGCGCCCGATGCTCAAGTAAACTATTTGCGACAGTGTGGGGTGGGTGCCCGCATAAGACTGCCAGTCGCGGATCCATACAGATGGAGAGGCAGCCGCTATAGCTTGGAAACGGTCTGTTTGCGTGGAGGCCCACAATGAGAAAAGGCCTGCGAGCGAGTAGCCACCCAGTACAATGGGCAAGCGACCCAGCAAACGTTCCGTCTCGGGCAGTAGTTCGTTGATGATAAACAGCAATGTCGTTTCTGCATGATGTCCCACTTCCTCGCGCCGCGATATGGCGTCGTCGTGCCACGGTGTCAGTTGCAGGTGCCAGTCTTCTATCTTGAACGCGGCCATGGCGAAAGGGTGTCCTGTGTGCTTGGCTATCAGGGACACCTCGCGGTCGATGGTCGCAATCTCCTTTCTTTCTAGGGGCTGGATGAGAAGAACTTCTGGATTTCCGCACTTATAGAGGTCCACCGTGATGCTGAGGCCATCGATTTTTGTTGCTTTCATTCTTTGATAATGATGTCGTTCGGTGAGAGTTCTTGTTTACTGGCGCAACCGTCGAGATGGTCATTGACGATGCCGATACTCTGGAGGTGCGAATAAATAATCGTGGATCCTACATATTGGAACCCGCGCTTTTTCATGTCTTTGGCCACAATGTCTGACAGCGCGTTGCGTGTGCACCATGCTTTTTGGTGGCTGGGATAGATCCATGTCTTGCCGTTCGTGAAATGCCAGATGTATTGGTCGAAACTCCCATACTCCTGAGCCACGCGCAGGAAAGCCTTGGCATTGTTGACCATGGCCCGTACCTTGCGTGGCGAATGAATCATGCCTTCTGTCGAAAGGATGCGGCAGATGTCCTCATCGGTGAACGCTGCCACTCGCTCAGGGTCGAAATCAGCAAAGCATTGGCGGAACACCTCGCGACGCTCGAGCATCATCAGCCATGACAGTCCGCATGACATCGACTCCAGCAGGAGCATCTCGAAGTGGCGCTTCTCGTCATGGACAGGTACACCCCATTCCTCATCGTGGTATTTCTCCAGCAGTTTGTTGCCCACGGCCCATGGGCAGCGCTGCGGATATTGCAAATGTTTCATCTCGTGGCCGCCCCATGTATTGGTGCCCACAATGCGGAAACCCAGCGACAGGTATAGTCGTTCGGCCCAAGGATGTGTCAGGTCGACCAGCAGGCCTATGGGCTGGTGTGTGCCGTGGCGGCGTATCATCTCGTAGAGCAAGGCTGTGGCGATGCCCTGCTTGCGGTATTCTGCCTTCACTGCAAGTGAGTCGATATAGTATTCTCCAGCTTGCGTCTCGTCTGCCATGTCGGAGAAGTCGCCCCCCAATTGTTCTTTGGCGGCTTGCAGGAAGGTTTCACGCAACGAGTGTAACAGACCTCCGTCGTAGGCAACAATGATGCCTGCTATGTCGCCCTTGGCGGTTTTTGCCACGAGGACATTGCGGTAACTGTATTGGCTGTCCTCGCGTTTCACCAGTCCTGTCATCATCCTGTGGAAGTCGTCGAGCGTGTGCTCTGGACCAGCGAAGTATTGGCAACACGCGTGGTCGGCAGCCATCATAATCAGCGAGGCTATGGCTGCGGCCTGCTCTGGGATGCCCCGTTCTATTTTGTATCTCATGGTTGCGCTTGGGCTTATGTGCGCTGTGTGGCGCTATGGATTGACGGTTGTCGGTGTTCTTACAATTTTCCTTGATGGTTTCCGCTAATATGAAGCCGTGCAGGGAATGCCTGTAGCTACTACACGGTCGCGTATGCTGTCGAGTTCCTCATGCGAGGCCTTGCGCAAGTCGTGGTCGGGAGTCTCGCGGTCGATGGTGTAGACCATCACTTCCTGGGCGGCTATGGCTTTCACGGCGTCCAGCCACGGCTCCACATAACGGTCACCAGTGTTGTCCACAGATATTTTCTTTCCGCTGGAGAGTGTGGTGTAGCCTTTCATAAACATGGTCTGGATGATGATATGCCCGTTGAAAGTCTTCATGTTTTCGATGATTTTCGTCACATCATAACTCGGTTGGGTGGGGCGGTCCACTGCCCGGATGTATTCGGGGTCCACCGTGTCGAGCTTGAGAATGTTGTTGTCCACCTTCATCAAGGCACGCCTCGTCTCCTCACGTCCGATGAATGTCGAATTGCTCAGTACGCTGATCTTGGCCATGGGACACCACTTGTCGCGCAGGCGTATCGTGTCATCGATGATTTCCGGGAAGTGGGGATTGCTTGTGGGTTCCCCATTGCCGGCAAATGTCAGTACGTCGGGATGCTCGCCGTCGTTGTGCATCTTGATGAGCTGACGCTCCAAGGCTTCGGTCACTTGCTGACGCGTGGGATGGTGGGTGCGTGTTGGGCGGTCGCAATTAAATCCACACTCACAGTAGATGCAGTCAAAGGTACAGATCTTTCCGTCGGCAGGCATCAAGTTGATGCCTAAGCTCAATCCCAGCCGCCGGCTATGTATTGGACCATATATGGGACTCGGATAAATGATGGTGCTCATAGTATTTCCTGTTTATGTTTGTCGTATATTTTGTTCTCGCTGTTGCCAAGGGCTATTGTTACGTACTTGCAAAGATACAGATATTTGTCAGATGGTAGACGTTAATGCACGTTAAACTCTCGTGTTTGTGACATTTTTTTTGTTACTTTGCACGCAAATTTGGGTTATTATAGCCATTTCGAAATGGGACATAAACGTAAAAAGACCAATGGGCGCTCAGGCCGCCTGCAGTCGGTCACGCTCTGTATCAGCACAGCCTTGGTGCTCATCCTGTTAGGACTAGTTGTCTTTTCCACGCTTTTGGGCCGCAACCTGTCGTCGTATGTCAAGGAAAACCTGGTGGTTACCATAATGCTCGAGCAGGATATGACGGACACCGAGGCGCAGGCCTTGTGCCGTGGCCTTGCCAAACGCCCCTACATCAAGAGCATCAATTTCATCAGCAAGGCGCAGGCCTTGAGGGATGCCACCAAGGAGATGGGCACTGATCCTTCTGAATTTACGGATGGTGTCAACCCCCTTCCATCGTCTGTCGACCTGACCCTGAAGAGCGTATATGCCAACAATGACTCTCTGAAGTGGATTTCCAAGGAGCTTAGGCAATACCCAAAAGTGTCGGAGATCAGCTATCAGCGTGACCTTGTAGACTCTGTCAACCGAAACCTCGCGAAGATTGGTTTGGTGCTGCTCGTCTTGGCGGTGCTGCTCACATTTGTGTCTTTCTCTCTCATCAACAATACGGTTCGGCTGGGTATTTATGCCCGTCGCTTCTCCATACATACCATGAAACTGGTGGGTGCCTCGTGGAGCTTCATCCGTTGGCCGTTCCTTCGGCGGGCTATCCTCACGGGCATGCTGGCCGCTTTCTTGGCTTGTGCGGTGCTTGCAGCAGGTATTTATCTGCTCTATTGTTATGAGCCTGAGGTTCTGACTGTCATTTCTTGGCAGGAAATGACAGTCACAGGAGTTACCGTGTTCCTTTTTGGCATCATCATTACTGCTCTGTGTGCCTACATCTCCGTCAATAAGTTCTTGAAGATGAAAGCCGGTGAACTCTACAAGATTTAAAAACATTCATAATATAATCGTTCCATTGTAAAGTTGAAATTCTGACTATGGATAAAAGAAATTTAGCATTCGACCGTACCAACTTCATTCTCTTGGCCATTGGTTTCGCAGTGGTTGTCATTGGTTTTATTCTGATGAGCGGTCCCTCGTCAACCGAACAGACGTTCAATCCCGACATTTTCAGTGTGCGCCGCATCAAGGTGGCTCCGGTGGTTTGCTTCATTGGGTTTGTCTCGATGATTTATGCTATTATTCGTAAACCGAAGGACAAGAGCACTGACCAGTTATTCCACAACGAAGCTAAGGAAGATAAATAAAGTATGAACAATCTGCAAGCATTTATCTTGGGCATCGTCCAGGGACTTACCGAATATCTTCCTGTCAGCAGTAGCGGCCACCTTTCCATCATATCTTCCTTCATGGATGTGGACGGAGCTGACAATCTTGCTTTCACAGTTGCCGTCCATGTGGCTACGGTGCTCAGCACGCTAGTCATTTTTTGGAAGCAAATCGTGTGGATATTCCGTGACCTCTTCAAGTTCTCATGGAATGAGGGCACGCGTTATGCGGCTCTCATCGTGGTGTCGATGATACCAGTCGGTGTGGTCGGTTTGTTTTTCAAAGAAAAGGTGGAAGAGATCTTCGGGGCCGGTTTGTTTATCGTAGGTCTGATGTTGCTGGTGACGGCGGCCCTGCTCTCGTTTTCCTATTTCGCCAAACCAAGGCAGAAGGATAAAATCAGTCTGAAAGACGCTTTTATCATCGGTCTGGCACAGGCAGTAGCTGTTATGCCCGGTCTCTCGCGTTCGGGCAGTACCATCGCCACAGGATTGCTCCTTGGCGACAAGAAGGAGAAGCTGGCTCAGTTCTCGTTCCTTATGGTCATACCTCCCATCTTGGGTGAGGCTCTGCTCGATATCCTCAAGATGATGAAAGGCGGCGTAGATACCGTGATGGGCGACATACCTGCTTCGGCATTGGCCATAGGCTTTGTCACGGCATTCGTCTTCGGTTGTCTGGCTTGTCGTTGGATGGTCAATATTGTGAAGCGTGGCAAACTCATCTACTTTGCAGTCTATTGTGCAATAGTGGGTGTCATCACCCTTGCGGTCAGTTCCCTTTAATCCGTCGGCCTGTTCATTCATTAGTCCATGGATTTCATCAAAGGCGAGATTTTGGCTATAGACAAGCCCTATCGTATGTCAAGCTTTGGCGCACTGGCGCACATTCGTTATTTGCTCTCCCATCATTTGGGACAAAAAGTAAAGGTGGGCCATGCTGGAACGCTTGACCCCCTAGCTACGGGTGTGCTCATTCTTTGCACGGGACGTTGCACCAAACGTATCGAAGAACTGCAGGGCCACACCAAGGAATACACTGCCACGTTACAACTGGGTGCCACCACCGACAGTTATGACCGTGAACACACGGTAAACCATACCTATCCCTGGCGCCATATCACAAAGGATTTGGTGCTCCAGACGCTTCCACAGTTCGTGGGTGATATCGAACAGGTGCCTCCCACCTACAGTGCCTGCAAGGTGGAAGGAACTCGCGCCTACCAACTGCGCCGTAAAGGCGAGACGGTGGCTCTCAAGCCCAAACACATTCATATCGATGAGATAGTACTTACCGATTTTGATGTTGAGCGACATCGTATATCCATCCGGGTAGTGTGTGGCAAAGGTACATACATACGCGCCTTGGCGCGCGACTTAGGACGGGCGTTGGGCAGCGGGGCTTATCTCACAGAGCTGCGTCGCACGCGTGTCGGCGATTTCGCTATTGCAGACTGCGTTGATTTTGATCATTTTGATGAGTGGCTGTCTCGGCAAGACGTGACCATGCCTCTTCGAGAGGAAAGCTAAATAATACGGACCGGCCCTGCTGACCGCCTGCTGGTTCGATTCACGAAAAATAAAAAGGAAACGGCATCCGTGTATATCACATGTCACTGTGAATACCGTGCCTAAGTTATAGAGTCCAAACTTCAAAGAATTATGAAACTGTCACAATTCAGGTTTAAGTTGCCCGAAGAGCAAATCGCCCTTTATCCGCATAGTCTGGTGCGTGAGTTTACCAATGATGACGGCTCCAAGGAGTCGTTCCGCATCACGCGTCGCGACGAGGCACGCATGATGGTGCTTCACCGGTCGACGGGCGAGATCGAGATGTTCAAGAAGGATGCAAAGGGAAATCCCATAGAGGGTCAGTACATTGAGTTTCGCGACATACTCGACTATTTCGATGAGGGCGACACGTTTGTCATGAACGATACCAAGGTTTTCCCTGCCCGTCTCTATGGAACCAAGGAGAAGACCGATGCCAAGATTGAGGTGTTTGTTCTTCGTGAACTTAATGAGGAGACCCATCTGTGGGATGTGCTCGTTGAGCCGGCCCGCAAGATACGCATTGGCAACAAGCTCTTCTTCGATGAGGTGGGCACCATGGTGGCAGAGGTCTACGACAACACCACCAGCCGTGGACGCTCGCTTCGTTTTCTTTATGACTGCCCGCATGACCAGTTCAAGAAGGATTTGTTCTCCTTGGGTGAGATGCCCTTGCCTGATTATGTTCTCAATGGCCGTCCTGAGGATCCGACCATGCACGGCATGCATGTCCGCTCGCATGCCACAGCTGATGACGTGGACGATTTCCAGTGTGTCTTTGCCAAGAACGAAGGCGCTGTCACCGCTCCTGCCACGGGTCTTCATTTCAGCCGCGAGCTGATGAAGCGCATGGAAATCAAAGGAGTCAATGCTGCCTACGTCACCTTGCATTGTGGCTTGGGCAACTTCTCGCAGATTGAGGTGGAAGACCTGACCAAGCACAAGATGGACTCTGAGCAGATGCTTATCACCAAGGAGGCATGCGACATTGTGAACAAGACCAAGCAGGAGGGACATCGCGTCTGTGCCATTGGCACGAGTGTCGTGAAGGCTACAGAGACAGCCGTAGGCACCGACGGCTTGCTCAAGGAGTATGACGGTTGGACCAGCAAGTTCATCTTTCCGCCCTATGATTTTGGCCTTGCCAACAGTATGGTAGCCAATTTCTACCATCCCGAGTCTACGCTGATGATGTCAACGGCTGCTTTTGGCGGCTACGAGGCTGTGATGGAGTGTTATGACATGGCCTTGAAAAACGGTTACATGTTTGGCTGCTTTGGCGACAGCCTGCTGATTGTCGACTAAGCAGCGTGCCGCTGCCCTGTATCATCAAGCCACTTGTTATGCTTCATCACGTATATTTCAGCATAGGCTCCAATATCGGCAATCGCAAGAGGCTGGTTCGAGAGGCCGTAGCATTGCTCAATGAGCGCGTAGGCGAAGTGGAACGTCAGTCGTCGTTGTATGAGACGGAGCCGTGGGGATTCGATTCGCCCAACAAATTCATCAACGCTTGCGTCTGTTGTGTGACCACCCTCTCGCCGCACCAGTTGTTGGCCATCACGCAGCACATTGAGCGCGAGTTGGGGCGCACTGAGAAGACCAAGGACGGCGAGTATCACGACCGCATCATCGACATTGACATTTTGCTCTATGACGACCTCTGTGTCAACTCGCCCAATTTGGTCATTCCCCATCCCCACATGCACGAGCGGGCTTTTGTCATGACTCCTCTGAGAGAGATTCTTGACAAGGTTTGAAGTCTTTGGGCCTATCAGCGGTCGTTGCCCCGTTTCGTAGGAGCTGGAAAGCGTTTCGGGAATATGCAAACACTAAAGAGCCGCATCACCTTTGCAGATGATGCGGCTCTTTCTATTCCCTGAAGTGATGGGCCGTTTACTGATGCCCGCCTGCTTACTTGCGCAGACCGAGGGCCTTCACGATGGCACGGTAGCGGTTGATGTCGCGCTCCTTCAAGTAGGTGAGCAGGCGACGGCGCTTACCGACGAGTTGAGTCAGTGAACGGGTGGTGACGAAATCCTTGTGGTTGGCCTTGACGTGCTCTGTCAGGTGCTTGATGCGATAGGTGAACAGGGCAATCTGGCTCTCTGCAGAACCTGTGTCGGTTGTTGACTTGCCATACTGGCCGAAGATTTCTTCCTTCTTCTCTGAATTAAGATACATTGTTTTGTTGATTAATGAAATTTGCACCATTAACATCTGTTGGTCGCGCAGAGGCCTTAATCAAAAACCTTCAGCGGCCGCAAATGCTTCGGTATCTCCGAAAATGCGGTGCAAAGGTACAACTTTTCAACCATTCTCACAAGCCTTTCGATTATTTTTAGTAATTTTGCAAACAAAATATAATCGCTATTTTTTTAAGGTAAATCAATGCAAGACATTCGTAACATCGCAGTTATTGCGCACGTTGACCATGGAAAGACTACCTTGGTTGACAAGATGATGCTCGCTGGCAAACTGTTCCGTGACGGCCAGGACAACAGCGGCGAAGTGCTCGACTCCAATGACTTGGAGCGTGAACGAGGGATAACCATATTGTCAAAGAACGTATCGATCAACTGGAAAGGAGTAAAAATCAATATTCTCGACACCCCGGGACACTCGGACTTCGGTGGAGAGGTGGAGCGTGTGCTCAACATGGCCGATGGCTGCTTGCTGCTTGTTGACGCCTTTGAGGGTCCTATGCCCCAGACGCGTTTCGTGCTGCAGAAAGCCTTGCAGATTGGCCTCAAGCCTATCGTAGTGGTCAACAAGGTCGACAAACCCAATTGTCGGCCGGAGCAGGTCTACGAGATGGTGTTCGACCTGATGTGCGACCTCAATGCCACAGAGGACCAGCTCGATTTTTCTGTGGTCTACGGCTCAGCCAAGAACGGTTGGATGGGCCCCGATTACAAGACAGCTACGGACAATATTGACTACCTGCTTGACAAGATTGTGGAGGTCATCCCTGCCCCGAAGCACATCGAGGGCACACCCCAGATGCTCATCACTTCTCTGGATTATAGCAACTACACCGGCCGTATCGCCGTAGGCCGTGTGCACCGCGGCACACTCACCGATGGAATGAATATTGTCATCTGTCACCGTGACGGCACACGGGAGCGCACCAAGATTAAGGAGCTTCATACCTTTGAGGGCATCGGTCACAAGCGTGTTGAGAGCGTGTCGAGCGGTGACATCTGCGCTGTCATCGGTCTGGAGCATTTCGAGATTGGCGATACCATTGCCGACTTTGAGAACCCGGAACCCCTGCCTCCCATTGCAGTCGACGAGCCTACGATGAGTATGCTCTTCACCATCAACGACTCGCCCTTCTTCGGGCGTGAGGGTAAGTTCTGCACATCGCGACAGATTAACGACCGTTTGCAGCGCGAGCTTGAGAAGAACATAGCCTTGCGCGTGGAACCTTTCGAGGACTCTACCGACAAGTGGATTGTCAAGGGACGAGGTGTGTTGCATCTCTCTGTGCTCATCGAGACAATGCGCCGCGAAGGCTACGAGCTTCAGGTGGGTCAGCCTCAGGTAATCTATAAGGAAATCGACGGCCAGAAATATGAGCCTGTTGAGGAGCTCGACATCAACGTGCCGCAGGACTACTCGTCGAAGATGGTCGACATGGTGACACGTCGCAAGGGCGACCTGACAGGCATGGATACTGAGGGTGACCGCGTGAACATCACGTTCGACATTCCCTCGCGTGGCATCATCGGTCTCCGTACGAACGTGCTTACTGCCTCGCAGGGTGAGGCCATCATGGCCCACCGCTACAAGGAGTACCAGCCCTTCAAGGGCGAGATTGTTCGCCGCACCAATGGTTCCATGATTTCCATGGATGGCGGTACGGCCTATGCCTATGCCATCGATAAGCTGCAGGACCGCGGCAAGTTCTTCATCGATCCGGGCGAGGAGGTTTATCCTGGTGAGGTGGTCGGTGAGCACATCCACGACAACGACCTTGTCATCAATGTATGCAAGGCCAAGCAGCTCACCAACGTGCGCGCTTCAGGTTCAGACGAGAAGGCCCGCATCGTGCCGAAGACTGTCATGAGCCTGGAGGAGTGCCTTGAGTACATCAAGGGAGACGAGTATGTGGAGGTCACGCCTAAGAACATCCGCATGCGCAAGATTATCCTTGATCACCTCGAGCGCAAGCGTTCCAACAAAGATTAATCATTTCTATCGCAATAGGCGATACACTGTGCGGGCAATGGCTTTCGGGTCATTGCCTGTATTTTTTCGTATTTGGAGCTTGCTGTCATGGTCAGGTTAGCTGTTCATAGTCCTTGTAGTCGCTGCAGGACATGCCATTTGCATTTGACCTATACGCCTTGCATTTTTACCCGACATCAATCATTTTCTTGTTTTCGTTGCATGGCTTGAGATGCCCCCGAAATGTTGTAACGACTTGGTGCTTCTGGATATCTTTGTTCCCCCGTAAACCAACTGACGATGGCCGCGTAGGGCTTACAACAGTTTTTCCAACAGCAGTAATGTCATGAAGCCGAGCAACAACGCATAGGTCGCCTGTTTTTGATAGCCGTGGGCATGGGTCTCGGGTATCATTTCATCGCTTGTGACATAGAGCATGGCGCCACCGGCAAAGCCAAGCATGACAGGAAGCATGGAGGTTGACAGGCTTCCCATGGCATAGCCTGTCCATACGCCGATGATCTCCAGCAGTCCGATGGCCAAGGATATGATGAAGGTGCGCATGCGCTTCACTCCTGCCAGCAACAGCGGGGCTATTATCACCATTCCTTCAGGAATGTTCTGCAGCGCTATGCCGAAACTTACAGTCCACGACACTTCATTGCCGTCGCTCATGCTTACACCTGCCGCAATGCCTTCTGGAAGTTTGTGGATGGCGATGGCCATCACGAACAGCATGATGTGGTTGAGGGTGGAGTTGTTGCGGTGTTCCTCGGCGTCTATGCCTGTGATATGGTGGAGGTGAGGCGTCACAAGGTCGAGCACGTTGAGGAACAACGCACCCGCTATTACTCCTGTGGCAACCAGCCACCAGGGCGTTGTCTCCGACTCAAATGCAGGGACTATTAGTCCTAGCGTTGAGGCAGCGAGCATCACCCCGGCACAATAGCCCAATACCGTGTCGTTCCATTTGTGTGGCAGCTCCTTTATCCCGAATCCGAGAATGCTTCCTATTATCGTGGCACCGCAAAGACCTGCAGCGCTCAGCCATACGTTTGTCATATCTGCTTGTAGAGGTTGTTCGAATTGCTAAATTACTAATAATCGTCCGAATTGGCAATGCTTCTCTGAAAATTACCTACAAATTGTTAGTGGCTTATATGTTTTTACCTTCACTTAGGGAAACAAATTGTTGTGCGAATGAAATAAACTTGTTACTTTTGCATGAGTTGAGCGATGCGTGGTTCCTCACGCAGTCCACTTTTATAGTAAAGCAGACCGTTTATAATAAAGCAGACGCAGAGCGTATGAAAAGTTCAGAAAGCATGATAACCAGCACGCAGAACACACGTGTGAAGAGACTCGTCTTGTTGCAGCAGAAATCGTCAGAGCGCCGCAAAGCCGGCTTGTTCGTGGTGGAAGGGCGTCGCGAACTGCTCCATTGTCTCCATTCAGGCTACGAGATCGACACGCTTTTCTATTGTCCACAACTCATGTTTTCCGCTGGCGAGGATGCCGAATTGCGGCGAGTCATCGCCGCCAACCGCTCGCTGGAGGTCACCCCCGAAGTCTATGAGCGCATAGCTTATCGCGGCTCTACCGAAGGTGCCGTAGCCGAGATGAAGGTCAAGACGAGAACCCTCGATGACCTGCGTTTGCCCGACAATCCGCTGCTGGTGGTGCTGGAACGCGTGGAGAAGCCTGGCAACCTGGGAGCCGTGCTCCGCTCGGCCGATGCTGCGGCGGCCGATGCCGTCATCGTTTGCGACCCGCTTACCGACCTTTATAACCCTAATCTCATCCGTTCGAGCATTGGAGCCATCTTCACCGTGCCCACGGTGGCATGCTCGTCGGCAGAATGCATAGCCTTTCTGAAGGAGCGTGGCATCCGTATCCTCACCGCCCAGTTGCAAGACTCACACCTCTACTACGACACCGACATGCAGCGCGGCACAGCCCTGGTCATGGGCACCGAGGCTACAGGTCTGACCGATCCGTGGCGCCAGGCGGCCGATGCCCATATCCGCATTCCCATGAAGGGACAGCTCGACTCGCTAAACGTGTCGGTTAGCGCGGCCATTCTGCTTTTTGAGGCTGTGCGCCAGCGCGAAGGATGAGCTCTTCTGCGCTCCCCATCTCGGGGAACTGTGCTTGCAAGGCACGTGCCTTTTCCAATGTTTTCTGAATGAACAGTGCATGCTCTTCCGACCCGGGGTGGAAGGGCTTGTGCCCTAAAGCCTCGCGTATCGGGCGCCATGCTTCGAGAAACACTTGTGTTTGGTGGGAGAAATAAGTGTCGCCAAACCGCTCGAAAATGTAGTCGATGGCCTGCTGCGTGGGGTGGAGCATATCCTCGCGGTAGAAGCGGTAGTCGCGCAGTTCGTCTAGAACAATCTCGTAAGAGGGGAAATAATCCACCGTGATGTCTGCCAATGCCTGCCTCACCTGTTCGATGGCCAGCAGCAAGGTAGCCTTCGACACTTGTGATCCGTGGTAGCCATACTTGCGATAGCGGATGGGTGATACGGTTAGAATGAACCTCACTCGTGGATAATGTCGGTGTATGCAGCTGATGGCTTGGTGCAAGTAGTCGGCACATTGTGCGACGCTGAGCATCTGCTCGTCGAAAAGCCGCTGAGGCCGTTTTTGGCAGTTGTCCACAATCTCGCCCGTCTCCTTGAGCACATACACGTGGTTGGTACCCAGGGTGATGACGCATGTGCCCGTCTCGTCGGGCACGAAAGGCATCCGCCCCTCATGTAGCATCCGCTCCATGGTATGGACGATGCTCGCTGGGTTGTACATCACGCCATAAGGATTGACCACTGTGCGAAACCGTTCTTGGCTGAAGCGTTGCCCCATGTTGTCGGCAAAGCACGAGCCTACAAACAACATGCGCTCACAGGGCGCAATCTGCCAGGGAGAGAGAGGAATGCTGATGGGAGTCGTGAAATTCATGATACAGATTAACTTCGTGAAACCTGCATGCCGTGGCTGCTGAGGGTCATGTCTACAAAACGTGCTCCTGCGTTGGCAGGATGGTCATTGAGTTTTGCCTTGATGCGTACGGCCGCCTCCGGGTCTTTGGCTACCATGTAGAGATAGCCGCCCCCGCCAGCACCTGGCAGTTTATAGCCCAGGCACAGGTCGTCCACCAGATCGGTGATACGGCGGCACGCCTCGGGGTTGGTACCGCTGTCGAGAGCCTGGTTTTGTTGCCAGGTCTTGCGCACCAGTTGGCCCATAGTTGTAAAGTCTTCGCGTTGTATGGCTTCACACATTGCCAGAGTGTGGCTCTTCATGTCGCGCAGCAGCGACAGCTCCTCGTGCTGGTTGAGGAACATCCGCCGCACGATGTCCGAGAGGATGGTCTTCGCCGTGCGGCGGATACCGGTATAATACAAAAGGTGGCACGCTTGGTATTCGGGTTGGGTGAAGACGCCGTCGGGCAACCAGCGCACGACGGGTTGTTGGTCGAAGCCGGGTTGTGTCTGCAGCAGTTTCACGCCATGGAGCAGTCCGCCAAACTGGTCTTGCCATCCTCCGCCTGTGGTGAGAAGCTGTTCCAGCACCAGGGTACGCCGTCCGATTTCGCCCTTGTCCCATCCCAGTCCGCAAAACTCGCTGATTGCTCCCAGTACGGTAGCAGCCAGTACGCTGCTCGTGCCGAGGCCAGAGCCTGCCGGTATGGCCGAGAGCAACGTCACCTCAATGCCGCAACCGAAGTCGAGCAACTGGTCTTTCAGGGTCGGGTAGGGCTCTGTGGCAAATGCTGGCAGAAAGCCACACAGGGATAGGGCTGCCTTTGGGATGGAGAAGGGACTTCCCACCTGGTTGTAGGCCCCCAATTGCTCGTAGGTTGTTATCACCTCTGCTGCACCGAGATCGATGCTCCGCAGCACCACTTGAGGCTTCTGGCATGGTTTCACATAGGCCTGGATGGGCTGTTGCCCGTTGAGTTCTATGGCGAGGTTGATGACATTTCCACCCTCCATAAGACAGTAGGGCGGTGTGTCGGTCCATCCGCCAGCGATGTCGATGCGCACCGGTGAACGCCCCCACACAATCTGGTCGTCGCAGACCGTTTTGCGTGGTGTCATGCGGTTGCTGGCTGCGGACTGGGTAATCCCTTCACGAAGCAAGTCGAATGCCTGGTGTTCCATCTTGGCCTTTTGTTCGCCTGAGGCAATCTCCGACTGGAACATGGCATCGCTCATGCGTTTCATGAGCGGTTCGTTGTCGCCCAGCGGTTGTGGGGCGGGCAGATGATGCTTGCGGAAGGTATGGGCGGCGTCGTCGAGGTCGAGCTGGTAGAATACGCTGTGCGTATGGTTCCTTGCCAGTGCTTGCCAGTTTTTGGAGCGGTATTGTTGCCGTTGCTTTGTCAGGCGGAAGAGGTTGGCATGAGTCGAGATTTCCTCTGCGGAAAGCAGACGGCTGTCTGCCGTCATGTCCGTGCCCCGCATGAATGCGTCGAGTGCGTCGCTGTCGGGCAGAAGCGGGAAGCGGGGAGTGGTCTGCTCGTTGCCAGCAAACTTGTCGAAGAAGCCATACCTGCGCACGCACCACGCCTCTTGGCCGATGGGCACAAAGTCGATGCACTCGCCAGGTGCCAGAGTCACCTGCCAGTCATTTTCCGGTGCACCAGTCACGATGTTGTTGTGGGTCAGCGTCCAATGGATGCCCAGGTGGCTGTTCTCCACCCACACATTCTCGTTGCTGTCGTTGAAAGTGGTCAGCGTGACGGCGTTCTGTACGAAGATGCTCGGGCATGGTTTCATGGAGTGGTGCAGGATGTGGCGTTGGTCGTTGACCAGGTTTTGTATGGCAACGGTGGAGGAAAGCAGTTCGGGTGATGTGCCGAAATGGTAGAACTCACCGCCCGGCAAGGGCAAGATGGCCACCCTCAGCGCTGCCAGTTCATCGTCATGCAGTATGGGATGGGTTCCCAGACAACAGCCGAAGGTGCCGTAGAGATCATACTCGGTCAGCTTGCCGTCATGGGTGGAGCGTCGTATCAGTACGTCTATGGCCTTGTCGGACAGAAGCCATACACCGATGTCGGTCAGGTAGAAATGGTCCTTCTGCAGCCGGTTGAGTGTGTCGACCGATGGTTTCTGCAACATACACTGGAGCGTATTCGGTTCTTTTTTCGAACTGACGAACACGCCATGGTCCTTGGCAATCTCCGGACCGAGCCACAGTCCGTAGCATACCACGTCGGCCTCGGGGATGGGTTGCAGGGGTTTTGTGGAACGGATGTACACGTCGCCGCTCACAATCATGGTGCTCAGACACTTGGGGGCGGCGCCCATGATGCTTTCGTAGAGAGGCAATTGCAGTTGCAGCAGGTCTTGCGAGAGGCGTTGTCCGCGCTCCCATCGAAACACGGGAATGGGCATCAGTATCTTGCCTGAAGGAGCATAGGCTGGCAATCGCCGGCTCTGCCCGCCTGCATGGAGCAATAGCAGTTGCTCGCCGTCTTTCTTTCCATGGGCTTTCCAGTATTCCATGAGCAAGTTGGCCGAACCGCCTCCCGAGCCCAACTTGTGGCCGATGGGGTCATGGGTGCAGAACCATTCATCTTCGGGATAGCCTGTTATGTCGTGGAAGCATTCCACCAAATTGGGCGGGAGCGACAAGAGTTTTTTCATTTCAAAGTGTCTTTTGGGCGTTGCTGCCAGTTGATTGTTATTGCAAAAGTACACATTTTCTATGGTCATCTTGGTATTTTATGTTACATTTGCTAAAAAATATTTTGCATATGAGTCGCAACCAAGACGGATTGTTCAAGAAAGACGGGAAAAGTTTTCTCCTGCCTCTCGCCATGATTACCATTTGTTTTGCCATGTGGGGTTTTGCCAATGATGTGACGAACCCGATGGTGAAGTCGTTTGGCCTTATTTTCCAGATTAGTAAATTTGAGAGCAGTTTTGTGCAGGTGGCTTTCTATTTGGGCTATTTCTGTATGGCTCTCCCCGCTGCATTGTTTATCCAGCGCTACTCCTTCAAGGCGGGAGTGGTGACGGGCTTGGCTCTCTATGCGGCCGGTGCACTGGCCTTTGTGCCTGCCAAGGCCACAGGATCGTTTGTGGCTTTTCTCCCCGCTTACTTTGTGATGACGTGCGGTTTGTCGTTTCTTGAGACCAGTTGCAATCCCTATGTCTATGCTATGGGAGGCGAGGAGACGGGCACCCGACGGCTCAACTTCGCCCAGGCGTTTAACCCCGTGGGTGCGCTTACGGGTGCCTTCATTGCGCTGACTTATGTGTCGGGCAGTCTCGATACTACCGACAGCGCAAGCAGATGCCGTCTGATGGTTAGCGACCCGTCTCGTTTCGAGGCCATCAAAGCGCATGATCTCGACATCTTGGTGCAGCCTTATCTGTATATCGGCATCATCATCCTGGTGCTGCTCGTGGCCATTGTGCTGACGCGCATGCCCAAGGCTGCCAGTGATAGGGAGCGGAAAAGCATGTGGAAGGCTTACGGCCAACTGCTGCGCATGAAGACGTATCGTCAGGGCGTGATTGCTCAGTTCTTCTATGTGGGGGCGCAGACGGTGTGCTGGGCTTACATTATGTATTATGGCCATCACGTGTTCTCCGACATGGAGGGCATGGCCGAGTCTGTGGCTCAGCAGATCACTACCTATTATTATTTGGGTGCCTTGGCCTTGTTTGCCGTCGGTCGGTTCGTATGCACTTATTTCTTGAAGTTTGTTGAGGCGGGCCGTTTGCTGGCGGTAACTATTCAGCAATATTGTTTCCATTGTCTTCTATGGTTATCTGATTAGATGGGAATTGGCGAGTATACTTATTTACGACGAAGAAAATCATT
>CAVDNW010000007.1:0-85933 GCA_963610435.1 Oscillospiraceae bacterium | reverse complement strand
CTTACGTTTGCATTATCGTGTACCTGCTGATAATCAAGTAGGTAACAAATAAGAAATATCATCTTGCTATGTACAACGCTGGATGTTGCGGCAGATGAGCCTACGGCTATGGTTGTCGATGGCGTGGTTGAGCTCGCCCTGCATCTTGGCGAGGCAGTCGCGGAAGATGCCTTTCTCCTCTTCCGACAGATGTAGCGCCTCGCGCACGTCGTAGGAGAAGAAAGAGTACTGTCCGATGTCCCTGCCAAGCTCCGTGCCTCGTATGAGGTCGGGGTGGAAGAGCACACCGAAGGCATTGGGCTTGTAGTCGGGGCGGTGGCGCACGGTGATGGCCTGTCCCGGAGCATAGCTGGCCACAGTGCCCTCTTGATAGTCGTAGGGCTGGCGTCCGTAGGTAATGTCGCCACAGTAGGTCTGCTTCAGGAAGAGCGCGTAGACACCGTAGCTGAAGGTGGCCGTTTCGGTGATGACGCGCTTGGCCTGGCTCATGTCGACCACCGCCACGAGGGGGTGCTTTGTCTCAAAGCCGTAGAGCTTGTTAAAGTCGTCTATGGTGTCAATCTTGTAGAGTGCTGGCTTTTCATCCATGGTTGTTGTTGGTTTTGAGAGAGTGGTAATCGACGGTGGTTCTATGCTACAGGATGCTGATGATGCGCTGTGCCACCTGCTCGTCGGTGAGCTCGTTGTCGCGGAGTAGCTGCTGCACGTCGTATCGGTCATAGAGGGCCTTGCGCACGCCGAAGCAGAGCGTCTTCATCTCCGTGGGGCCGTAGAAGCGGGCGATACGCTCACCGAAGCCGCCGTCGACCGAACCGTCCTCGAGGGTGGCCACGAGCTGGTGGTCAGACTGCAGCGAGCGGAGAAGTTCGTCGTCGGTGCCCGTGATGTAGCGGGGATTGATGAGGGTGGCATCGATGCCTTCTTCGGCCAGCAGCCGGGCCACGCGGCGCCCCTTGTCGAAGAAACTTCCGAGCGCCAGTAGGGCTACACGACTGCCACGGTGTACGGTCTGATAGCGGTTGAGGTCGCTATAGTCGGTGGGGTAGTGCTCGTCGCTGTGGCATACACCGCCCTCGGGTACGCGGATGGCAACGCTGTAGCGGTCCTGACGGATAGCCCAGTCCTCCATGGCGATCATCTCCTCCACTGTGGTGGGCGCGAGGTAGACGAGGTTGGGGATGTGTGAGAGCATCGGTATGTCGAAGAAGCAGATGTGCGTGAAGTCGTTCATGCCGAAGATTGATGCACCGATGACGTTGATCACGGCGGGGTTGCCGTTGACGCAGAGGTCTTGTGCAATCTGGTCGTAAGTGCGCTGGATGAATGTGGCATAGGTTGAGAACACGGGGTGTGCTCCGCGCTTGGCCATGCCGCTGGCCATAGCTATGGCTTCTTCCTCGGCTATGCCAACGTCCTGGTGTTGTGGGCCGGCGACCTGTCGCTCTGTGGGACTGAAGCCGATGCTGGCGGGCACGGCCGCCGAGATGCATACCAGTTTGGGGTCGCGCTTCATCTCGTTGCGCAGATGGTTGCCCAGCGCCTGTGCGGCACTCTCGGGGAACGGACCTACGGTGTTCTTGCCCGTTTTGGGGTCAAAAGGCATGTTCCAGTGCCAGCCTTCCTTATTGTCGACAGCGGGCTGGTAACCATGTCCTTTCTCGGTGTGGATATGCACGATGGTGGGGCGCGGCGTGTCCTTCACCTTGCTGAAGGCTGCGATGAGCGTCTCGATGTCGTTGCCCTGCGACACATAGTGGTAGTCGAAGCCGAAGGTACGGAAAAAGTTGCACTCTGCCTGCCCGTTAGTCTGCCGCAACAGTGCGAGGTTACGGTAGAGGCCGCCGTGGTTCTCGGCAATCGACATCTCGTTGTCGTTGACCACGATGATGATGTTGGTGCCCAGTTCGGCTGCCATGTTTAGTCCTTCGAATGCTTCTCCGCCGCTGAGCGAGCCGTCTCCGATGACCGCCACGATGTTCTCCTTGCCGCCCAGGATGTCACGGCCTTTCTGCAGGCCAGTGGCCAGGGCGACGGAGGTGGAGGTGTGACCTATCTCGAAGTTGTCGTAATCGGGCGACTCCAGTGGTGATGAATATCCTGACACCTCGTCGAAGCGCTTGGGGTCGATAAAGCCGAAGGCACGACCCGTCAGCATCTTATGCGGATAAATCTGATGGGAGACGTCGAAGACAAACTTGTCTTCGGGCGCATTGAACACATAGTGCATGGCGATGGTGGCCTCCACGAATCCCAGGTTAGGACCTACGTGTCCGCCGTGGAGTGAGTCGCGGAGGAGTATGCCCTGCCGTATTTCGGCAGCGAGCGCGTGCAGTTGTTGTGTCGATAGGTGCTTGATGTCAGCGGGTGATTGGATTTTTTCGAGTAACATGTTTTTTACCTTAATATGTAAGTTGTTGTCTGTTGACAGCCCCTTGGCGTTGGCCGGAGTGGGGCTGCAATGAAAATGTGGGTGGGGCGGAACCGTCCGGGGGGAGGAGTGTGGAACCGCCTCTTGTCCCACGCTGCAAAATTACGCTTTTCCCGCTGAACGGCCGTTACTCGGTTTACGGATAAAATAACCCTTTTTACATAATGTGCTACTTCCAGATGATTTAGGTATGCTATTGGGGTCGCGTACCTTTTATCCGATGGGTATCGGAAGTCTATTCTTCAAACGCGTTGGTGACGTTGGCACAGCTGACCTTATTCTTCACTATTCTCCTTGTCGCCCTCAATGAACGTTGGCTCGTCCATCTCGTCGAGCGACTTTTTCTTTTTGTTCTCCTTGGCACCCGCCGTGAGCAGTCGCTTGGCGGCGGTGATGATGCTGGGGCCGCTGTCGGCGGTGGTGATCTTGAGCTTAGCGATTTTCTTGACGGTGTCGTTCATGCTCGCCTCCACGTCCATGAAGCGCATGCCGAAATCTTGCACACGCTCGATGATGGTGTTGGCTGCATCCATCATGGCCTGCTGGTTCTTGAGTTGCCGCACTTGGGTCCACATCATCTCAAGCACCCGCAGGTTCATGTACATCGTCTGTGGTCCGAGGATGAGCACGCCTTGGTCGTAGGCCTCGCGCCAGAGGGTGCCGTCGTTGAGCAGGGCGAGGTTGAGCGCACCCTCGATGGGTACGTACATGATGGCAAAGTTGAGACGGTTGTAGCCGCTAGGCAGATACTTGGTATACTCTTTTCGTGCCAGGCGCTTTACCTGTGCCCTGACGCTGGCGATGTGTGCCTTGAGCGAGGCCGTCTTCTCCTCTGTACCATCCTCGGCGTTCATGTAGCGTTCATAGTCGGTGAGCGACATCTTCGAGTCGACCACCACATGCCGGTTGTTGGGGAAGTGGAGGATGAAGTCGGGAATGAGCCCTTTGCCGTCGTCGCCCTTGGCCGATCGTCCGGCCTTGTCGCGCAGGGTCTCCTGCGTGTCAAACTGTTCGCCCTCCTTGAGATCCATGTCTTCGAGGAGCTGCTTGAGCTTCAGCTCTCCGAAGTTGCCCTGCACCTTCACCTCGCCTGTCAGTGCGCGTGTCAGCCTGTCGGCGGTCTCGCCCAGCTCGGTGCTTTTCTGCATATTGATCTTGATGGTCTCGTCGAGTCGTGTCAAGGCCTCACTTTGCTGGCTCTTCGTGAGATTGAAGGCCTCCTGCATCTCGCGGAAGCTCTGTTGTAGCGGGTCAAGAATCTTTGACACTTGCTCCCTGTTGCGCTCGCCCAATTCGTCCTGGCGGCGTTTCAACACCTCTTCGGAGGTGGTCTGCATCTGCTCGCGTATGAGCTTCATCTGGCTTTCCACCTGCTCTTTGTTCATCAGTTTCAGCGCGTCAATCTGCGCCTCCATGCTGTCCTTCGACTGTTGTAGCTGTTTCTCCTGCGCATCTTTCAGTTGTGCAATTTGCCTCTCGTGCGAGTCTTTCAGTTCGGCAATCTGCTTTTCCTGTGCGTCTTTCAGCTCAGTGAGCTGCGTTTCGTAGGCGCGCCTCATGTTGGCCAGCGTGTCGGCGCTGCGCTGCTGCTCAGCCTGTCGGTAAGTCTCGGTCTCAGCCTGCTGCTGCTTGAGGCGCGTCTCAGCCTCAGCCTTGACATTGAGGAGACGCTGTTCGTAGTCGTCCTTCTGTGTGGCCAGCTGCTGCCGGCAGTTGTCCGCATTAGCCCGTTGCACATCGCGCTCTGCGGTTAGGGTCTTGATTTGTTCGGCCAGTGCGGTGCTGTTGTCGGATGACGTGTTTCTTCCGCGGCTGGCAAGCACGTAGCCCACGGCGACCATGATGATGGCCGTCAGGAGAATGGTGATGATGTATGATGTTGCCATAGTGCTGCAAAAATAAACAGAATGGATGAAATCCCCAAGCCTTTCCGCCCATATCTTTTTATTTCCTCGTCATTCGCCGGCAGTGAAGGCGATGCGCCGGAATGGGTCGTGTCAGAATTTCGGATAGGCAGTATCGGCATTGCAGGTGGCAATACACTCCATCTCGATGAGCCATCCCGGCCGGCACACTGGCGCATGGACAAGCAGGTAGGGTGTGGCCGGACGGTCCTTGCATTCCCCAAACTTCTCGTCGAAGAGACGGCGCACCACCTCGTAGTCGGCGGGGTCGCGCAGGTAGCACACGATGGCATCAATGTCGCTGAAGCCGCATCCTCCCTCGTTGAGCAGTGCCTCGACATTGTCCCACATGCGCTGGCACTGGCGGCGCACGTCACCGGGATAGAGGATGTTGCCCTTGTTGTCGATGCTGGCTGTGCCAGAGATGTAGACGTGGCGTCGGTCGCCATAGTCGACATAGGTGCCTCGCTCGAAGCTCACGCCATAGTCGCTCGTGCGGTTGAGATGGTCGGCTGCGTAGAGATAACCCATCTGGCCGGGCTGCAGGGGGCTGACGGCGTAGGCGTCCATCTGCGACAGCACCCGCGGGTTGGCCTGTCTGCCGCCGATGCCCGTTGAGGCGATGAAGTGGGTCTTGTCGGTAAGGTTCTGTGTGGCGAAGACATCGTTGCGTGCCTTCACCACGCCGGCGTAGTTGTTGTCAATGTCGTTGACGAAGAACCATGTGCGCACGCAGTTGGCCTCGAGCGTGCAACCCTCGTTGATGAGGCGCATCACATACTCGTTGAGCAGCAGTTTGGTCTGTCGCTCCGAGTCCTTGGCGAGATTGGCGCAGCTGGCTGTCCACAGGTGCCGGTAGGAGCCGTGGCTCACCTCATAGAGGCCGCTGGCGAGGGCGCGAGTGCCTACTGCCGTCATGAGGATGGCCCACAGGGCAATCTTGGCCCCGCTGGCAGGAGCCTGCTGGACGATGGATACGGCATACTCGGGGTTTTCGAGTTCGTAGGCCATGAGCTCGTCGGCCTGGTTGGCACTGTCGCTCAGGAAGTAACGTTTGAAGACCGTTACTGCCGCAAGCTGCTTGCGCATGCTCTCGAAGCGGTCCATGATGAGCTTGAGCTGGTCGCCGTAACTGAGTGTGCGGCCCTCGTCGGCTATACTGATGATGACATGGTGTTCACGTGTCTCTGTTCCGTTGTTGAAGGTGTGGAGCTGCACCTGGGTCAATTGGGAAGAAATATGTTGTTCCATGATAATTTGGATTTATCTTAATGCAGAATATCACACTGAGGTGTCAGGCGTAGGAGTGCATGCCGCTGAGCAGGTAGTTGACCCCAAAGTAGGTCATGATGAGTGACAGGAAGGCCAACAACATGAACCAGTGATAGGGGCGCGGACGACGCAGGGCCGGCAGACTGGTGCTATGAACGGCGATGGCATAGATCATGAGGGTGATGAGTGCCCAGGTCTCCTTGGAGTCCCAACTCCAGTAGCTGCCCCAGCTGACGTTTGCCCAAACAGCACCGATAAATACGCCGATGCCCATGGTCGCAATTGCGGGGTAGAGGAACAGTCGGCTCAAGGCCTGCAGTTCGGCATCGTGGCGAGGCATGGCCAGCCCCATGACGGCGCAGATGAACGTGAGCGACAGCAGAGCGTAACTCATCATGATGATGCTGACGTGTACGGAGAGCAGGGGCGAGTTGAGCACGGGCATCATCTGTCCGATCGCGGGGTCCATGGCGTTGATGTGGCTTACGAGCAGAAAGAAGCCCGAGAGCAGAAAACCGAACACCATGACGATGCGGAAGCGGCGTTGCAGGATGAGGGCGATGAGCTCCACAAACCATGCCAGGAGCAGCATCGTCTCATAGCCGTTGCTCAGTGGCATGTTGCCGCTGGCCATCCACCGAGCTGCCATGGCTACTGTGAGCGTCAAGAACGACAGACCGAGCAGTATGGCAAAGCCCCTGTCTGCCAAACGGCGCAGTCGTGGTGTAACCCATCGTGCCTGCGTCATGCGGCCGATGATGTAGAACAGGGCGATGAAGCCCAGTGTGAGGTTGACCATGAAGAGCACTGTGGCGAAAGGCACGGCGTTGCCCAGCCGTTCTGCCTTGTACTGTGCTGCGGTGGGCAGGCTGTGACCGCCGAACACTTGCTGGTAGTGATGCATCTTGTCGAGAAACTCATTGACACGCGTCCATCGTCCGGCGACCACATCCTCGGCCATCAGCGGGAAGACCTGGTGGATGTAGAGCGCTTGCTGCGCACTGATGTTGTGGGGCAGGCTGTCGGTGGGAGCATACCAGGTGGTGACACCGCGCTTTGTGGTGTAGGGCAGGAGGCGGAGCGACTGTCCGCTGCGCAGCTCCATGAGAAGCATCAGGCGGTTGTCAAGGTCCATGGCCTGTTTGTGCAGTTTGTCGGTGTTGCCCTGATAGTATTCCTGCACGAGTGGACCCAACGTGTACTGGCCCATCTGGAAGAAGGTGGCCATCGCGCAGTGGCTGTCTGCAAGTCCCAGGTGGTCGCGCAGCTTACTGCCTTTGACATGTATGAACGGTTCGCTGGCCCACTGGTCACCATAGAAAATCCAGCCAGCGAGCACCTGCTCGGCCGTGAGACCCTTGTAGGAGCGTGCGCCGTAGATCTTCTGGCAGAAGTCGAGCGCATAGGTCTCTACAGGGCAGATGCGGTTGTTGTAAAGCATGCAGAGCCGGCCCAGTCGGTCGGCCGTTTCGATCGGTATGGTGGATTGTGCATACGAAGCGGTTGTGGCAGAGAAGAGCAGCATGGACACGAGCGCCCCCTTGCGCAGGAGCGGACTGCGCAGTACCTGGCGGTATTGCCCCTTAGGGTCGAAGAGCATGAATATCAGGGAGATGAAGAGAAGGGCGTAGCCCGTGTAGGTGACGGGGATGCCCCAGGGGTCGCTGTTGACGGCCAACACTGTCCCGTGGCCGTCGGGGTCGTAGCTCGACTGGTAGAAGCGGTAGGAACGGTAAGAAAAGATGTTGTTCATCGATACCTGTCCCTCTTGTTGCGTGTTGCCGTCTGTCACGGTGAATGTCGAGGCATAATCGGCCACTGCGTTCGTGCCATCGTGATAGGTGGTCACAAACTTGTGGAGGCGCATACTGAAAGGAAGCAGTGCCGTTTGCATGCCGTGATGTCCGTCGCTCATGACATAGGTATTCGATGTCTCGCCCTCACGCAGGTGCATCATGCCCTTGGTAGAGGTGAGGTGGGTGAGCAGAGCCCCCAGTAGGATGATGACCAGTGAGGCATGAATGGCCCATGTGCCGTAATGGCGCACGCGTCGTTTGAGGAGGTAGGCGATGCCCGTGGCTGTGAGTACCGCCCAAAGCAAGGTGAACCACCATGCCCCGTAGATGGCCGAATGGGCGTAGTCGGTACCCTGACTGTTTTCTATCATCGTTGCTACTGCCATCACCACCAGGAGCGCCACGTAGACGAGTGCTGTTATCTTCTTAATCATGACTGTTTTTGCACAATAATATGAAGGGTGGCATGTAGACCACCCTTTTCCTTAGTGCAAAGTTACGCAAAATCAACGATTATCTCTTATCCGAGCTTAGCCAAATGTGGCAAATCATCATTTTTGGGTATTTAGGTGCGAGGCTATGATTTTGGCCAGACGCGCTGCACCTTTCTCTGTGGGGTGTATGCCGTCGCGCTGCATCATGCCCTCAGTCTCGTCAAACTCCTTGTGGAGGTCGATGTAGTGTAGCTTGTTCTTCTTGGCCACACGTTGTATGACGGGCATCTCACCCTTGACGATCACGCTGTCGGAGATGCCCCAGATATCGCGTGCACGGATGGGGCTGCACAGGTAGATCTGCGGTTTGGTGGGTAGCGATTGCAGGGTGTCAACCATGAGCTGCAGGTCTCGGCCGAAGTGGGTGCCGTGCTTCCAGTTGTAATCCTTGGCGTCGTTGGTGCCGAGCTTTACCACCACGATGTCGGGGTTGAATGCCAGGGCATCGCGCCATGCCTGTTCCTTCATGTAGGGATGGTCGCCCTCGTTGAGCATGGTGCGTGCCGATACACCGAAGTTCTTAACGTTGTATCCCCGGCCCATCAACCGCTGTAGGACGGCAGGGTATGCGTAGGTGCCGCTCATGTCGATGCCCAAGCCATCGGTGATGGAGTTGCCGATGCAGGCTATGCGCACGGCCTGCTCGTCGGGAGCTTTGACCGAACTGAGCCAAGCCTGGAGGTCATCGAGCATCTGCCGGTGATAGGCGAAGGTGTCGCGGAAACCGAAGCCGTGTCCTCCCGACGGGTAAGCGAAGAGGGCAACGTCGTTGCCGGCACGGCGCATGGCAGAGTAGTAGGCCACACCGTTGGTGACTGGCGGTACGGTACGGTCGTCGTTGGCCAATATGACGACGGCCGGCGGGGTGAGGTGGCGGCGTACCTGCAGTTCGTTGCTCCATTGCGCCACCAATGAGGCGTCGCTCATGCCTTCAGTGCCCAGAAAGTTGACGCACGACCCTTTGTGTGTGACGCGTTCGTCCATCGACACCACGGGGTAGAAGAGGATTGAGAAATTGGGCCGTGCAGCCCATTCGGCGTGTGTGCTCACCGCAGAGGCCAAGTGTCCGCCTGCCGAAAAGCCCATGATGCCCACGTCGTGGGGATTGACGTGCCACGCTGCCGCCGAGTCGCGCACGGTAGTCATGGCTTGGTAAGCGTCTGTGAGGGGAATGGTGCGGTTGCCCTTGGGCATGCGATACTCGAGCACGAAGAAGGAGATGCCCTGGCTATTCATCCATTCGGCCCACTGATGGCCCTCGTGGTCGACGGCCAGATGCGAGTAGCCGCCACCGGGCAGGTCTACGATGGCGCGTCCTGACGGATCGACAGGCAGATAGGCAGTGAGGCGCGCACCCTCATTCGAGGTGATGACAAAGCTGCGGGCGGTGGAAGAGTGTTGTTGTGTCTGAGCCGTACAGCCAAGGCAGAGAAAGATGGCAAGGAGCAGGACTGCGTGTTTCATGGTAATATGATATGTGGGTTTGCTGATGTGGTGGCGGATGTGTATCACGGAGGGTGGCAGCCGCCATGTGCAAATTTAGGAATAAACTTCGAATATATCTTCTTTTTTTCGGAAAACTTGAATGATTTGTTACCCATCGTCAGGAAAAGGGAGTCTGAGTAAAAAATGTTCTTCAACATGAAGAATGTTTGAATAAATGGTGCTTAAACCAAATGTTTTAACTAATTTTGCATCCGTAATTTATGCTTCTGCCAATACACTGTGTGGCAGCAAGCGGTAAACAGACATTCATCATATATCCAACCATATTTTATCAAACGTTCTTTCTGGAGGCACCGATGAACCTAGAAGAAAGAAAAAACAGTCAGTTATGAAGCATAAAGTTTACAATCGCGTCAGGGCAGGAGTTGGAGTCTTGCTGCTGTTCGTACTCATGCTCGCGGGCATAAATCCGGCGAGGGCACAGGAAAGCTATGGACTGAAGATTGCCGGAGTTGACGTTACCAGCGACAACTGCGATGACTTGAGCGTAATCGACGGTGTGAGCGGAACGGTGAAATACGATTCCGCTGCAAAAACGCTCACACTCGAAAACGCAACCATCACGGTAAAAGGTGACATCGAAGGCATACAGAACGCTTCCATCAAACGCCTTATAATTAATGTGGTGGGCGAGAACCGTGTCATAGCAGAAGATTACCCGGCAATAGCCGTGTTCAAGGCAACGACCATCCAAGGCGGCGGAAAGCTCTATGCCGCGAGCGAAAACAGATCGGGCATCACAAATGATATCGGCTCGCTCACGATCGACAACTGCAATGTCAGTGCGAAAGGTTCCTACGGCATCAGAGGCAATACCGGCACAGAGACTCTCATTGTTAAGAACGGTGCCGTGGTGACGGCCGAGGGCAACAACGGCTCTGTCGCTTTCATCAAAACGCTCAAGCTCGAAGACGACGAAAAGATTCTCCATCCTATAGGAGCTGTTTACAACCCAAGTCTGACGGCCATTACGCTCAACGGTGAAGTGATAGGAACCAAGGTTGTTATTGCCAAGTCTCTGGCTTATGGCCTGAAGATAGCCGGAATAGACGTGACGCACAGCAACTACGACTCTTTGACTGAATTTACGGGCGTGAGCGGCACGGTGAACTACGACCCGAACACCAATGTCCTAACCCTCGACAACGCCACAATAGCACTGCAAGGCAATACCGAAGCGATAACAAACTATGCCGACAGTGGCCTTGTCATAAATATAACGGGCGAAAACAACATCACGTCTAACCAGGCGGCACTGTCGCTGGCTCAGCCCACGACCCTTAAGGGCGGCGGAACGCTCAACGCCACCAGCATCAACGGCTCGGGAATGGCCATCGACAACACCACCGTCACGGTCACACCCTGCAACATCAACGCGAAAGGCATTCATGGTCTTTCGGGCAGCGGGGGCGCAATCCTCTCCGTGAAGTTCAACGTTGCTATAACAGCTGAGGGCAGCGAAGGATCGGTCGTCGGGATGGACTCACTTGATCTTGAATCGAACATTAATCTCGACGGATATGTTAGTGATGAAGACGACGGCATTGCTATCATAAAACCCAACCGTGCCGAGTTTGACAAAACTCTGAAGGCCGTTGCAGTAAACGGAGAGGTTGTAACCGAAAAAGTGCTGATCGGGAAACTTATAGTATATGATATGTTTATCAATGGCGAACATGTGACAAACGCCAACTGCAACGACCTAAGTGTCCTGCCAGGTGTGAGAGGAGCCGTGATATACGACCCCGATACCTACACGCTCACGCTCAAGAATGCCGTTCTCGAAACCGAATATAGAGGCTGGGCCATCAGATATGATGCCAGTACTCCCCATATGACGATAAAATTGCTCGGAGAGAACCACATCATTACCTATGGTGCTCCCTTTGGCATCACACAAGCTCCTTTAACCGTTACCGGAGGCGGATCGCTCGATATCCTGTCGGCCAAAGCCATATGTGGAGCCAACCTTACATTCGACGACTGCACAATCAACATCAAATCTTACGCTACACGAGCCATAGAGGGGGACTTTAAAGACCGTTCGTTTCTCACCATTCGCAACGCCGACATCACGGCAGAACGTCTCGACACGACGATTATGCACCGGGGCGCGATATCTTATCTGAGTTCTTTGGTTCTTGAAGGATGTGAAATCGTAGAGCCCATGGGGGCTGCGTTCGTCGACTCCTTGTATGCCGTTGCCATCGATGGCGAACCCGCTCCAAAAGTGGTGATAAGAAGAACTGGCAAAAAATACGGCTTCAAGGTTGCCGGTATAGACGTAACCAGCCGCAACTGCAACGACCTGAGTGTCATCGACGGCGTGAGCGGAACCGCGAAATACGAGCCCGAAACAAAGACGCTGTTCCTCGATAACGCAACCATCGAGGCCTCGGGCGACACCAAGGGCATTGACAACGACACGATAACCCATCTCACAATCAATGTGACAGGCGAGAACACCATCAAGGCTAACCACTCGGCCCTCATGTTGAACAAAACCCCGACTGTTATCAAGGGCTACGGAACGCTCAATGCAGAAGCAAAGAAAGGCATGGGCGTCTATTTCGGCAATTCGCTCGAGATTGACAATTGCACGGCAAACTTCAACGGAAACTGGGGCGTTGGGGGCTATGACGGAAGTAGCGAAAAGCTCATCGTAAACAATGCCACCGTGAAGATGAAAGGTACCGAGAGCTCACATTCCGACATCCATTCGCTCACGCTGGCCAACAGCATCATCGCCACGCCTGCAGGTGCTGCATTCAGCACGGCGTTCCATGCCATTGCGCTCAACGGAAGTGTCGTGACCGACAGCATCGTCATTGTGCCCGACACGACCAAACACTACGATGTGGTGCTCGAAGAATGCCCCGACAACAAAGAAGAAGTGGCGGCCCTGGTGCAGAGCATCACCGGACTTGGAGAAGCCGAGAGCTTGGCTCTTGTCGAAAGTGCTCCTTGCGTCATCTGCAGTGACGTGTCGCCAATCGAGGCACACAACATCTGCCATGCTTTGGCCAAACTATATTGCCGTGCCAATAACTATCTCCATGACACATGGAGTGTCAATGGCATTAAGAACGTGGATGCAAGCACGGTAGCGCCTCGTCATCAAGGCATCTATAGTCTCAATGGCATCTATCTTGGCAGAGATTTCGACTCGCTTCCCAAAGGTGTCTACATCAAGGATGGAAAGAAAGTATTAAAGTAAAACATGCCCATGGTTCATAGCTGAACGCTATGCCAGCAAACGTAAAAGGCCAAGCACGTTGAATCGTGCTTGGCCTTTTGGGTGATAGTTCGACTGTAGGATTGTCAGCGTTCGTCGGGCATCACGGCGTTGCGCCATTCCTCCTCCGTAGCGCCGTATATCTTTTGTGGTTCCTTGAGTTTGTTGTTTGTGGTTGTTTCGGTCGGTATGGACGGCCCTTGGTAGTTCTGTGTGCTGAGTTGATTGTCGATCAGCAGTCGCAGCCAGTTGCCGGCATCCGTGGTGATGCGGTGTTCTTCCCACACGGTGTAGAGGGGTTGTCCATGGTGGGCGGCGTTGTTGCTGTCGTAGGCCTGTCCGTCGGCCAGTACGAGGTTGTCGGATGTGGCGACAGTGAAGAACGGTTGGCCTTGTGCTGGCGTGTGCCTTATCAGCTTACGGACAGGTATGCCTGACAGGTATGCGTGCGGACTGTTGCGCCGCTCCTTGATTTCCTTGTTCACCCTGGCATAACGTCTGATGTCGCGTGGCACCCACCAGATGTGTGTCACCTTGCCCCTGTTGCGTTCTCGGGCAGCCGTTGCCAGCAAGATGCAGTTGCCTTCGCCAGCATCGATCACCATGACGGTCTCGTCTTTCTTCATGTCGAGATACTCCTTTTGTGCGCTGTTCCACCCATGGGCAGTATCGGTCGATTGTACGAAATCCGAATCGGTAGTGCAGTAGAAAGTCCGCTCGCACGTGGCAGCAGAGGCCGTGTAGCCTGACACCAGACCTACTGCCGTCAACGCGAGGACCTTGCGGAGGACTTTGGAGGTATGGGTGTAGCTAGTCATAGTTTTAAGGTTTGATTTTTTCGAGGAAACTCACTTCGACAATGCGTAGTTCCGTCTTACCCTTGACGGTGGCGAAGCGGTCGAGGGCGTTGGCGTTGCCGCCTGCCAGTTCCTTTACGTCGCCCAGTTTGTTGCTATCCTGACTGGGTGCCAGCATCTTGATGGTCACGCGGTCGCTGTGCACGGGTTTGTCGATGGTGATATGCACGTGGCCGAGAGTGGGGTAGGTGAGTCCCTGCCACACCAGTTTCTTGCCCTCATAGACGGCGAGCGGATAGACCTTGTTGCGCCAGCCCGCAAGTTTGATGGCAATCTCGTTGATGCGTGCAGGATGTTCCAGGACGAACGTGGCCCAGGCGCCCGCCTTCGTGCCGTCGCTTTTCCACTCCGACTGTTCATTGTCGTCGCAGGCCTTTGCTGCTTCCGCCGTGTTCGAACCAGCGATAATGTCTACCACGCGCCATTCTCGATTAACCGTTTGGAATGACGGCGTATTAGGAGTCTCGCCCCGGCTGAGGTTGCAGGGCAAGGTCATCTGGGGCAGGTAGAGGCTCATGCCGTCGTGTGTATCAATGGGTTCGGTAGGTATCTCCATGGTAACGGGTTGCAAGCCGTCGGCAGCCGCAGTGAGCGTGATGGTTCCGGCGTTGGTGGTAGAGCGTATCAGAGCACGGTTGATGCCACACTCCACCGGCAGGTCGAGCGAACGGATGTAGTTGTCGAACGGTGTGTTGGTCTCCGGTCCATCGAGCATTCCCTGTTGGCCGTTGGCCGTATTCTTTGTGGCCTGTGGAGTGGTGTCGCCCTGCGGACGTGCCAGTCCGCCGAGCCATTGGCCTTCGCCACTGAGGTTGAAGTGTACCATCCGATTGTCGAGCGGGCAGCGTCGCCCCTGCTTGTCTACCACCTCATATTGCACAAGCGCCATGTCGGCCCCGTCGGCCTTGAAGCCCTCCGGATTGGTCGTGACCGATAGCTGCAGGTGATGCGGTTCGCCTGTGGTCTCCACTTCGTCGCGGCTCACCACCTGTCCGTCGCGGTAGCTGACTGCCTCGAGGCGTCCCGGTGTATAGACCATGTCGCTGAAGGTGAACAGATACTCGTGGCTGCGACGTCCCCATCCGAGCGACTGTCCGTCAGCCAGCAGCTCCACCTTGTCGCCAGTCGATACCACATATTTCGTGAGCCGTTGTCCGTCGGTGTAGTTCCAGTGGCCGATGATGTGGGTGGCATCGCGTTCTGGCGTCACCCATCCGTCCCACATCACCTGATGGGCGAAGAAGGCCTCCTTGGGTATGCGCATGGCATCGGTGACACCGCTCGACCTGTAGTTGGCCTCGCCACGGTAATGGGTGTTGGTGTCGGAAAAGACGATCTTAGTGCCGCCGTCATTGACACGCCGTCCTGTTCCTGGGCGCTCGAGGTAATAGTCGTGCCACGCCGTGACCATGCCCACGGCAAACTGGTCCATATTGTGGTTGTAATCGGTGGCCGCCGCACCGCGGTAGAGCGGTCCGTCGCCCTCCTTGTGGTAAGGGTAGCTCCATTCGTCCCAATACTTGCGCAGTCCCTCGTCGCGGTGATACTCCATCATCCACATGGGCTTTTGCGCACTCTTGTTCACATAGAGCATCTCGCCGCCATACTCCGCTGCATCGCAATGGAGCATCTCGCGGCTGCCGATGGCGCGTCCCCCCTGAGGGTCGAAGGTGTCGCGTATGCGTCTCATCTCCTCCATGTGCTCTTCGGATATGCCCTTGTTGCCACATTCGTAGAAGAGGATGCTGGGATTGTTGCGGTTGTAGATAATGGCATCGCGCATCAACTGCGTGCGCTGTCGCCACCTCTCGCCCTCCACGTCGCGCTCGGCGTCGCCTGCGGGCATGGCCTCGATGAGCCCCACACGGTCGCAGCTCTCCACATCCTGTTTCCAAGGCGTGACGTGCATCCACCTGACAAGATTGCCGCCCGATGTCACCTGCAGGCCGTTGCTGTAGTCGGAGAGCCATGCTGGGACGCTCATGCCTACGCCCGGCCATTCGTTGCTGGTGCGTTGTGCGTAGCCGTGTATCATGATGGCACGGTCGTTGAGCCAGGTCAAGCCGTCTCGGAAATCGGTCTTGCGGAACCCTGTGCGCAGAACATTGTCGTCGATGACTGTGCCGTCGTCGGCCAGCAGTTGGGTGCGCACGGTGTAGAGGTATCCGTAGCCCCAGCTCCAGAAGTGGGCATTGGCAAGCGTGCCTTCTGCCGCAACGATGGATGCTGTGCCCGGCTGGAGCGTCTTACGCTGTCCGTCAAAGCGAGCCACCTCACGCCCATCGAGGTCGGTGACGGTGCAACGGTAGCCAAATGTGCGCGTCACCACATCATCATTGCGCACCTGACTCTCCGCATGCACGGTAACCTTGCGGCCAGCTATGTCGTAGTCTTTACCATAGACATACACGCCGGTGGTGCCGAGGTTCGAATATAGAGGCAGGGTCTGGTAGAGCTTGCCCGTTGTATGCAGCCATACGTTTTTGGGGATACCGCCGTAGTTGGCGTTGAAGTTCTTGTCGTTCCATTGGTAACGGCTGTTGGTGGCACGTTCCCGGTAGGTCCATGAGCTGTTGACCCAAACGGCTACCACATTGTCGCCCTCTCGGACAAAGGGCGTGAGGTCCCATCCTGAGGCCATGACACCGTTTTCGGTGAGGCCGAGGCTGTGGCCGTTGACATAGACCTCAGCGCCGAAACGGACGCCCTCCAGCTCCAGAAAGAACTTGTGGTCGGCCACGTCGTGCAGCGTGAAATGCTTGCGATACCACATGACGGTATCGCTCAACTCATGTATGGGTACGCGAAAAGCCTCAGCCTCGTTCCAGGCATGGGGTAGGGTGACGTGTAGCCAGGCGTGGTCGTCATAGTCAGCTGCCTCAGCTCCCTGTCGCTCGCCCACTGCGAGTCTCCATCCGCTATTGAAGTTGAATTTCTGTCGACCGTAGCCGCTGGCCGGTGTTGCCGGCATTACCAGCCAGCACCATATAAATAATATATGGAGAATAGAGATGTAGCGCATCGTATAGGTTTAATGGATAAAAACCGCCGGTGCCTGTTCGCACGCGGCGGTTTATCCCGTTGTTTGTTGATGACTTGTCGTTATGGCGTGGCGATTGTTCTGCTACCGCCACGCCGTTATAGCCCACCGACGGTTGTCGTGTGAGTGTGTGTTCAGCGCTTGTTCACCTTGTAGGTCTTGCCGTTCTCCTTCACGACATAGACGCCTGCGGGCAGCTGGTCGAGGTCGTCGCCCATTCGCTTGCCGTCGAGGGTGAAGATGAGGCGGCGCGTTGAACCGTCGGCGTTGACGCCATAGATGCCCGTGTTGACGGCAATCTTCAGCACGCCATTGGCAGCGCACAGTCCGGAGTCGTCCCACATCATGGTGGCAGGCAGTGTGGGCAAGCTTAACATGGGCTTGCCGGCAAACTTTTCAGCAGTCCAAAGCACGATGCTGTCGCCCACAGCCGGCGTGTAGCGGTCACTCAGCTTGACGATGACCGAATCGTTGATGGTCAGCGTTCCGCCCACCTCAAGGTATGAACGGCTGGACGACTGGTTGCGATTGTTGGTGATGGTCAGTTCGAGACGGCCTTTATTGATAGTTGCGTTGCCCGCCGTACGGATGCTGCCGTAGTGGTTGCCGTAGTAGGTACCGGGTGCCACGGTGCCTCCGTTGACATAGAGGCTCTGCAGCTTGCCGCGTCCCTGCACCAGTCCCGAGTCGGTGACGCTGACGAGAGATGTTCCTGTGAGCAGCGTCTTGAAGGTGTTGTCGTCCAGGCGGAGCTCACCGCCGGCGATGGTCACCGCTCCGATGCTCTCCTGTGCATTAGTCGTTGTGAGGTTCCAGATACCTGAGCCTACCTTGCGCACGCTGGCGTGGTAGATTTGCAGCGTGGTAGTTTTGAGCATTTCCTCATTGAGCGCACCGATGGTCAGCAGTCCTGTTCCGTTGATGATGCCCTCGCCCTTGACATGTCCGATGGCCATGGAACGGCTGCCAGCCTGGAAGGTTGTGCCGCTGCTCACTTGCAGGGTGGCCTTGGGCAAACCGTAGTTGTTGTTCCAGTCGAAGCTCGGGTCATAGGTGCTGCGCTTTTCATGGCCGGCAATCACTGTGCCCTCGAAGGCACTCCAGTCACCGCTGAGATAGTTGCGGTTGCCCGCAGCGTAGACATAGAACGAGCCTTGGCCCAGTAGCTTGCCAGTGTATTCGCACCGCGGATCCATCCAAAAGTTGGCCGACACCTTCTCCGGTACTACAAACGTGCTGCTGTTAGTGCTGTAGGAGCCCATGGTGTTGCTGTCGTAGATTTTGGTACCCGACCCTGCGAAGCGCAATGTGTCGGCGTTGGCACCGTCGAAGAGGTTCACTGTTCCGCGCTCCACGTTGAGACAGCTCAGCGTGCTGGCAGCGCCGAGCGAGAGTGTGCCGGCACCCTGCTTGTTGAGAGTGTGGCGCCCGTCAGTGGAGACGAAGCCCGTCTTCATGGTGAGCGTGACATTGGTTGCCACGTCGACGGCGGCATTGTCGCTGGCCACCCGGATGGTCTGTTTGTTGGCTGTGTTGGCAGTGATACCCAGCACGGCGTTGCCCGACAGTTCGATGCGGTTGTTGGTGCTTCCCAGTGCACCGTATTCCTGTCCGTCGGTGTTGGCCAGGCTGGCCACGTAGAGTTTGCCGCCCATGATGCGTGTGGTGCCTACGAAGCGGTTCACATTGTTGATGTTGACCGTTCCTTCGCCCGTCTTGGTGAGGTCTGCCGTTCCCACGATGCTGTCGCCTGCAAGCGTGTAGGTGACCGAATCGTTGTTGAACGTCAGTGCGCTCACACGTACCGGCTGCTTGATGGTGATGTCACCGCGCGTTGCGTTGTCGCCAAATGTCACCTGGTCGCCGCTGACAAACTTGTCCTTCAGTCCGCCGACAGTGAAGTTCTCGGTGGTCAGCAGATCCCAGTTGCCGTCGACGTCGCCCTGCCACTCCACGGCTGCAGCGTCTCGTTGGTCGGCAATGGTGATGCTGATTTTGCCGTCGGCTACGCTGAGCGATGCCTTCTGGTTGTTGATGCCGTCGATGGTGATGTCGTTGATGTCACCCTTGATGTCGCTCACGTTTGCCAGGACGTAGGTGCCGGCCTCCAGTCGGTCTTTGCCGCTGAGGTAGGTGGGATGGATGGCGAAGACGGGGGCGCTGTATTGCGGTCCCTGGTTCCAGTCCTTCTTTTCGATGACAAGCGTCTTGGCAGTGAGCACGTCGGCCTTCTTGGTGTTGTCGTCGATGTCGAACACCACGCGCGAGCCGAAGCCGAGCTTCAGCGAGTCGACGGTGACAGTGCCCACATGGTCTGCTCCGCCTGGTCGCAGGATGGCTCCGTAGTCCATGCTGATGCCAGCCTGGAAGTTGCCGCCGTCAGAGTTGAGCTCAGTGAAACGGTTGAGCCAGACGTGCGACTTCTGCATGACACCGTCGAAGCGCAGTGTACCGAACCACACGTCGGTAGGTCCTGTGTAGGTCTGCACAACTGCCGGCATGACGAGTGTACCCTCGCCCTGCTTGGTGACGCGCGTGCTACCCGAGAAGGCGGCGCCTGTCAGTGTGTGGGTATAGTAAGAAGTGGTGATGTTGCTGTTGTTGTCGTGTCCCTGTGTCCACGAGGGAGCCACGTCGAAGAATACCTCCGGCTGTGCGCCCTCAGCCACGGCGACGGTCATGTCGACCGTCTCGGCCATGATGACCTGCTTGCCGTTGAGGTCAGTGGCGATGGTTCCGCCGTTCTTGACCTCGCTCTTTCCGTTGGTGGTCTCAGGTGGCGGCGCCACGGTGATGCCCTCCAGCTCGCCCACGAAATAAGACACGTGCGGCGGCTGGTTGTATCCGTTCATCTGTGTCTGCATAGCGTTGCGGTACTGCTTGTCTGAGAGCAGGGTTGCCATGCGGTACTTCGTGGGTATGTTGGTGGTGTAGATGCGCATGTCGCCGCTTTCGGTGCGTGCCACAATCTCCTCGCGCCAGTCGCCGAAGATGTCGGCCTGCAGGCAGGGTGTCGCCTTTGTGTCGTTGTTGGTCAGTGCGCCCGGCAGTTCCACCGTGCTCTGGTCTTCGTACTTGTGGATGCTGTTGGCGCTGTTGTCTTCGTCGAGCAGGTCGCCGTCCCAATAGATGCGGAACACATTGCCGAACCAGTAGCCTGAGGGCAGTCCCTCGGCATGCTTGGCCGTAACGGCACTGATAGCCTGGTCGTGGGCCGACGATCCGATGGCGCCCGGCACACGGTTGGTGAAATTGGCAAACATGCATCGTCCGTCGTCGCTGCCGCCCGAGAGTCGGTAGAGGATTTTCGACGTGGTGGCGTCGCGGTAGTTGTTGGCCGGCTGCGTCTCATTGCAGGCATATACCTGCAGGCCCTTGCTGTAGGGGTCAAACTGGCCCACGTGGTGTGCATCGCCATGTCCGAGGCCCGTCGTGGAGAGGCCGTGCCCGTTGTCGTCGATGACCATGGAGCCGAAGACTATCTCGTCGCGTCCGTCGAGGTCCACATCGGCAATCGAGTAGTTGTGGTATCCCTGACCGTACCAGGCCGAGCCGGGCGTATTGTTGTTCCAGCGCCATCGCACGGAGAGCTGGTGGGTCTTCGGATCCACGTCGAGTGCGGCCATCTTGTGGCGCGTGTAGATGCCTCGTGCGAGGAAAATGCTGGGCTTGCGTCCGTCCAGATAGGGCGCGCCGAAGAAGAATTTCATGGAGCGGTGTCCATAGTTGTCGCCCCACGCAGCTTGGAGGTCGCTCTCGCCGGCCTCAAAGCGCTTCAGCGGAAATTCCTGCACGGTATAGGGTTTGCCCGTCTTTCCGTCCATATAGACGAGAAATTCGTCGCCTTTGCTGAGGAACTGGTACACGCTGCCGCGGTAGTCCTTCGTGGCATCGCCAACGGTGTAGGTGGTACCGTCGGCCATGTGGATGACACTGTTGTCCTGTAGGCGTGCCACACACTCGGCCAAACCGTCCTGATCCCAGTCGTAGGCCATGATGTTGATTTCGTTCTGCTGGAAATCCCACATATTGGGCCCACAGTCAATCCACCAGAGCAGTGTGCCGTCGAGTTTCTGCACCTCGATGCGTGCGAAGTCTTTCTGCGTTTTGTCGTTGGCGTCCTGGTTGACGTAGATTTGCTTGGTGATGAGCTCCATCTCGCCGTCGCCGTCGACATCGCCTATGGTGGCGTCGTTGGGCTCATACTGGCTTGAGATGTCGGTCTTGCCGTCGTTGGAGATGCGTTTGGGCTTCTTCACCTCCAGCCAGTTGTTGCTGAGGTTGTAGCCCATCTTGCTGGCTTCGCCTTCCTTGCCGGCGTGTATGGCCTTGACGGTGTATTGGCTCTCGATGGTGCCGTCGGGGTCAGTGTAGTTGGAAACAGAGAGAGGCTTGTCGTTGACCAGCACGCCGTCGCGGTAGAGGTTGTAGGTGGTGCCGTAGTACTCGTCAGCATTGATGCGCCACGAACAGTACATGCCGCTGGTCTGCTTCACAGCGATGAGGCCGCGGTCGAGCTTGTCGAACTGGCGCTGGGCAAAGCCCGCCATCGAACAGCCGGCCAATAGCAGTGCGGCCGTGATAATTCGTTTGTTCATGATTGTAGTAGATTATTGTAGTTTTAGTTGTATGCAAAGATAAGTTATTTTTTGCTATCGGCCAAGTGTTTGCGCGGATTTTCAAGTTCAGTTGCCATCGGGCTTGTCTGTCTCGTAGATGGGCGCGGGATACCAGACGAAGACCTTGGGGTTGTCAGGCTTCGACGGGTCGAAGTCAGTCCATTGGGGGCGCAGGTGGGAGGCCAGGGGCAGTTGAAGCTTCTTGATGCCCATGACCACCATCTTGGCCACTTCGTAGGCGCCATAGGGGTTGAAATGGGTATTGTCGGCCAATGGCTGGGTCTGGCCGGGGAAGGTGTTGGCCGGGTAATGTACTAATGCCTGTGTGCTTCCCTCATAGCCGAGCGTCTCGAAGAAGGTGCGCGTCATGTCGTGTAGCTCGATGAGAGGTACGTTTTCGCGGCGTGCCACGGCTCGCATGGCGTCGGGATAGTCGCCGTGGGTCTCCAGGATGTGCTGGTGGTCCTTGTCGAAGGCACGTCGCTGGGTGGGAGTGCAGAAGACGACGGTGCCGCCCTTCTGCCGCACACGGTCGATGAAGACCTTGAGGTTGTAGCTGAAGTTGTACCAGGCACCGGCCCCAGCACTGCGCTCTTTCTGGTCGTTGTGTCCGAACTCACAGAAGACGTAATCGCCGTGGCGAAGGTGTGCCAGGATATAGTCGAGCCGCCCCTGTGCCAGGAATGTGGCAGCCGTGAGGCCGCTCTCGGCCAGGTTGCAAACGGCTACGCTCTCGTCCCACCAGTGCGGTATCATCTGTCCCCATGAGGCCCATGGCTCGCGGCTCTGGTCCACGACGGTGGAGTTGCCGCAGAGAAAGACGGTGGTGGCAGTGGTGTCAGGGTCTATGACGATGCGGCTCACGGCGGGTTGTGTGCCGTTGAACTCGAGGGTGAGGCGGTCGTCCCAGTGGAGGTAGTCGCGCTCGCGGTCCTTGATGCGGACACAGTGGCTGTCGTCGATGCGCGGGCTGCGCTTGTTGACGACGAAGGTCACCGTCTTCTGCTCACGGCGTCGGGTGGCGGTGGGCTCCACCATGAGGCGCCTGTTCTCGGCGCGCACGGTGGTTACAGAAGCGTGACTACGGCTGCCGAGGGTGACGCTGACGCGGTAGTTGCCGTCGGGCACCCTGACGCTGAAGAAGAAAGGTGACTTATCACCTTTGACGGGTGAGGCCGTAACGTCGTAGCCATAACCGGTGGCATCAGTATAGCGAGGCTGCGGGCGCGTCATGTCGAAGTCGAAGTGGCTGTCCTGCGCACGGGTGTGCAGCGTGGCCAGCAGGCAGAGGATATATAATAATAGGTGTTTCATGTCCTTGGTTTGTCGGTTGTTATCTTAGAGCTTATGGCCGTTGACTTTCACGTCAGTCACTTTAGCATCCGTGATGACGGTAGGGTCGAAGAGACCTTGCTTGTTGTTTACGTCGATGCGCGAGAAGGTGAAGTCGCAGAGCTGGTACTTGTCTGACAGTCCTACGTCGAAGAAATTGTCGCAGTCCATGCGGATGTCTGCGATGCGGATGTCGTTGCAGGTCGAGCGGGGCATGTCGCTACGGTCACCGGGCTTGAAGAACTGTGTCCAGGGTCTCACCACGAGGAACGAACGGGTGCTTCCGGTAATGCCCTCGACGCTGACAAACTCGTAGTGCTGGGGTGTGTCGGGGCGCATCTTCAGCCAGAGCACACGGTTGGCTCGGTCGGCATGGCAGTTGCGCAAGACGATGTTGTGGTCCATGAGGCTCTCTGAGCCGAGTGTCAGGCAGCCGTGTACCACGCCGTAGCGACACCGCTCGATGAGGATGTTGCTGTTGGGGCCGTTGGTGGTGTCGCGGTCAGCCCATGTACCCTTGCCGCCCTTCAGTGCCACGGCATCGTCGTTGACGCTCATGTAGCAGCCGCTGACCAGCACGTCATGACAGACATCGATATCGATGGCGTCGCTCGACGGCGCTTTCAGCCCTTCGGTGGGCGAGGTGATGTGGGCGCGGAGGTAGCGCACGTGGTGACACTTGTAGAGGTGGTTGGTCCAGAAGGGGCTGTTGGTGAGGGTCACGTCCTGCACGGTGACGTTGCTTGAGCGCGATATGTAGACCAGACGCGGCCGCTGCTCATCCTTGTTGGTGCACTGCGGGTTCCACTGGCGGCGCATCCAGAACTGCCGCCAGTAGTGGTGGCCGTTGCCGTCGATGGTGCCTGGGCCGCCGATGACGAAGCCGTCGAGGCCGTCGGCATTGACGAGTGCGGTGTAATAGGTGCAGGTCTCACCCTCGATGCGTGTGGTGCGGATGTCGAAGTCTTCGATGCGGTCGGAACCCTTGAGCCGTCCGTTGCGCTCAATGAGCAGATGGGTGCCCTGCCGGAAGTAGAGACTGCCCGAAAGAAAGGTGCCCTGCGGAATGACCACCACGCCGCCGCCCTCGTGTGCGCAACGGTCGATGACCGCCTGCAGGGCGCGTGTCTGCACAAGTGTGGAGTCGGTCGAGACGCCATAGTCGGTAACCACATAGCGGCGTCCGAGCTGGCTCATGTCGACCGACAGCGTGTCGGCAAACCAGGAATTCATCTCGGTACCGTCGGGCCATAACGCCTTCTTCTTGGCTGACACGGAGGCCACGGCAGCTGTCAGTACGAGGTAGAGGATGAACAGTCTTCTTGTCTTCATGTGTGTGTGAAAGGTTTGTTGTAGAAGATGATTGTTTGTAATGCAAAGATACTGGCTTTCGTTTATATTTGTCGTGTGGATTTTGATTTTATGCCTAGGATTTTTGATACGAATCGTGCAAGTGGGCTTTCACCGGTGAACGAATGTTGACGTTGCTTCTATGTGTTGTCGTGTTTTTTCTGAAAAAATCGTATTCTAGGCATGTCTCCTTCTAGAAAAGGCAAAAGACTGTTTGGGTGCCTTTTCGGACAGATGGGATGAGGAGTGCATCGGACGATGGACGGCCTCAACAGACGATGGGACCCCTTTCGAGCTGCGGATGATGGCGAATTGGCAGACGATAGAAGCCTAATAGTCTCGTGATCTGTGCCTTATCGCACCATGATAAGGCATCTATCGTCGGACACCAAATGTTGGGTAGCGAAGAAAAATGTGCATCTGGAATGTAAAACGTTGCAGAACAGATATTTGCATAATATGCCGAAAAGAGCGCGTATATGCAGCCAAAGGTCTCCGTGATGGCTAATATCGCCTGTTTTTCGCTGCGCTTTGTCCGATTAATTTGTTATTGTTGAGTAAATATGACTGCCTGACTCTTTTCATGCGTTTTGGTATGCGTTGCTTTTGGCTTTAAAGAATGGGAGGGGCTGGAAAAGGAAAAAGAGACTGGTGAGGCGGTCAGGCGGAGGAAAGTGGTGTGGCCCGTGAAGAAAGAGGGTGGCCGGGGCACCGCATGCGCGACAAAATGCGTAACTTTGCAGTCGCTTTTGCGATTAAAAACAACAACGAGACGATTATGGTAAAAGGATTGGGCAGTCTGCTTGTGCTGGCTGTTGGAACGTTTCTGCTGGGCATGGCCGAGTTTGTGATGGAGGGCATCCTGCCCGACTTGGCCGCCGACCTGCGCATCAGCATACCGCAGGCGGGTCATGCCATCTCTATCTACGCACTGGGCGTATGCGTGGGTGCCACCTTTCTCATCGCCCTACACAAATTGCGCCCCAAGCATATCCTGTTGGGCTTACTGGCGCTGGTCTTCACGGGAGCATTGCTCTCGGTGACGGCGCAGAACTTCTTGTGGCTGATGGTGGCTCGCTTCATTAGCGGCCTGCCTCACGGGGCCTACTACGGGGTGGGCACTATCGTGGCCTACCGGCTGGCCGACGAGAACCACAAGACTCGGGCGGTGTCGGTCATGTGTGCCGGCATGACCTTTGCCAATCTGCTGGGTAATCCCGTGGCCACACTGCTCTCGGGTGAGCTGTCGTGGCGGCTGGCCTTTGTGGTTATCGCCGTGGGCAGCCTGTTGGCCCTAGTGCTGGTGGCCCGCTTCATACCTAACCTCGACCCGCTGCCCGACACGGGCTACAAGGGACAGTTCCGCTTTCTGAGACATCTTGACCCGTGGCTCATCATCCTGGCCACGATGTTCGGCAATGGCGGCATCCTAGCCTGGTACAGTTACATATCGCCTGCACTGGTGGGCGAGGGAGGACTACCCGCGCGCTGGCTACCGCTCTACATGGCCTTCGCCGGACTGGGGATGGTCATCGGCAACCTGCTGAGCGGTTGGATGTCGGACAACTACAAGGCGGGTCGCACGGCTTCGATACTACAGGCCGTGGCAGGCCTGTCGCTGCTGCTCATCTTCTTCGCCGTGGACCATGGCTGCGTCCACCTGGCACTGATGTTTGTCTGCTGTGGATGCCTCTTCGGCATGGGCACGCCCGAACAACTGCTCATCATCGAGCACTCGAAGGGCGGCGAGATGCTCGGAGGCTGCTGCATACAGATAGCCTTCAACTTCGGCAATGCAGCTGGGGCCTTCCTTGGCGGACTACCCATCAGCTGGGGCATGGGCTATGCCTGGCCGGCGATGGTGGGCTTTCCGTTCGTTGTCATCGGCTTCCTGCTGCTCTACACCTTTCACAAGCGATACGAGTGACAGAGCGTTGCTGGTAGGCTATGCTCCGTCACCCCTCGCGGAGACTTGCTTACAGTTCCCAGCCGATGGCACTGGCTCCGAGCACTGCGGCCGTACTGCCGTCAAGTCCGCTCTGCAGGAACTGGGCTTTGCCCTTATAGATCTTGAGCACGTGCTCTTCGTAGCTCTTTATGAGCGGCTTCATCAGAAGGTCGCCAGCCTTGGCCAGGCCACCGAAGAAGACATAGGCCTCGGGCGAAGAGAATGCAGTGAAGTTGGCGCACGCCTCACCAAGGATGTTGCCGGTGAACTCATAGATGTGCTTGGCGAGTTCATCGCCCTTCGAGGCGGCTATCGAGACATCGAGCGAGGTGATGTCATCAGGGTTCATGTCACGCAGTACGGATGGCGTGTCGGTGGTGGCGAGCATCTCACGGGCGGTGCGTGCCACACCCGTTGCCGAGCAGTAGGTCTCCAGACAGCCGCAACGGCCGCAGCCACAGGACCGACCGTTCTCATTGCGCACGATGACGTGGCCCAGCTCGCCGGCCATACCGTCGCAGCCGTATACAACCTTGCCGTCGACCACGATGCCTGAACCGACACCTGTGCCGAGAGTAATCATGATGAAGTTCTTCAGGCCGCGTGCCACGCCGTAGGTCATCTCGCCGACGGCCGCCGCATTGGCGTCGTTGGTCAGTCCCACGGGTAAGCCTCCGAGTCTGTCGGAGAACATCTTGGCCAGAGGCACCGAACCGTTGTGCGCCCAGGGCAAGTTGGGTGCAAAGTCGATGCAGCCAGTATTGTAATTGCCGTTGGGTGCCCCGATACCCATGGCCTTGATGGTGGCGAGGCCTCCCACCTGCTCGATAATGATGTGGAGTACATCCATGGCAGCGTCGACGAAGGCGTCTGCGTTGTCGTATGCCTTTGTCTTGATGGCTGTAGTGGCCTTGATTTCACCACGTGCGTCCACGATGCCGAACACCGCGTTGGTGCCGCCCAGGTCGAGACCTATGACGTATGGTTTCATTGTTTTCTGTTCTTCCATAATGGTATAGTTAGTGTTTAAGGATTGATATCGCTGCTGCAAGGACAGGTGTTGGCCACACTTGTCGGTCGAGCAGCATCGATAGGGCAAAGTTAATGCAAAAAACTTGAAATCCATATATTGGTGCGTTAAAATTATTATAATAGCCGTAGATTATTATTATTGCCCATCGCACATCATTTTGGGATTTCATTGCCGTCATGCAAAAAATAATGTGCAAACCCCTTGCGCGTTTCGGTAGATTGTTGTAACTTTGCCTACGATAAAAGCATCAAGAGCTGCCGCATTAGGCACACCAACCGAGCTTAACCATGAAGATAGCCACGGTGGTAAAAAGATGCGTAAGGTTTAACTTAAAAAACATATCTTTATGAAGGCTTACTTTTTATCTTCACCTCAGATTGACCCTCAGGTCCAGTGTGTCATCAATGATTATTGCGCCGGCTTCCGCAAGAAGACCGATGAGGAACTTCGTGCCATCGTGGCCCGCGAGGGCAACTGCCGTGGCTGGACCACACAGCGTGGCTATTTCCTTTTCGCCCTCCGTCAGGTCTGCAGCGAGCGCAATATCAGCTTCTGCTGGACTGACCGCGAGGAGTGAACGGCACGGTGATATAACTATTATATATTAGGTCATATCATAAACTTTTTGTATCTTTGCAACGCTTGACGATCCGATTTGTGTCAGAGACTCACAAAGATTATGAAGTGAAAAGAACGGCATGGCCAATGTGTGGCCATGCTTCCTGTAAGCATTATGTGATAACGAAATGAGACCAACAACAGAAAATTATCCGATGAAGAACAAAATCTTGACCCTGTTCAGTGTGGTGGCAGTTGTGCTGACGACAGCCGGCTGTGGTTCGAAGAAACCGCTTGCAAACCAGCCGACATCCGATGTACCGGCAGCAACCGAGACCAGTGTGCCCGCTGAGGTGACGGCTGACCCCAATGCCAGCCGCGAATTTGTTACTGTAAAAGACGCAGCTGACGTGTTATTGGGCCGTAAGGACTTGAAGGCCATCGCGGCCCAGTATGGATACAAGCGATTGGACGGATATGCCGTCTACCGCCTTGACAGTTACGACACCATGCTCTACAAGAACTGCCAGACTGCCAAGAAGGTGGGCAAGGGTGTCTATGCCGACACACCGAAACCCCTCAGTAAGGGCACATCGAGCTATGTAGCTGTCAAGGAGGATGTGACGGTGGGCGTTTTCAATCAGAAAGCCTACGATAACCTCGTGGCGCAAGTGAAGAACGGTGGCTTCCGGCTGGTGGAACAGGGATATGAGGACCACTATACCAATGGTCAAGTGGACATCTACTGCTATGCCCAGCGCCGTACGGTGAGGCTCTGCAAGGCAACAGCGGAGTGACGGACTAATAAGGTAATGTAATCATGAGCTTTTTTCAGTCTAAGAAAAACGAAGGCCGTGTACTGCGCCTCGTGCGTGACTATGTAGTCATCACCATAGCCATGCTGATGGGCGTGCTGGGACTCAACCTCTTTTTGTTGCCCAATCAGATTACGATGGGAGGAATCATGGGTGTGGCCTCCATCGTATATTGGGGTATGGGCATACCGGCGCAGGATACCTATTTTGTGCTCAATGGCCTGCTACTCATTGCAGCACTGCGTGTGTTGGGATGGCGCTTCTGTGCCAAGACCATCTATGCCGTCATCGTGTTCACCATCGGCTCCATGGTGCTCCAGAGCATCATGCCACCCGATCTGCACCTGCTGGCCGACCAGAAATTTATGGCCTGCATGGTGGGTGCCGTGTTTATGGGCACCAGTGTCGGTCTGGGTCTCTCTGCCGGTGGCTCCACGGGCGGCTCTGATGTCATTGCTGCCATGGTGCACAAGTATCGTGACGTGTCGCTGGGACATATCATACTCTTCTTCGACCTGGCCATCATCACATCGTCGTATGTTGTGCTGCGCGATTGGGAGAAGGTGCTCTATGGCTATGTGCTGCTTTTCATTATCTCGTTTTGTGTTGACCATGTGGTCAACTCATTGCGTCGCAGTGTGCAGTTCTTCATCATCTCCGACAAGTATCAGGAAATCGGCGAGGCCATCAACAAGATTGCAGACCGCGGTTGCTCCACGCTCAATGGCAATGGCTTCTACACGAAGAAGGGTATCAAGGTAATCTTCTGCATAGCCAAGAAGAGCGAGTCGAGCTTCATCTTCGACCTTATCGACGAGATTGACCCCAATGCGTTCGTGGCACAGTCTGCCGTGATTGGTGTCTACGGTCAGGGCTTCGACCGCGTGAAGGTGCGCAAGAAGATTAACTTACAGGAAATCAAGGAGAAGATAGGCGAGTAGTTTCCGATATATCATAGAACAGGCTGCAGCAGATTGGCGTCCGCCCAGAGCAGAGGTCTGAATCGAATAGGAGGGTGTGTCAACTAGTTGTGACACACCCTCCTGTTGTTTATTGATACAAAGAATTTCTTATAACTTGATGTATTTGCGGCCTTGCGAGACATAGATGCCGTGGGTCATGGCCGACGGACCGACGGGCTGGCCGCCCAGTGTGTAATGACGGGCGGAACGCTTGCGCTTGGTGATGGCCTTGATGGCTGTCGGGGTATATGCCTGCTTGATTTCCGCCTGCGTCAGGGCTATGTCGTAGAGGCGGAAGTTGTCGATAGTGCCCACCACGTCACCGTTGTCCGTGTTGTTGTCCCACCACTGAGTGCGTCCGATGTAGTTGCGCGTGTCTTGCACCTGCGACACCAGTTGCCAGGGCTCGTAGGTCACTGTGGTTCCTTCGGCCACCTTCTCGCCGTCAGCATAGATGGTGAGCTTGTGGTCGGCGGCATTGAATGTCACGGCCAGACTCACTGTCTTTCCGAGCGGCATCACCTGCGACGACTCCACCATGAGAGTCTGTCCGCCACCCATCTTGCTTCCAGCCGAGTATTTGCCAGCTGATGTCAGGCGAAGGAAGACGCTGTTGCCCGATCCCGATCCGAAGTCATAGAAACGGGGCATCTTCTCGCGTCCGTTGAGCTTAGCGTCAAACATGAACGTGTAGGACCGGAGACTACCCAAGAGGCCAGAGGGTGCCAGGCCATAGCCGTTGGAGGCGAACGTCACCGGACGGTTGGCGGTCAGGTCGAGCGTGCCGTTGATCTGGGCCGAGCCTTTCACGGCCAGTGCGTGGCCATGACCGCTATGGTCTGCCACGGTGTTGTCGTCAGCGAGGTCAGCCTTGTCGAAGGTGTAGCTGACCTGCAGGTTCTTCTCCACGCAACGTGGCATCACCACGGTCTGCCAGCGCACGGTGTCGCCGCCTACCGTGGCGGTGAGCGTGACGGGTGTCTCCTCGCTGGGCAGGTTGACGATGCCGTTATCGCCGATAACTGCTGTGTTGCTGCTGCTCCAGGTCACGGGCAGTCCCTGCACGCTCTGGGGCAACACCAGGTCGGTGCGCACCGTGTCGGGTACGCTGATGAGTGAGGCGACCAGGAGGCTGCGCAGTGCACCTACCTCGTCTTGGTTGAGGGTGCGGCTCCACAGTTGCAGGTCTCCGGCGAGTGTTCCTTCCTTGACGTTGTTGAGCGTCAGACCCTTGACGGGGACGCATAGCTCAAGCAGTTCATTACGGTAGAGACGCAGCTCGTTGCCGTCGTAGGTCACGGTGATGAGTGCTGAGGTGATTGGTGTCAGGTGTGTGTCGCCCGACGTACCTGTGGAATACAGGGCCCAGTTGTCCGAGGTGTAGAAGAGGTTGCAGCTCGTCTTTTGGAGTTCCTGGCCGTTGGCCTTCATGTCCATGAAGAGATGGTTGTCGGCTGTGAGGCCCACTGTCAGGTTGTCGCTGACGAAGAGCCATGCCGAATCGTTGCGCACATCGGTCGCCGACTGTTGGAGCTTGGCCGACACCGAGAACGTGGAGTTGTCTTGGGCCTGGCTCATCTGTTGGTCGGAAAGGTTTACGGGCTGCTCGGGCAGGTTGTAGTCGCAGACAATGCCTGTGGGATAGGCCTTGGGGTTATACTTGTTGACCATCCAGTAATAGTAGTCGCCGTTCATCCACGACAGGCGCAGCTTGCTGTTCTTCGAACCGGGGAGGATGAAGGGACGTATGTTGTTTTTTGTCGAGCCGCTGGTCAGTTGCACAGGCGTTCCGACCGTACCGTCGTCAGCGATGGTGTATTTCCAGATTTCATAGACGCCATCCTTGTTGTATGCGCCGTTGCTTGTTGGGATGGAAAGGTAGAGGTCATTGATGTTGTCGGGGTCGATGGCCATGCCGCCGCTGTAGCAGCGCTCCAGCTGGTTCCAGTTCTGATGGAAGGCGTGGCCGCCATACTGCACCCATGAGTCGCGCCAGGCGCTGCCTGTCCATCGGCTGTAGTGATAGACATGTGATGTCTTTGCGTTGTCGATATGAACCAGGGCGATGGCCGGGTGTTCCTCCTTGTCGAGTGCGATCTGCCACACCCAGTTTCGGATGTTGTCGCTGTGGTCGACCACAGTGTAGGGATATTGGGAGAGGTAGGTGCTCGTCTTGTTCACGTTGAACGTGCCTTCTGACAACGCTTTGAGTTTGTTGCCCTTGATGTCGCGGAGTATCGGCCCGTTGCCCTTGTTGATGTCGAGGACATTGAAGTAGAGCCAGTTGGGCATCTCGTTGTCCGGATGTCCGGTGGTATAGGCCAGATAGATTTTGTCCTTGCCGTTGCTTTGGTACTTGGCATAGGGTCTTGCGCCCGTCGACTGCACGATCTGCTTCGGCCCGAAGTCTACGGACACGTTGTCCTCAGCGTCGGGCATGGTGATGCGTGCGATCGTGGGATGCCAGTTGATACCGCGCCAGCAGAGGTAGATGTGTGTGGGGTCGTCACTGAGGATGAAGGGTGAAGGATAGGTGGTATTGTTCTTCACGCTGATGTATTTCTCCTCGCCGAGCTCTGAGATGTCGCCCGGTTTGACCGATACACGATACCATATCTTCGGCTCATCGGTGTGGCGTGTGTAGAAAATCATCACGCGCTCGTCGGGCAGCACGATGAATGTCGGGTTGTTGTGGTCATCGGGTTGGAAGGCCGAACGGATCAGTACCTCCGTGCGTCGGTTGTTGACGAAGTCCATCTGCGTGGCTTTGACGTTGCCGTGCACATCGATGTAACCCAGATAAGAAGCGTTGATGGATCCGCTGGCGTTCTCATAGTGGAGTGCGCGCGGGTCGGCAAACCAGCACCATGCGCCCTCATGGGTGACGGTGTGGGAAGCTAGCATGCTGACGAAGGCCGTCAATGCCATGGTGATTGATAAAATGAGTCGTTTCATTTGATGATGGTTTATGATTGGTTATTGTTTTTCAGATGTCGGTAGAGCAGGCAGAAGGCCGGTACGAGGAACGCGTCGGCAGCTATCCACGCGACGGGATCGCCCAGGCAGACGCCCGTGAAGGCCAGTGCCGGCACGAGCCACAGGCTGACGCCGCAGCGTGCTATCATTTCCATGACGCCCGAGAGCATCGAGAGGTTGCTGTATCCCAGTCCCTGGATGCTGTATCGCAGGATGGTGAGCATACCCAGTGCCGGATAGAAATAGTTGGCTATACGCATGAATTGTGCAGCATGGGTGATGACCGCTTGTTCTGAGGAGTCGACAAAGAGGGCCATCATATTGTCGGCAAAAGGATAGATAAGGGCAACGGTGATGACAAAATAGACCAGCATGATGCGTATGGCGTCGTACACGCCCTGTTTGATACGCCCGACCTTATGGGCACCAATGTTCTGGCCGCAGTAGGTGGCCATGGCCACGCCGATATTCTCGAAGACGCATGTGAAAAGGTACTTGATGCGCATGGCCGCCGTGAACGATGCCACATAGATGGTGCCGAGGGCATTGTTGGCACTCTGGAGCATGATGATGCCGATGCCTGTGATGGAGAACTGGAGTCCCATGGGCACCCCATTGTTGAGCAGGATGGAGATGCGCTTGTTGTCGTAGTTGCGCTCGTCGCCCTGTGGGATGAGGATGGTCATCTTGCGGCGGATGAAGCCATAACACAGTGCTGATGAGAAGGCCTGTGCCAGGAGCGTGGCCAGTCCGGCGCCTGTGACGCCTAAGCCAAGCACGAGGATGAGCAGCACATCGAGCGCAATGTTGAAGAGAGACGAGAAAATGAGGAAATAGAACGGGTGCTTGCTGTCGCCCAAGGCGCGTATGAGGCCAGCCTGCAGGTTGTAACCGATGGTGAAGGGAATGGCGAGAAACTGCAGGAAAAGGAACATCCAAGCATCTTGGAAGACGTCTGCGGGTGTGTTGACGATGTGCAGAATGCGTGAACAGAGGGCGCAACTGAGCAGCGTGATGACTACGGCGAAGACAATGCCGATGCGCACGGCGTTGCTCACATAGCAACGCATCTTGTGGTAGTCCTTGGCGCCGAAAGCTTGGGCCACGGGGATGGCGAAGCCCGCACACGAGCCGTTGCAGAAGCCCATGATGAGAAACATGATGCTGGCCGAGGCACCCACTGCCGCCAGCGCATCGACTCCGATCCAGCGTCCCACGATGGCGGCGTCGATTACCTGGTACATCTGTTGGAGAATGTAACCCAGTACCAACGGCACGGCAAAGCGGAGGATGCCGCGGGCGGGTGAGCCAGTGGTCATGTCGGTCATGCCCCCTTGGGTGCGTGGGGCGCGATCGGGCTGCGTGTTATCGGTCATTGCGGTCATATCAGAATGTCATCGAGGTTGAGGTTGGTGCCCAACAGTCCCTTGATAGCACTCAACTTGGCACGGCGCGTGAGTGAGAAGTCGGAGCTGTGTCGGTCGACATAGGTGAAAATGAGATACGACTTCTCGAGCAGCACATCGCGCAGTGGCTTCTGCTTGTAGCTGCCTTCGACATATAGCAGTTCGGCCAGCATCTCCAGTTGTTGTATGCGTCGGTCGTCTTTCCATTGTTCATGGGCGTAACCGATGGCTTCCACCGCCGACAGGTTGCGCAGGACGTTGTAGTCGCCCACATACTGGCGGTAGAGGTCGCGCAGGTCATCGTCGGTGCGCTTGTCGATGTCTTTCTCCAGGAAACGACTGACAGCGGCCATAAACTCCTCAATGATTCGGATGAAATAGTCTCGTTGTAACATGTTGTTTATTGTGTCGTTTCTGCCAGGCCCGTTTCAGTCGGACAGTGTGTTGGATCCGTTTCTTTTTCCTTCTCCGCTGTTTCTTCGCCATTTCTGGGGGTGTTGGCTTCGTGCCGCAAGCCAAGGATGTAATCGTAGAGTTTCTTGTAGAACGGGTGGCGTGTCATCGTTGAGGCGTCGCCGAGGATGATGAGTTTCATTCTGGCGCGGGTGATGGCCACGTTCATGCGGCGCAGGTCGCGCAGGAAGCCAATTTGTCCGTCGTCGTTGGCGCGCACCAGCGAGATCAGGATCACGTCGCGCTCCTGGCCCTGGAACCCATCGACCGTGTTGACGGAGATGAGCTGGCGGTAGGGCTTGAAGAACCCGCTCTGCCTGATGAGATGCCGCAGGTATTGCACCTGTGCACGGTATGGCGAGATGACGCCTACGTCGATGCGTTCGTCGAGGATACGCTGTTTGCCGATTTTGGTGAAGTATTGTTGCAGGGTAAGGAGCGTCAGCGCAGCCTCGCCCTTGTTGACGCGCCCGAAGCTCTCGCCCACAAACTGTTCGCGGAAAGGCGGTTCGTCAGGTCCCACTTCCATCTGTGAGGTGTCGACCCACGAGAAGGGATAGTCGAGGTCGAGAATGCTGCGGTGGCTTACCTGCTTTGCCGTCTGCACCTTGCCTCCATAGAAGTAGTCGGAACTGAAGCGCATGATATCGTCGTTCATGCGGTACTGCACTTGCAGGAGCGTCACACATTCGGGCTTCTGCTCCACGATGCGCTCCATGAGTGTCTTGCCCAGTCCTGCCTTCAGGGCGGCGATGCTCTTCACGGTGGGCGGCAGCTGGCAGTGGTCGCCCGCCAGGATGACGCGACCGGCGCGCCGGATGGCTATCCAGCAGGCCGCCTCCAGCGCTTGTGCGGCCTCGTCGATGAAGAGCGTGGAGAACTTTTGTCCCTCCAGCAGCCGGCCGGCAGTGCCCACCAGTGTGGATGCGATGACGCGGGCCTGTCCGAACAGATCGCTGCGGATACGCAGTTCGAGCTCTGTGGCGCGTGCCTTCAACCGTTCCATCTTCTGGTGATAGCTCTCGTCGCGGCCCTTGCGTTTCTGCCGCAGTTCGCGGATGGCCTTTCGGATGGCCCATAACTGAGGATAGTCGGGGTGGGCCTCGAACTGGCGTTCATAGGTGAAGCCCAGCATCTTGTCGTTGACGCGTGTGGGGTTGCCGATGCGCAGCACGCTGATGCCTCGGTCGACGAGTTTTTCAGAGATCCAGTCGACGGCCATGTTGCTCTGCGCACATACCAGCACCTGGCTCTCTCGCATCAGTGTCTCGTTGATGGCCTCAACCAGCGTGGTCGTCTTGCCCGTGCCGGGAGGGCCGTGCACCACCTCCACATCCTTGGCGCGCAGCACCTCGTTGACGGCCCTTTCCTGCGTGGGGTTGAGCCATGGGAAGCGCAGAGGTTCGAAGGAGAAGGTCTGGGGTTTCATCTTCGTATAGAAGAGGTCGCGCAGATAGGCCAGCCGTCCTGTCTTGGCACCCATCACCCTGTCGAGTGCTTCGAACATGCAGCGATAGCTTGTCTCGTCGAAGAAGAGCTGTACGCCGATGGGCTGGTCACATCCTTGCAGGTCGAAGGCGTGTCCTTCGGGTATGGTGACCACCATGCGGTCGCCGTCGACAAAGGATACTGTACCGGTGAAATTGAAATAGCGGATGCTTCCCTTGGACGTTGGTGTGGTTGGCGTGGGCGTGTCGGATCGCCAAAAGACGACAGGCTTGCCAAACTCAAAATTGTGTTCGATGTCTTGGTCTGCAGTACGTATCACCTCGATACAATACTGGTTGAGCGAGTTGTAGTAGGTGCGCCCGGTGTTGACGGGAAACCAGGCATCGCCGCGTTTCACCTTGCGTCCGAGGCCCATGGTCTCTGTCTGCTTGCGAAACGCTTCCTTCTCAGTCTGGTACTCCAACTGGAGCAATGACCGTTGTTGTTGCAATGCCTGAAGCGGCGATACTGCATTCATATATGCAAAGTTATGAAAAAGTAATCACATAGCACGTTTTCAGAGGAATTATTCATGCAGTGAGGGGGGCATTCGTGCTTTTTGTCGTATCTTTGCGGTATGGATGAGATGATCATAACGGATTTGGCGGTGGGCTACCGTCACCGCACGGTGGCCTCGGGGCTCACGTTCCGCCTGACGGGCGGCACGCTGACGGCCCTTGTGGGGCCTAACGGCATGGGTAAGTCGACGTTGCTCCGAACGCTGTCTGGTGTGCAGCCACCCCTGTCAGGTGCCGTGGCGCTGGTGGCCGATGATGTGGAGCAGCCGTTGTCGGGTCTCACACGCCGACAGTTGTCGCGCTGGATCAGTGTGGTGCTGACCGACCGCGTGGAGGTGGAGAATGTCACCGTGGAGGATGTTGTGGGCTTTGGCCGCATGCCCTACACGGGCTATTTCGGTCGTCTCGGCGACGAGGACCGGCGCATTGTGGCCGAAGCGCTGCGCATGACAGGACTGGTTCCCCTTTCCCGTCGCATGGTAGGTACACTGAGCGATGGCGAACGTCAGAAGATGATGATAGCCAAGGCGCTGGCCCAACAGACACCAATGGTGCTGCTCGATGAGCCGACGGCTTTTCTCGACTATCCCAGCAAGGTGGAGATGATGAAGCTTCTTCGATCGTTGGCCCACGACTTGGGCAAGATAATCTTACTTTCTACCCATGATCTTAACCTTGCCGTGCGGCTGGCCGACCGTCTGCTCACCTTCGGCGATGGTCTTGAGGAGGTCGGCCATGATCAACTGTCCCACTATTTGGAGTCGCTTCTGGACGTTCCGAAGGACTGATGTTGCATGGCGGTTACTTGATGATGCGCCTGATGTCCTCGATGGTACCGTCGAAAGCGCCGTTGCGTTCGAGCTTCAAGGTACACATGGCTGCGGCAAAGCGGCCTGCCTCGTCGTAGTCCATGCCTTGGAGGCGGCAGTAGAGATAACCGGTGGAGTAGGTGTCGCCGCATCCTGTAGCGTCCACCACTTGGCGTGGCTTGTAGGCCGGAATCTCATAGAAACGGTTGTTGGCATAGATGAGCGACCCGTAACTGCCCAGTGTGATGACCACCTCCTTCACGCCCTGCGCAGCCAGTTCGCGTGCTACGGTGCGGGGATCGGCAGAGCCTGCGATGACCTCCATCTCGTGTTCGTTGAGCTTCAGAATGCTTGTGGCGGCCAGTATTTCCTCTTGGTTCTTCCAGGGGATGGCTCTCACATCTTCACCCACCACTTCGCGCAGATAGCCCTGCACGTCAATTGAAACCAGTCCCTTGGTGGCCAGATAGTTTACCACCTCGGGCGAAAAGTCGTCGGCCAGCAGGCTGCCCAGGTGGAAAATGCGCGCCTCGAGGGGCTGCATCTCCTCAACGGTGAACGGGTCGGCCTTGGCCAGCACGCGTTGCGTTCGGCTGTTGGAGTCCTCGCCGTACTTGTTCTCGAAGTAGACGGTATGGCGGCTCGGGTAGCAGATGGTGTCGACGCCAGCCTGGCGCAATTTCTCCACTTCGCCCATTTGTCCCTGTCCCACCTTGGTCACCAGTTGATAACTGATTTTCCGTGGTAGCCGACTGATGCCGCAGGACATATAGTAAGAGGTGCCGCCAGCCATGCTGACAGTGTTTTTAGGGGTGATGATTTTATCGCGCGTGATGTGCCCGATGCTACAAATGTCGTTCATGTCAAAAAGTTGTAACCGCAAAGTTAACAAATTATCCTGAACAAAATGGAAATGCTTCGCAGAAAAAAGGCTTTTTTGACATATTTGCAGCCGTATGGCGGCTCATGAACACGAGGCCAATGCCTCCACGTGGCGCATGCTGGTTTCCCGCCGGGGCGCATGGCGCACGATTGCTGCTGGCTTGGGAATGGACATAAACAAAAAACGACTAAGCTTGCCTTTTCAGCATCTTAGTCGTTACTTTGTACCCAGACTCGGGCTCGAACCGAGATGGATTACTCCACTGGTGTTTGAGACCAGCGCGTCTACCTATTCCGCCATCTGGGCTTTTTGGAAAAGCGATGCAAAGGTACAAGTTATTTTCGACATAAACAAATTTCTCGCGTTTTTTTTCTCAAAATGTTTAAGATTACCTTCTTCTCGCTTGCTGTTGCAGTCTTCCTGCCCCCTGTGTATATGGGTTCGCGTTATGCCTTTTTCTTCCCGTTTGCGATTCGGGAGTTGTATTATAAATAGGTAAAGGTGAAGAATTAACAACATTTATTGCATAAAATTGTGCGCGGAAAAAGAAAAAACGTTAATTTTGTAACGGACACTTACACAACAACATAAAATATTCTGCGCCCCGGCCACTTGACCGTCAGGCCATTCTGCAAGGACGCATACACCTATAATAAATGTATTCAGCTTATGAAAATGACCAAATCATTGCCAATCATCCTGTTGCTTGGCTGGGCAACAGGGGCGCAGGCGGGTGACTACACGCACCTCACCTTGCAGAAGACGGACAGCACCACGCTGGCGCTCGATGTGACATCGCTGACCATGACCTTTTCTGAAGGCCATCTGCTCGCTACCAACAATCAAGGAACCTATTCGCTCACGCTGGCCGACCTGTCACAGATGTTTTTCTCCAACGGCTCAACAAATGGCATCGCCGCTATTGCCGCCGATGCGGCATCAGCGCCAGTCACAGTCTATACGCTGACGGGGGCCAGCCTCGGGGCCTATGACAGCCTGTCCGCCTTCACCCGACAGGCACCCAAAGGCGTGTATCTTGTGAAAAGCAACGGGAAAACCTTTAAGACGACTGTAAAATGAAACGCACGATAACGACAATGCTTCTTCTGGGTACCCTCGCGCTTGCAGCTGAGGCCCAGACCCTCCATGTGGTGGTGGGACGTGTGACTTACGACTTCCCCGCCTCGCAGACAGGCACCATGACCTATCAGGATGGCACCGCGTTGACCATCATGGGCAAGACCTTCCAAGTGGCCGACATTACCCGCATGTATGTGGACCAGCAAGACGTGACCGACAACAGCGTCACCGTCAGCTACCAGGGTGCGGAGGCTTCCATGACGGTGGCGGGCAATGTGGCACGCTATGTGACGCCCACGGTCAGCGGAGCCCATGTCAGTCTGGAGCAGAGCGATGAAGTGGGCGAGACCACTTGCGGTGAGATTACCTATGCCTTGAGCGGTGCTTCGACCGACGGCAGCTTTGCTATGGCTGGCTCCTACAAAGCCTCGGTCGAGCTCAACGGGCTGTCGCTCACCAACCCCTCGGGTGCCGCTGTCGACATACAAGACGGCAAGCGCATCAGCTTCAGTGTGAAGAAGGGCACAGAGAACACGCTGACCGACGGTGCCGGCGGCAGCCAAAAGGGATGTCTCGCCTGCAAGGGACATCTGGAACTGAAAGGCAAGGGCGTGCTCAACGTCTACGGCAACACGGCCCATGCCATCTACGCCAAGGAATATGTGGAGATGAAAAACTGCACGGTCAATGTCCTTTCGGCTGTAAAGGACGGCATCAACTGCAACCAATACTTCTTCCAGGAGAGCGGTGCGCTGACCATCTCGGGCGTGGGCGACGACGGTGTGCAGGTGTCCTACAAGGACGATACCGACCGCGAGGCTGAAGACACCGGCTCCATCACGCTGGCCGGCGGTACGCTGAAGGCCACCGTCACCGGACGCGCCTCGAAGGGTCTGAAGGCCGAGGGCGACTTCACCATGACGGACGGCGAGCTGACCGTCACCACCACGGGCCACGGCACGTGGGACAGCGATGACCAGAAGACCAAGGCATCGGCATGTGTCTCGGCAGACGGTGCCGTGCAGATCGACGGTGGCACACTGACGCTGACCAGTTCGGGCGGTGGAGGCAAGGGCATAGGCTGCGACGGCGACCTCATCATCCGCGGCGGCTCGCTGCAGGCGACGACCACTGGCGGCATGTATGCCTACGTGAACGGAACAGAATACACCAACTACACAGGCCAGGCCGACAGGCTGACCACGGCCCAACGGTCGTCGCCCAAGGGCATCCGCGCTGAAGGCAACGTGGTCATCGACGGCGGCAACATATCCGTGAGCACCTCGGGAAGCAATGCCGAGGGCATCGAGAGCAAGATGGAACTGACCATCAACGACGGCACGGTCGTCGTCAATGCCTATGACGACGCCATCAACTCGTCGAGCCACATGCACATCAACGGCGGCGACATCACCGTGGTGGCCAAGGACAACGACGGCCTCGACTCCAACGGCAACATGTATATCAATGGCGGAGTGATCAAGGCCTTTGGCACCTCGGCCCCCGAATGTGGCATCGACGCCAATGAGGAGGGCGGCTACTCTGTAGTCTTCACCGGCGGCACACTGCTGGCCGTGGGCGGCGGCAACTCAGTGCCCAGCACGTCGGCCTCTACACAAGCCTATGTCAGCGGCAACCTCTCGGTGACGGCAGGCAATGTGGTGTCGCTCGTCAGCGGCTCCGACACGTTGGCCACATTCACCGTTCCGTCGACCTATACGGCCTCATCGCAGGGAGGCCCCGGCGGCCGTTCGGCAGCCTCTAGCAACCAGGGCGGCGGTCCTGGCGGACAGGGCGGACAGGGTGGCGGTCCTGGCGGACAAGGTGGCCAGGGCGGCGGTCCCGGTGGTCAGGGGGGCCAGGGCTCGGGTGCTTCGGTGCTCATCACCTGTGCGGGCCTCACCAAAGGCAGCAGCTACACAATGACCAACGGCACGTCGTCGACCTCGGTGACGGCAGTGGTCACAGGCTCATCAGGCGGACGCTTCTGATGGGGTCATCCGTGAGCAGCTTTCTACGCTTATACAGTTATTGGCGAAACCGTTTCGCTGTCAAGAAAACGGATGTAATTTTAACACTTCCACGTTCGGTCTTCTGGAAAGAAAACTGGCGACTGAAGAAGCTGGAGGCAGCACACGGAAGGCCGACGGAGCCGATTCGGTCAGCCAAAGACCACTGATCGACTCTCGATAGCGGTCTATTCGGATCACCTTATGGCCCCCATCGACTGTTGATATGGTGCATATCTTGACCCGATATGCCGTCTATCGCAAACCGAAGGGCACCATGCGGAGCGTTGGGAGAAAGGAGAATTTCGCAAGAGTCTGAAAGACAGCACATTGCCATAAATACTGAGAATGGCGTATTTGCGGACTGGCACAGTGCCGGCTGCAAATACGCCATTTTTCGTAGGTGTGTTTGTTGAGATGTTTGATGCCGTGAGGCATCGGGACGAGAGGATGCGGACATGTGGGCTGCAACCGCACGTTTCCTTTCATGTGCCAAATAATTGTCACATTCCTTTGGTCAGTTGAAAGATTGTTTGTACTTTTGTGATATACAAACCAAAGATTCCGAACACTATGGAAGGACTGTTCAGAGAAGAAATTGAGACCCGGCAGGTAGACAAGTTTTTTGCCTGCGAGATGGGGCGGCAGATACACCGTTACATCAAGGCCATGCACGGTTCACTGGCCATGCTGGAGAAATTTGAGGCCAAGATGCAGACTCTCAGTGTGCCTCAGCGCGAGGAGGCTATGGCCCGCTACATCGACTTGAACCGCAAGGTGGTGAAAGACCTCTCGTGGCGCATGCTCGTGGCCCGCGCCATCGCCAACTATTGCGACACGTTCCACTATTTTGTCAGCATGATTGGCGACGAAGAGACTATGGCATTCTATGTCGAACGCATGAAAGCCAAGTATCTCAAGCTGCACGAAGTGTTTGAACAAGACGGCAAGTATGGCATGAAGGACCAGGAGGGCCGCGTGCTCCTTTCGCCGCAATATGAGTTTCTGCGCACACCCTATGTCTATGTCGACGACCTGCTGACGATGCCTGTCATCGCCCAAAAGGACGGAAAGATGGGACTTGTGCTGCCCGACGGTAACGACACCGTGGTGGCACCGTTTGAGTATGACGACATCGCCCTGCGCGATGAGGAGCCCTGGTTCGAGTGTACCAAGGGCGACACGACCCAACTGAGATAGACGGCCTTGAAACAGAAGATTCTCCTGATAGTGGCCACCTTCGTGGCATGGACATTGTTGTTCATGCTGCAGAAGCCTGTGTTCCTGCTCATTTATGCCGGCGGTTTGGCCGACATCTGGCCCGTCCTGACCCACGGCCTGCCCCTCGACCTGTCGATGGCCGGTTACCTGACGGCGCTGCCTGCCCTGCTGCTTCTGCTGAGCGACCTGCCAATTGCCGCCGTCCGCCGTCCGCAGGCACTGAAATGCTGGCGCTGGTCGCTGGCCGGATATTTCGGCTTGGCCTCGATGGTTGTGGCCGTGAGCTTCGTCGCCAACGTGGGGCTCTATGGCTATTGGCACTTCCCGCTCGACAGCACAGTCTGGTTCTTCCTCACCACATCGCTCACCGATGCGTTGGCCAGTGTGGGGTGGGGCGAAGGTCTGCTGGGCCTCCTGTCCATAGGCGTTGTCGCGGCGGTTGTCAGCCTGGTGTTCCACCTGCTCTACAGAGGTGCCTTCCGCCCCTGTGTGGCTTACAAGCGGTGGCCCGCCATTGTCGAGACTCTGCTACTGGCTTCCCTCATCCTGCCTATCCGTGGAGGCGTCACGGTGTCGTCGATGAACACGGGCAAGGCTTATTTTTCCCGGCAGGCAGTGCTCAACCATGCCGCCGTCAACCCGCTATTCTCGTTCATGGAGAGCATGGCACACCAGGAAGATTTCGGGTCGCAATACCGCTTCATGGACGACGGTCGGGCTCACGCCATTGTCCGCAACCTCAACAAAGCTACGGGACATCCCGCCACCGGCCAAGTGATACGCAATACCACAGGCGACATGCCCGACGTATACCTTATAATATTGGAGAGTTTCTCTGACACGGTGATGAAAGCACGCACGGCCGATGTCCGGGGGCGCATGGCCGAGGTGACACCCGGGCTCAACAAGCTCAAGAAAGAAGGCGTCTACTTCTCGCAGTTCTACGCCAACAGCTTCCGCACCGACCGCGGTCTGGTATCCATCCTCCAGGGCTATCCCGCTCCCTCCACGGTGAGCCTCATGAAATATCCGAAGAAGACGGCGGCCATCCCGTCGCTGGCAGCCCACATGGCCAAGCATCACTACAAGATGCAATACTACTATGGCGGCGACGCCGACTTTACCAATATGCGGTCGTTTCTCATCAACCAGGGATTTGACGACATCACGTCGGACACCGATTTCCCCGTGACCGACCGCCTGAGCAAGTGGGGCGTGCCCGACCATCTGCTCTTTGCCCGCGTCAAGGATAACCTGACTGCCTGCTACAAGAACCCGTCTGCCCGCCATCCCTATCTGCGCGTCATACAGACCTCCAGTTCCCACGAGCCGTTCGACGTACCCTACCACCGCCTGCGCGACAAGACGCTCAACGCCTTTGCCTACGCCGACAGTTGTGTAGCCGACTTTGTGTCGTGGCTGCGCCAGTCGCCGCGATGGAACCAATCGCTGGTCATCATCGTTCCCGACCACCTCGGCGCATGGCCCAAGGATGCCGACAACTTCAAGCCATGGCGTTTCCACATACCCATGATCTGGACAGGTGGCATCGTCGAGAAGCCCTGTGTCGTTGACACGCTGGCCTCGCAGCAGGACCTGGCGGCCACGCTGCTCGGCCAGCTCGGCATCGAAGCCCGCGATATGACGTTCAGCAAGAATATCTTCGACAAGTCGATACCCCACTATGCCTTCTTCCTCATGAATGACGGCATCGGCATGATTGACCGCGACAACACACTGGTCTACGACAACAAACTGGGGCGAACGGTGGTCGACGAGGGACTGCAGAAGGGCAAGAACCTGCAGCGCGGACAGGCCCTGTTGCAGGTGTTGTTTGACGACATAGCCTCCCGTGCCACTAAAAAGAGATAAGCATGACAAACCTCCTATTATCCTCCTTCCTACAGACCCTCATCGATTGGGATACCAGCATCTTTCTGGCCATCAACGGACTGCACAACAACTACTGGGACAATTTCATGGAGATGTACAGTGGCCGCATGATATGGCTGCCGCTCTATCTGAGTATGCTCTATGTGATGTTCCGCAATTTCTCGTGGCGCGTCAATGTTGTTTGCCTGCTGGTTGTCGCCCTGCTCATCACCATCAACGACCAGGTGAGCAGCTCGCTGCTGCGGGCCTCAGTGGGGCGGTTGCGCCCTGCCAATCTCGACAACCCCATCTCGTCCCTGGTCCACATTGTCGACGGATACCGTGGCGGGCGCTACGGTTTCCCTTCATCCCATGCTGCCAACTGCTGGGGAATGACGTTCTTCATGTTGTACGTTTTCCGCCGGCACATCCTTTCCCTCACCCTCATGATATGGGCGTTTGTCACTTGTTGGTCGAGGATGTATCTGGGTGTGCATTATTTCGGCGACATCCTGGCAGGCACGGTGATCGGCTTTGTCTCTGCCTCCATCGTCTACTACGTCTTCCAGCGTGGCCTGCACCATGTGACTGAGACTTTCAAGCCCTACCAGGCCGATGCGCCGCAGATGTATGTGCCGGTCATCGTCTTCTGGTCAGAGATAGCGCTGATGCTGATTATATCCTTCTATTTCAACGTCAGCACCGACAGCATCTAATCCTTTCCGTCCCGCGCCTCCACATGACACTGACCCCCATCGCCCATTTTCATTCTCCCTTCGCCTCAAAGTTTGGCGTGCCCAAGCAGAGCGGCCTTGCGCCCGACCTCGAAGGTACCATTGTCTTCGAACCAGCGTGGCGCACCCCCGATGCCCTGCGCGGCCTGGAGGAGTTTGATTATCTATGGCTCATCTGGTCGTTCTCGGCCAACCGTCATGCCGCCGCCAGTCCCGTGGTGCGGCCTCCCGTGCTGGGCGGCAACGTGCGCATGGGTGTCTTCGCCACGCGCTCGCCCTTCCGGCCCAATCCGCTGGGCCTGTCGTCGGTCAGGCTCGACCATGTGGAGTGGTCCACACCGCGCGGACCCGTCATTCATGTGAAGGGGGCCGACCTCATGGACGGCACGCCTATCTATGACATCAAACCCTATGTGGCCTATGCCGACAGCCATGCTGGTGTGCGCTCGGGCTTTGTCGACAGCCATCCCATGCACCGCCTTGCGGTGGTCATACCCGACGAGGTGGAGCAAGAGTTGGGGCCGGAGCGGTGCGCTACGCTGCGCCAGGTGCTGGCTCTCGACCCCAGACCCCACTATCATCACGATGCCGACAAGGTCTACGGCATGCCCTACGACGATTTCGACGTGCGTTTCCGGGTCGACGGAGAGGTGCTTGCGGTGGTGGAACTGGTGAGGCGCTGAACGGTTTCGGTCTCTGTATGGACCATCATACGACACGTCCCCTGCACGTTGCACGGCAACATGCAGGGGACGAAGTTATTGGTTTGCTACCACCGTTGCCGATGGGGGAACTGATGGGATACGGATTTACAGGTAGGGTGTTCGAAATTATTGGTGTCCAGTAAATACTTTCGCAACTGGCTAGTCCCGTAGGGACGGCAGATTATAGCGTAGGGGTGATACCCCTACGTTTTGATGGGGTTATCAACAAAACGGCCCCTGTAAGGGGCACATATTTCAATCTCTTACAATGAACTATGCGCCCCTTACAGGGGCTGCGTTTTATAACACCGATAGAGATAGGGGCGAGCCCCTATCCTGTAATCTGCGCCCCTTACCGGGGCAGCGAACAGCGAATCATGCAAGGGTCATAAGTAAGCTCTGCATATCAATAATCCTTTATTAACGAAGAGACATTCAATGTATTGCAACATTGCATGAGTATTTTAGCCTACTCCAATATTATTCAAAAGGATTCTCCGTGGCGTAGGGCAGGCTCTTCGGCTGATTGTAGGCGATGTCCTTGACACCGAGATAGCGGAAGGCATCAAACAACACGCGACCCACGTGCGAGAAGGCCACGGCACCGTGATGGGGATAGTGTTTCTCAACCAGCACATGACGGTAGAAACGGCCCATCTCCGGGATGGCGAAGATGCCGATGCCGCCAAAGGAACGTGTGGGTACGTCGAGCACCTCGCCTTGTGCGATGTAGCTGCGGAGCTGGCCCTCGCTGTCACACTGCAGTCGGAAGAAGGTGATGGGCGATGCGGCGATGTCGCCCTCGAGAGTGCCGCGTGTGAAGTCAGGCGTGCCGCCGTTCTCCAGCAGGCGGTTCTGGATGAGCTGGAACTTGATGGCGCGGTTGGCGCACATCTTGCATGAGGGTGTGTTGCCGCAGTGGAAGCCCATGAACGTGTCGGTAAGCGTGTATTTCTGGCCGTACTTCGGAACGATGTCCTCGTCGTAGATGTATTTCGGGGTGGAGTTGTTGATGTCGAGCAGGGTCACCGTGTCACCGCTGGCGCACATGCCCACATACTCCGACAGGGCACCATAGATATCTACCTCACAAGCCACTGGGATGCCCTGGCTGGCCAGACGGCTGTTGACATAGCAGGGCTCGAAGCCGAATTCCTTCGGGAACGCCGGCCAGCACTTGTCCGCAAACGCCACATATTGGCGAGAACCCTTGTGAGCCTCGGCCCAGTCGAGCAGTGTAAGTTCAAACTGTGCCATGCGAGGCAGCAGCTGTTCGTAGTAGCGGCCTTCGCCCATCTCCTTGCGCATGTCCTCGCAGACCCCGGCGATGCGGGCGTCACCCTCGTGGGCGCGGTAGCTCACCAGCAGGTCGAGCTCGGAGTTCTCCTCGACCTCCACACCCAGCTCATAGAGACCCTTGATGGGCGCATTGCAGGCAAAGAAGTCTTGTGGACGCGGACCGAATGTGATAATCTTCAGTCCCTTCAGTCCCAGCACCACGCGGGCCACGGGCACGAAGTCGGCCATCATCTTGGCAATGTCGTCGGCCGTGCCCACGGGATAAGAGGGTATATAGCCCTTCAGGTGGCGCATGCCGAGGTTATAGGAGCAGTTGAGCATGCCGCAATAGGCATCGCCACGGCCGTTGATCATGTCGCCGTCGCCTTCAGCGGCTGCCACAAACATGCACGGGCCGTCAAACTTTTCGGCAATCAGTGTCTCGGGAGTCTCGGGGCCAAAGTTGCCAAGGAATACCACCAGGGCGTTGCAGCCGGCGTCCTTGACCTCCGTCAGGGCCTTCTCCATGTCGTGGTCGTTCTCTACAGTTGTCTTGCAGTTGTAAAGGTCGCCCTTGTAACTCTTCACGATATTCTCACGGCGCTGGGTTGACAGTGCGATGGGGAAACAGTCGCGGCTCACGGCAATGATGCCGAGCTTCACTTCAGGAATGTTCTTGCTTGTCATGGTAATTATGTTTTTGTATGTTTAGATTGGTATGCTGTAATACGTTTTCTTGTAATGCTTTTCTGGTAGCAAAGATAGATAATTTGTACTTAACGCGATAGAAAAACAAGTGCTTTTTAACGCTCGTTATACAAGTTTGCATTCCTTGCACACGGAATGAGACTGCAACAAAACATAATGAGACGGAGATGCCGCAAGGGACCAACGGAAGGAGAGGGAAACGGACAAAAAAAAAGAGCCGCAAACGCTGCCGCATCTGATGGGTGGCAGGCGTTTGCGGTTCTTCGGTTCAGAAGCGTGGGGCCAGCTTGGCGGCATCATCTCCCTCCAGGAGGCATAGCGGTGACACGGGCTGGAAGCGCAGGCTCTGATACTGATAGAGACGCATGGCTACAAACTGGCCGTCGTCAGAGCGCACGGCCTCAAGCATATAGTTGCCCATCGACACGTGGTCGACATGCAGCTTGGCCAGCAGGTCGACACGCTTGTCGTCAGAGGCGTTTATCGCCTGCTCCACAGCCTTGCCGCCCTCGGGGCTGTACTCGAACTTGAAAGGCTTCAGCTTGCTGCCCGTGGGTGCGTAGGTCCATGTTGTGGAGAGTCCGAAAAACGATTTCTGCTTGTTCACACGCTGGTCTTTGACAAGGTCTGCCGACATTGTCATACTATTGATATTTGCCATAAATAATGTCTTTTTTGTTGTTGCTTTGTTGTTGAATGGATGGTTGTGTTGGCGATGAGGCTATCTGGCACGGTCGGCCACTATGTGCTCATCGCCATCGAAAAGGGGTGTTGTGGATTAGTCAACGTCACTTGGTCAACAAAGCAAATGCCGCAGGCGATACACATAATAATCGCTCTGAGGCATGTCCAGCAATGGACGCGTCAGCCCCGCGAAGAGGCCGCGGTAGTGGCAAAATTGTGCCTTTTGGTGTGTAAAAAGATATTGGGGCCGTGACACATTGTGGTGTACGGGCACATAGACGGGCGAGGAGAGCAAACGTTCAGGGCGCTGGCTGCAAAGGCGCACCAGCTCATTGACCTTGGAGAGCACAGCTTGGCTGCGCTCCTTGCCGATGGTCCATTCGGCCTGTTGCCGGTCGTCACGGCCATCTGGGCCGTCGGAACAAGTCCGGCTGCCTGCCAAGGCCTGCGACTGGGCGGTGATTACCATGCCCAGTGCCAGCAACAAAATCCTAAGCCATCGCTTCATCTGTCGTGGTTTGTTCGGTTGTTGTATTCTGGTCCGTTGCCTGCGTCCACCATCGCTTGTGCGTGGTGGCGAGGCGCTGCTACATACGCCCGCCGTCGGGCGATGGGGCGTGTACGCCGCTTGGGGAACGAGTCGGTATCCAAATGCAAATATACAAAGAATGGGGCAAATAGCCTCATTTCTGACAAGAAAATACCCATCTGCCCTGTAAAATATTTGATACGGCAAGAAGATAGTGCCGTTGCACAACCGATAATTGTGTGCGATTGTGTAATTTTTCGTCCGAGAAAGGCCGTAATCTGACTGATTTACTTTATCTTTGCATCGAGACAAACCTATATCCAACATAAAAACTATAAATCATCAACAACGCACATCCTTTTCTTTAAACCTTTACATCTACTGTATGCCGCCCAGACCTTACCCCTAAGACGGGAAGGAACAATCGACCCGCTGGGCAGGTGCAAGCAAACAAATCCATCCAAAGAAGGTACGCCAACGGGCCGGGAGACGTGCCGCAATCAACAATCACACATGAAGAAAATCTACTCTTATCTCGTCGGCGCAATGGTCTTGGCACTGCCTGTCAGCCTGGTGGCCGTGGCAGGTCTGCCCTCTATCAACGCTGTGGCCGATGAGGCAACAACAACCGTGGAGTCGACTATCAACTTTGCCGACTCGGCGTATGCCGTATCCTCAAACAACTCCACGGATGGCGACATTAAAGAAGCAACCGTCTTCCAAATTGGCGAAGGCACAATGACCGTCAGCCCCAGCAACAGTGGTACTGCCAACCGCTTTTGGGGTGTTAGTGACAAGCCCCAACTCCGCATTTACGGTGGTAGCGTAAAGTTTGAGGCTCCTGCCGGCCGCGCAATCACCAAGATTACTTTCGTAAAGGGGAAATGGGGAAGCGTAACCTATGAACCCACTTCCGAAACGACGAAGGCTGGAGAATGGACTGGTAATGCCTCTACCGTTACCATGTCAATAGGTGCACAATGCCAGATTAACAGCGTTACCGTGACCTACGACAATGCCAATGACGATACCGTGACACCGGTGGAGAAGGTCATCACCTTTGACAATGTGGCCGACATCGCCACCTTCAACACCTTGCCGAAGGACAGCGCCGTGCGCCTCACCTTGACCGACGCCTATGTGACCAAGGTGTATAAGGGAAACATCTATGTGCAGGACAACACGGCCGCAGTGATCTTCTATGCCACCGGCCTCAACCTCGAGGAGGGACAGGTGCTCAACGGCACCATCATCGGCAAGGCCTCGCCCTACAACGGCACGCCCGAGTTTGTGGCCAACGACAGCACCAATCTCGACAAGGTGACCGTCGCTGAGGGAACCGCCACACCGAAGGACGTCACGGTGGCTGATGTCACCACCGACGTGTTGTCACAGCTTGTGAAGCTCGGCGAGGCCCAGCTGGTCACTGACAGCGCCGGAGCCCACTACGCCGTGCAGGGCGAAGACACCATTCAGGTCTACGACCAGTTCAAGGTGCTCGACGCCGATTATGTGTGGCCCGAGACCGCCAAGTCGGTCACTGCCATCGTGGGCAGCTACAAGAGCAAGCTGCAACTCATGCCCGTGTCGGCCGACGCCATCGAGGAGAAGCCTGCCCCGGCACTCGAGGCCGGCGACTATTACCTTTATAATATAGGCACAAAGAAGTGGCTCAGTGCCGGCAACAGCTGGGGCACACAGGCCTCGCTCGACGACTATGGTCTCGACTTCACCGTGGCGCTCCTTGAGGATGGCACCTACACGCTCGACTCACGGGTAGCCAACAACGCCACCGACCACTTCCTCGGAAGCAATGCCTTTGTGGACGCCAAGGCTTATGGCTGGACTGTCAGCGAGGTGTCGATGGCCGATAGCTCAAAGAAGGTGCTCACGCTGACCACGGCAGATGGTAAGTTCCTGGCCTTCTCGGGCAACGGAACAGTAGTCGGCACCACCGACGACGGCACCACCGACGATGCCAAGTGGGTCGCCGTGTCTAAGGACCAGCGCCTCAACGCCATCAGGTCGGCCATGGCCACAGCCTCCAAGGAGAACCCTGTCGACGTGACACTGCTCTTCCAGGGCATGAACTTCGGACGCAACGACCAGCGCAACAATGCTTGGCAGGGCACGCCTACCTTTGGTGGAGATGTCAGCAACTTCTGTGCTGAAAAGTACAACATCGTCTTCGACGTCAATCAGACAGCTGAGGTACCCAACGGTATGTACACTGTGGTCTACCAAGGTTTCTATCGTGACGGCGGGGCCGCTGCCGCTGCTGCCGCCCGCGCCGCCGGCACAGAGAAACTCAATGCCACGGTTTATGCCGGCAATGTGGAGAAACCCATACTGTCAATCTTTGCTGCCGCAGACCAAAACGGTACGGTAGGCACATCGACTGACCTGGGCTACGTGCCGCAGACGATGTCGGATGCCTCCAAGTATTTCACTGCCGGTCTCTACAACGACACGCTTGCCGATGTGTCAGTCACCACAGGTTCGCTGAAGATCGGCATCAAGCAGGTGACCGACGGCACGGATGCCAACTGGACCATCTTCGACAACTTCCGCGTCTACTGCACCAGCAACCAGGTGGACCTCACGACCTTCAAGGAGGCTTACGAAGCTGCCCTCGCAGCCGCCAGAGAGGCCCAGAAGGACACTGTCGTAACAGGCGAAGAGTATGCTGCCCTCAATGCCATCGTGGAGCAGTATGATTCCATCGCTGAGCAGACCCAGGCCGCTTACGTCGAGGCCACCGAGGCTCTGACGCAGGCTACCGCTACGCTGAACAGCGCCCGTCCGTCCTACAAGGCACTGGCCGACGCCAAGGCTGCCGTGAAGGACTATCCGTATGCCGCCGAGCAGAAAGTGGCTGACCTGAACGCCACACTCGCCCAGATGCCCGCGACTGCAACCGTTGCCGACTCGCTTGCCGCCGCCCTGCAGCAGCAGGAGCGCATCGTGTCGGAGAGCAACGTCATGGCCGAGATCGACACCACCGCCATCAACATGACTGACTCGATTGTCAACCCGGCGGCTGCCGATGACATCGACGCCAGCGTATGGACAATCACTGGCGGAAAGATCAACATCAAGTCGAACGAGCCTTGGACCGACGCAGACGGCAACACAGCGCACCGCTACTTCGACAGCGACAACTGGAGCAACAGTGCCTGGACCACATCGTTGACACAGGAACTGAAGCTCACAGAGGGCAAGTACATCCTCTCGGTTATCTCGCGTGCCAGCGCCGACCTGACTGGCTTCAAGCTCTTCGCCAAGACGGGCGACACTGAGCTGGGAAGCGTGGAGATGCCGCATACCGGCGCTTCGGGCGCACTGTTCAACCGTGGCTGGGACCGCAGCTACGTTGTCTTCGAGGTGCCTGCCGACACAACCGTCACGCTCGGCGTGGAGGGAGCAACAAGCACCGTGCACAACTGGATGTCGTTCTCCGACTTCCGTCTCGTGCAGTTCACGCCCGCCATTGAGGCCGACCTCGACACAGCCGTCACCGTGGCACCAGCCGACAGCGTCTGGTTTGCCTATGTAGGACAGGAAAAGGCCATTGACGTGACCTTCGTCCACACTGGAACCAGCGGCACCATCAAGTCGTTCTCAGTACTGCTCGGCTATCAGAACGCCGAGGACGAGAACCTGGTCAGCGACCTCATTCCCAACTATGCTTACTCAGGCGATTTGGCACCCGGCGACAGCACCGTGGTGACCGTAATCTGGACTCCGACTGCCGTGGGAACCTATTATCTATACTATGTAAATGCAGACAATGAGATTGTACGAAGCGAGAAGACCATACAGGTCTGCGAGTCAAAGGAGGCAATGGACGAAGTTGTCGCTGGTGTCAATGGTGTAAAGGCCGACGCCAAGACCTCTGCCAACGTCTACACGGTCAATGGCCAGTTGGTCCGCAAAAACGCCAGCACCTTGGTAGGCCTGCCTAAGGGCATCTACATCCAGGGCGGCAAGAAGATTGTCGTGAAGTAAACCCATCCTTTTTGCCAATCCCTGCCCAGAGATTGCGCAACAACCCTAAGAATAGCCATCTTCCCCATGCGGGAGGGTGGCTTTTTTCATGCCGTCGGAATAAGTGATGGATTGTCCTTCTTATTTTTGGTCAATCCTTTCGGATTATGAGGTTATAGTTGTACCTTTGCAGAAAACAGGCCCTTGCAGGCCTCATCGACCGCAAACCGAACTTCATGATGACCGACAAAAAGAACATATACGCTACCCTGCTGCCACAGGCCGAGAGTCTGGTGGCAGGCATCGACAACCCCGTTGGTGCTCTGGCCAATCTCTGTGCCTTGCTCAAGGATAACCTGCCCCATTATTTCTGGGTGGGCTTCTATCTTGTCAGAGACGGCGAGCTGCAGTTGGGTCCGTTCCAAGGTCCCGTTGCCTGCTACACCATCGGCAAGGGGCGAGGCGTGTGCGGCACTGCCTGGGAGCAGGCGCAGACCATCCTTGTGCCCGACGTTGAGCAGTTTGCAGGCCATATAGCATGTTCTTCGAGGTCGCGGTCAGAGATTGTGGTGCCCATCTTCAAGAACGGGCAGGTGGCTGCGGTCATCGATGTGGACAGCGAGAGCCTGAACGCCTTCGACGCAGTCGACCGTCAGGCTCTGGAACAACTGGCATGCCTCTGCGTGCCGTTTGTCTAATCCGCATGGCACAACAGTCTCACCCTGCAGTCTCGCGCATGTGGCGATAGGCGTAGTGTACAAAAAATGCCAGGGGATCGCAAAGCCGAAACACAGGTCTTTTTTATAAGGTTGAATTTGCATACGTCTTGCTTTTTTATTATCTTTGCAAGATAGTTAAACAATCACGTTATAATAAAAACCTAAAACCATCACATGAAAATCATATCAAGGCATGGTCGGCGAATGTTCGTCTTGACCTTACTTGTCGGTGGCAGTTGGACCGTAAACTTGGCCCAGGGCTACCGAGACATCACGACAGAAGCCCTCGTCAACCCGTCGTTCGAGATGAGTGATGCTGCGACGCCTCTGTCAGCCGCCACAGCTACCGACATCAGCGAAGTCTACGGCTGGACACTACCCGCTGGCACTTCCAATATGGCTGTGGCCGACGCCAGCACGACAGCCATCGGCTTCACCAACAGCAAGGGCGGCGTCAGCCCGTCAGACGGTTCATTTTTTCTATGGTACCGTAAGGGATGGGGCAATCTCTCGACCACCGTCTCCACAACCATGCGTCCCCTTTCGCCAGGCAAATACTATGTGGAGGTTGACTATAAAGCTGCTGACTATTCGAACAACAACAAGCACACCACCAACGGCACGACGATGAGTATTGCCGTGACCGATGCCGACGGCCAGTCGCTCGGTCAGTCGACAGAAGCCCGTCGAGCCCACTCGTTTACCAACGGCAGCAGCAACCCGGGGTCAGACACCTATCTCGTCAACGTACCCTGGACTCGCCTCGGCACCTTCTTCACTGTGAAGGAGAGCGGCGAGACTACCCTCACAATCAAGGCTGCATTGGTCAACAACGGACGGTCGGACATCTGTCTCGACAACGTGCACGTCTACCGCGTCGACGATGACGCAGCCGATGGCCAGACACCGTTTCCCCTCGACGTGACGGGCACACTGGCCAATCCCAGCTTTGAGGCAGGCGCCGGCGGCACGTCGTGGACGGCCTACAGCTACAATGGGTGGACCGTGGCACGCACGGGCAGCGAGGTCAAGGCCGATGGCGGCACTTATGCGCAGGTCTACGGCAACCAGCTCGACGGTCTGCGCGTCTTCAACGCTTGGGACAACTCATCGACTACCGACAAGACGCTGTCGCAGCAAGTCAATGGTCTGCCAGCCGGCCGCTATCGTCTGCAAGCTACCGTCACAGGCACAACGGGTGCTCAGTTCTCCCTCTTTGCAGGCGACAGTGAGCGACAGGTGACCGTAGCCGACGGCAACGCGGTGCAGACAGAGACTCTCGACTTTGACAAGGCCACCGATGACCCTGTCACCATAGGCCTGCGTTCCACCGTTTTTTATAAGGCCGACAACTTCCGGCTAACCTATCTCGGCAAAGACGTGTCGCAGGCACGTGCCGAATACGTACAAGCGCTGGCACTGGCCCAGGCAGTTCTGGACCGCGCTGCAGCGTTGGGCGAGCTCACAGCCGCAGAGAAGACGGCTTTGCAGAACACGATTGAACAGCAACCAGAGGCCACACTTGAAGGCTACCAAACTGCTGCAGCCAGTCTGCGGCAGGCCGCACAGGCCCTTGCCCGTGCCGAGCAGGAACAGGTGAACAGTCACTATGCTGCCGAGATGGAGCTTGGGGCGTGGACCAACAGCAATGTCACCACCAACCAGGGACAGCATTGGGACGGCTCTTCCACATCTTCTTATTATGAGCAGAAAGACGGATGGAGCAACAGTGCATGGACGATGTCGATGCGACAGACCATCTCGTTGCCTGCCGGCCGCTATGTGCTCCGTGCCGCCGGCCGCCACAGCGCAGGCGACATATCGATGACGTTGGCTGTTACGGCAGGCGCAGACACACTCGTCTCAGCCTCCGACTTCCCTTCGGGCGACAACGGACTGGGTATCAACCTCGATGGACAAGCCAGCGTTCTTCCTATAGATGCTGCCGGCTTCGCCAACCAAGGCAAGGGATATGGCTGGCAGTGGCGATACCTGCCCTTTGAACTCCAGCAGGAGACTGCCGTCAGCGTGGCCGTCAGCGGCGAGGCGCATGAGGCCAAGCAGTGGATGAGCATCTGCGGCATCAACCTGATGCGCGAGGGTGCTTCACAGGGCAATTTCGATGTCAATACTACCAAGACGGTCAGTCAGGTATCCTCCTCCGTAGTCCTCACGGACCCCGTCGACTACTTCATCACTTCATCATCTGCGCCTTTTGCAACGTCGGGCAGTGTCGACATAGCCCATGAGGATGCCACCATCATCCTCTCGGGCATCAAGCCCAGCGAGGCCGATGCCTGGTTGCCTTTTGTCAAGATCAACGGCAAGGAGGCCGTGGAAGGCAGCAACTGCTCCATTCGCATCTATGCCAACGGTGCGATGATTGTGCCCTACGGCAGTTTCGTACAACCCCTCACCATTTACGATGGTGATAATCTAACAGGATCGCAGAAGAGCGACTTCACCGTGGGTGACCGCCGCTCGCTGAAGAACAACGTCTTCAACAACAAGACACGCAGCTTCAAGCTCAAACGCGGATACATGGTGACACTGGCCACCGGCACCGACGGTAAGGGCTATAGTCGCGTATTCATCGCAGACAAGGCCAACCGACGCGTCAACCTGCCAACGACCTCGAAGATCCTCGACCGCCATATCTCATCAATCCGCCTGTCGAAATGGAACGACGTGACCAAGAAAGGCTATGCAGGCAGCAATGCCACTATCAACAGTCTGCTCAACACTACCTGGTGCTACAACTGGGATGCCGGCTGGCACGAGTGGGACGACCGCGAGTATGTCACGCAGCATCATCACGAGGGATGGCCCAGCATTGAGAACGTGGGCAACAACGGGCCCTCGCCCAACATTCTTGGCAACAACGAACCCGACAACACGGCCGATGAGCGTGAGACCGTAAGCTCCGTGTCGGAGGTGCTTGCCCACTGGCAGGACATGATGGCTACGGGCAAGCGACTGGGCTCGCCCGCTATGGCCAGCAACCTCACCGGATGGCTCTATCCCTTCATTGACTCCATCGATGCGCGAGGATGGCGATGCGACTTCATTGCCGTTCACGCTTACTATTACCAAGACTGGTCTGCATGGCAGACTACACTCAAGGAGATACACGAGCGCACCGGGCGTCCTATCTGGATTACCGAAATGAACTACGGTGCCAACTGGACAGGATGGCCGGGCAGCAACACCAACGGCAATGCTGCTAACTATGCCATTGAGAAGCAGCACTTCGCTCCTGTCATCGACGGACTGGAACAGACGGGATGGGTCGAACGCTACGCCGTCTACAATGAGGTGCAGAGCTGCCGCAAGGTCTACAACAGTGGCGATGCATCGCTCAAGTCCAAAAACTACTTGACTCCGATGGGCGAGTATTATGCAGCCAAGCAGTCGAATCTGGCCTATAATGCCAATTATGGCTATACACCCAAGGCTTTGCCCATGAAGGACCCCGTCATCACTGAGGCTACTCTCCAGGAAGGCATGCTGCAGTTGGCATGGCGTGACCCCAACGAGGAGTTCTCCGACAGTGTCATCGTCGAGCGGCTCGACAGCGAGGGCCACTGGCAGATGGCCGGTCACTGTGTGCCGCAGGAGGAGAACCCGCTCTTCAGTCTCACGCTGCAGGAGACGGGCAATGCCACCTATCGCATCCGCACGGTTGACTATCTGGGACGTAGCCACTACTCGGCCACCGCATCGGTCGGACCTGTTGACGGCGTGGGCTCTGCCGTGACGGTCGATGGTCGCACGCTCTATCTCGGTGGTAACATCATGGCAAACAGCGACTTCGACGAAGGACTTAGCGGCTGGACAGGCGGCGACGGAAAGGCTCTGACATGGCCAGCCTTTGAGGTTTATCCTGTGGGTGGTGTCGATGGTGGTGCTTATTTGCAGGCGTTCAAAAACGAGGGTGCCGCTTCTGCTGCCAGCTTGAAGCGTGCGGTGACCCTCAACGCCTCTACACCTTACTATATATGTGTGTTCCACAAGAACAACGGCGGCGGCTACCAGACCGCATCGCTCTCAACAGATGGTATCACGGCCACCACGGATGTGCTCTCGTTGCCGGTTGCCACAGTGTGGAGCAAGGCAAACACTACGTTCGAGAGTGGCGACAATACACAGTTGATCTTCAGTTACAGATGGCTGGGCAAGTCGGCACAGTTTGACAAGTTCATTGTGGCACCACTATTTGACACGCCAGCCGAGGCCTATACCGATGGGGTAGCCCGCATCCGCAAGGACATGGCCGACTTCATGTCGTGGAACCAGTCACAACCCGTGGTCAACACTTTGCTGGCCGAGGCCAGCGGAACTATAACGGGGACTGACGCTGATGCCTACAATTCGCTGGCCTCGCTGCTCAGCCAGGCACGTCAGGCAGTGGCCGATGCTTCATCACTCGACTCACTCGCCACGGTGGCCCGAACCATCGCTGGTTTCGCATTGCCTGGTGCTCCCGCGCTCATTGAGGCTGTGGCCGAAGCAGAAACGCCAAGCTCGCTGCAGTCGATTGCCGAATTGCGCTACCGCCTGCAACAGGCAGTCGAAGCAGCTTTGCCGGCTCGCGACAGAACTGCGCTCATCGCCAATGCTGACCTCAGTGCGTCAACGGGATGGAATGAAGCAGCAGGAACCTACAAGGGGGGAGACCAGAGGCTCAACACCTTCGGCGGACGCAAATGCTGGAACGCCTGGTGGAATGTCTCCACAGCTACCGCTGCTGGCCGTACGCTCGCCCTGACGCAGGAACTGACAGGACTGCCTATGGGCTACTACCGCCTCACGGCTGATGCCACTACGCAACACTACTGTCTCTCTGACCAGCATAGCTGGATAAGCACTCAAAGCGATAGCACCGCTTCGCCCACGCTGACCTACGACCGCATGCAGATTCCCGGTATCAGCGACGACGACCGTTGGCAGACGCTTTCTACACTACCGCTCTATGTGGGCGACGATGGCAAGGCCACGATAGGCTTCCAGTCGTCCAAACAGGGTGTCATTGAGGGTGCCTACGACAGTGACAACCGTGCCGGATGGTGGCTCGCCTCGCGCTTCCACCTGTGGTATACGCCTGCTTATCAACGTGCGGTAGATGCCGCAGAGGAGTGGACTACGGTCTGCCTACCGTTTGCAGCAACGCCTTCCGACAGCGTCAAAGTCTTCACCGTCGCAGGCCGTTCGGCCGACGGGACAGCGCTTTGGCTCACTGAGGTGAGCACCCTGGAGGCAGGCAAGCCTTATGTATGCCGCTACAAGGGCTCACGCCTCACATTCCTGGGCGATGACGCTACGGTGTCGCGTCCCGTTGAGGGCGGCGTGCTGACAGGTGTCTTCCAGAGTGGAAATGTGCATGAAGGTTCATACGTTCTGGTTCACGACGAATGGCGCAAGGTGGAGAACCTAGCTGATGTGGAACTGACCAATTACAGTGCCTACATCGCGTCGTTCAGCCAGTTGCCCGTTGTCGAAAGCGGTGCTGTGTCGATGCCTTTGCAGGGTGTGGCCGATGGCATCGATGCAACCAGCTTGCAGGGCAGCAAACAGATGCCCGTCTACAACTTGGCTGGCCAGCGCACGGTCTCCGGACACGGCGTTCTGGTACAGAAAAACAGGAAGGTAATTCGCAAATAATCTCTGGAAATGATAAGAAAACTATTGCTTGCGGCCCTGACACTGCTGTCCGTCCCCGTGACGGCGCAGGTCGCTGCTGTGGGAGAGCCGGCCGATCCTGCGTCCTGGTCGGCCCTCCCCGCCGACAAGCCCTTTGTGTTGAGTTGGGGTTCGCGCGATGTGCATTATGCTCAGTCGGCCGTGCCCCGCATCAACACTACTGCCGAACAGTCACTCACTGCATGGCGTGGCGAGACGGTGTCGGCCTTGGCACTCCTTGTCTCTCCGCAGGGCACTCGTCCCCTTCGGTTAGAGATGACGGCGGGCGAAGACGGCGGGCCGTGTGCCGACAGTATGGCTACGGCACGTTTTGTGCGTTATGTTTTGTGCGACGAGAAGCGCGGCTGTGGTACCAACGCGATGAACACGCCATCCTATCTCGTGCCCGACATTATTGATGCTGACACCACCATGGCCCTGGCGCCCATGACCACGCGCCCGGTGTGGGTGTCGGTCACGGTACCGCGTGATGCCAAGGCGGGCAAGCAGACGCTATGGCTGACGGTGTCCGATGCACAGACGAAACAGGAACAGGGGCGTCTGCGCATGACGCTGAACGTTGTGGACCGTACCCTTCCGTGCCCAGCTGACTATCAGTTCCACGTTGACTTCTGGCAACAACCTTACAGTGTGGCCCGTTATGAGGGCGTGCGTCGCTGGAGCCAGCACCACTTCGACTTGCTGAAGCCTTACCTCCGGCTCTTGGCGCGCAGTGGACAGAAGGTGGTCACCACGGTCTTGTTTTATGAGCCTTGGGGCGAACAAAGCAACGATAAGTTTGACGCGATGGTGCGGACGACGCGCAAAAAGAATGGCAAATGGCGCTACGACTACTCTGTCTTCGACCATTATGTGGAGCTTTGTGACAGTTGTGGCATCAACAGCCAGATCAACTGCTATTCGATGATTCCGTGGGACATGACGTTCAACTACTACGATGAAGCGCTCAGACGTGAGGTAAGCCTGCACGCTTCGACCGCCGACTCTGCTTATCGCGCCCTATGGGTGCCGTTCCTGAAGAACTTTGCCCAGCATCTGAAGAAGAAAGGATGGTTTGACAAGACACATATCGCCATGGATGAGCGCGGCTTGGCCGACATGCAGCGCGCCTATGCATTGCTGCATGAGGCAGTACCCGACTTCCGCATGGCCCTCGCCGGCAACCTCCATGAGGAACTGGCGGACAAGTTGGCCGACTATAGTCTGGCCTTTCCGACGCACTTCAGCGACACCCAGCGAGCCACGCGAAGTAGCAAGGGTATGGTCAGCACGACTTACACCTGCTGCACTGAGCTCACGCCCAATCTCGAGACTTACAATGATCCGGCCGATGCCGCTTATCTGCCGCTCTATTGTCGGGCCAACGGATTTGACGGATATCTTCACTGGTCATGGATGAACTGGACCGACCGGCCACTCGTAGACAGCCGCTTTAAGCTCTTCCCTGCCGGCGACACCTATCTTGTCTATCCCGGTCCGCGAAGCTCCGTGCGCTGGGAACGTTTCATAGAAGGGGTCCAGCAGGTGGAGAAATATCTTTTGCTTCGTGCCGAGCGACAAGTCAAAAACGACCAGGAAAGCGTCAGGCGGCTTGATAACGCCCTCGCAGCATTCCAGTCAGGCGAACTCAACTACCACAACACCTCAGCCCGACTGGTCAACGGCTTCGAACGGTTGCTCAACGAGATGAGTATCGATTGACCCTGGACCATCTTCATCCGACTCTTGTCTTTTGCGCCTTGGCTTCCGTATATTGGGAAACCAGGGCGCAAAAGCGTTTTGCAGCTATGCCCTCTGCGCTCATCGTCACGATGCACTCGGACTAAGGTTGAACGGCGTATAGCTTGTTTCTGCTTTTCTTTGAAATTATCATTGGATATGACAACGTGGGTCTGCGCTTTTTTGTAACTTTGCATATCCATGGATTTCAAACTGACATCAAAATTCAAGCCTACTGGCGACCAGCCTCAAGCCATCCGCCAACTCACGGAAGGCATCCGCCAGGGAGAACCCGCCCAGGTGCTGTTGGGCGTTACCGGTTCGGGCAAGACGTTCACAGTGGCCAACGTGATTGCCGATGTGAACAAACCCACCTTGCTCCTCAGCCACAACAAGACACTGGCCGCCCAACTCTATGAAGAGATGAAAGGCTTCTTCCCCGACAACGCAGTCGACTACTATGTTTCTTATTACGACTATTACCAGCCCGAGGCCTATCTGCCGTCTACAGACACCTACATAGAGAAAGATTTGGCCATCAACGAAGAGATTGACAAGTTGCGCCTGGCGGCCGTGAGTGACCTGCTCTCCGGGCGAAAGGATGTCATCGTGGTGTCATCGGTCTCTTGCATCTACGGTATGGGTGCGCCCGTGGCCATGCAGGAGAACATCATCACCATACGGACAGGCCAGAAAATAGACCGTAATGAGTTCTTGCGCAGGCTGGTCAGCTCGCTCTATGTAAGAAACGATGTTGACCTTCAACGCGGTAACTTCGCTGTCAAAGGCGATACGGTGCTTGTCGCCATGGCCTACAGTGACAACGTGCTGCGCGTCAGCTGGTGGGATGACGAGATCGATGCCGTCGAGGAGTGCGACGCGGTGACGCTCCACACCCTGCAGCGATTTGAGGAATACCATATATATCCTGCCAACCTATTTGTTACAAGCAAGGAACAGACCGAGTCGGCTATCCGAAAGATACAGGACGACCTCGTGGTCCAAGAACAATATTTCACGGATTTGGGCGACAACATCAAGGCCCAGCGCATCAAGGAGCGTGTGGAATACGACATGGAGATGATCAAGGAACTGGGCCACTGCTCGGGCATCGAGAACTATTCGCGCTACTTCGACGGGCGAGAGCCGGGCGAGCGCCCTTACTGCCTGCTCGACTTCTTCCCCAAGGACTACCTGATGGTCATTGATGAGAGCCATGTCAGTGTGCCGCAGATCAACGCCATGTATGGCGGTGATCGTGCCCGCAAGCAGAACCTGGTAGAGTATGGCTTCAGGCTGCCAGCCGCTTTCGACAACCGTCCGTTGCGTTTCGAGGAGTTCCACGACATGATACACCAGGTGATTTATGTGTCGGCCACACCTGCTGACTATGAGTTGCAGGAAGCCGAGGGCGTTGTTGTCGAACAGCTCATCCGACCGACGGGACTTTTGGACCCGGAAATTGAGGTGCGCCCGTCGGAGAATCAGATTGACGACCTGCTTGACGAGATTCTCACACGAAGCCACCGCGGCGAGCGTGTGCTTGTCACTACGCTCACCAAGCGTATGGCTGAGGAACTTACCGAATATCTCCTCGACCATGGTGTGAAGGCCAACTATATCCATAGCGACGTGGCCACGCTCGACCGGGTGAAGATTATGAACGACCTCCGGGCAGGCGTGTTCGATGTCTTGGTGGGTGTCAACCTCCTGCGTGAGGGCCTCGACCTGCCCGAGGTATCGCTGGTGGCCATCCTCGATGCCGACAAGGAGGGCTTCCTCCGAAGCCACCGCAGTCTGACGCAGACGGCCGGACGCGCTGCGCGCAATGTCAACGGAAAGGTCGTCATGTATGCTGACACCATCACCGACAGCATGCAACGCACCATCGACGAGACTGCACGCCGCCGTACCATACAGCTGAAATACAACGAGGAACACCACATCACGCCCCAGCAAATTGTCAAGGACATCAAGGGCATGTTGCCCACCGCATCGGGCGAGGCTTACGAGACACCGCAGGTAGCTGCCGAAAGCGCTGCGAAGGGCATAGATACCGGCAGCTTTGCTGCTGACCCCATCGTGCGCCGCATGACTCGCGACGAGCTGCAGAAGAGCATCGACAACACCAAGGCCCTCATGGAACAGGCTGCCAAGAACCTCGACTTCATTCAGGCTGCGCAGTATCGCGATGAAATTGTCAGGCTCGAAAGCCAGCTGGAACTGAAATAAGAGCCACGCCTCTGCCTACCAAAAGCCAGGACGGTCATCATGCCTGAGACTTCCCCGTAGCTGCTTTGTCAAATTCTCTTAGCATACAACACACCAAACAAAGAGTGTAAACAATATTAGTTAATCGGCCTCAAATGTGACAACGCCTTTTAGCAAAAGTCACTCTATGAGAAAACGGAAACGGCTATTGAAATTTGTCAGCGGCACGGCGTGCTTACATGTAACCTTCTTCCTTGAGTATTTGTTTGAGTATATCAACTTTGACGGATGATGCATCTTCCTTGTCGAAGATGAGAATCAATACAATATCTCCGTCTTGCTCCTTCGCAAGAATATTGTATGTGATAACTCTTGCTCCACCCGACTTTCCTTTACCCTTTGACTTAATAGCCATTCGTATCTTGCGGATGCCGGGCGTTAATTCATCACCTTGCAACGGGTTGTCTTGAAGACTATCACGGAAATCTTCCAAGTCTTTCTTGAATGAGGAATATTTCTTCGCAAGACGCTTTGCCGCTACGTCAAAGTAGCTTAATGTCGATATTTTATAACTCATTTAACAGATTGTCAAGGGTATTGAGTTGTTTCTTACCTGCGAGGGCCTCTTTCAGTTCACGAAGAGCCCCACGCAAATCTGCTGCCAGCTTTTGAGTGCCCTCTGAAATTGAGTCGGAAGCGGTTACTGGCACCAGACGGAAACTGCCTTCACGGGATTTCAAAATCACGTGTTCACCTGAGTTCACCATAGAGAAATATTTCCCTTGGTTGGCTCTAAAATCTCTTGCACTTACTATCGTCATAATGGTATGCTTTAATTTGTTATGCCACAAAGTTACGCTTATTTTTCTGATTTGGCAACCATTGTGGTACCAAATTTTGTACCAAAAGGGTAAAAAAATAAGCAGACAACCCTCTTTGGGTATAATTGCGACTTTTATCACTTTGGAGAATTCCGCCGTGAAGTTAGACATCTGTGCCATACCTCATAATAACCTTTTGTATTGTTGCCAACTTCTTGACAATCAAGTGTATATAAACAAAAAGAGGACTTTACGCAAAGTAAAATCCTCAATATCCTCTTTTGTTCCTTGTGATTCCGTTGGGGTTCGAACCCAAGACCCACAGCTTAGAAGGCTGTTGCTCTAATCCAACTGAGCTACGGAACCATTATTAGGGATATGCAAAATTAGCGATTTTATTTGAGTTTGCGAAATGTTGTGGAGTTGTAATTGGGGATTTAACAGTATTTTAACATATTAGTGTCCGATAAAGACTTACCAGTTGCGAAAGTTTTTACCGGACTCCAATAAATTGTCGTATGATTTCTGAAAAAACAGCGTTCTACGGGAACCTCGATCTAGCGTGCTGCGGGGTGCTTTCAGAGCAACGAAAGCGAGAAATGTCAGCGACAATGACGCCGGCAGACAGGTGTACCGCTTCGAAAGACGGCGAATCATGCCATGACCAACGTCTCATTGACGCATGGTTCGGCACCTATGCAGAGTCGATACGGCATCTATCAATGCTTGATAAAGTACCTTTCGCAAGACCGGAAGTGTCAACGGAGTTTGAATTTGGTGTCTTTTTGTTGTAACAGGCTGAATATCATGTCTTTGCATAAACACCCATCAGAATCGCGTATTTGCAGACACTTGCATGCTTTGTTGCAAATACGCGATTCTGAGAAGCTCATTCGTTCGATATTTTCCTTGAGTATGCTTTCCTTTTTAAGTGAAAAATACTTGGATAGACGGTGTGCTCTGCTGAGATGCAGTCTATGGCAGCACTATGACTTGTTAGAGGTGGCGTAGAGGCCGATGCATGCGCCGATGAAACCACCACTGTCGTGCGTGCTGAGAAGGGCAGCATCGACCCCCACGGCCAAAGTCTGATAGGGTGTGTCGCCTACGGCATAGAAGAAGTCGTAATACTGGCCGTGGCCAACGATTTTCAGCCTCACCGTGCCCTCCGGTAGGGCAGCGGAGGCGATGGCTTTGTCAAACCGTGGGTCATCGCCTCGATAGGAAAAACTGTGGAACGTGGCGTCTTGTGCACAGACCGTCATCGAGGCCAGCAGACCAAGAGCCATCAGAAGACTGCGGTGGTGTTTCATGGGTTTCTTGATTTCTAATTCTTAGTTCACATAGCAAAAGTAGCGATTTTCCGCATAACGAGCGGAAACCTGATTGATTTTTGTTCTTTGTGTCACTAATTCATTTCCCGTCTGCTTCTTGCATCTGCTCCATCATGCGGTTGCGTGTGTCATTGTCAGGAATGGGAATTGAGCGCACAGTGTTGTAGTAGCGCATGGCGTGCTCCCATTGGTCAGTAGGCATCTCATCTGCGCAGAAGAGTATGTCGAGCCTTCTCTGCATCTCGGCCTTACAATGGTCATCGAGAATACCGCTGATACCGATGGAGCCGCGAAACTGATGGAAGGGCTTGAAGAAAATGAGCCCGCCCACGCAGTCTTTCCATGTCGTTCCGTCATGCCAGTACCAAAGTGGCGTGTCGCCAAAGAGCATCCCGAAATGTACTCTCGTCGGGCCAGTCGCCTTTGACAAGACAGTTGGCACTCTCCGTCTGGTTGGTCACACCCACCTCTGTGTACACATGCCCTATCCTTGTGGAAAAACGCGGGTCGGCAAGTAAGCGGACTATCAGCTCATATTGGGTGACATCGCAGTGGTCGCGTTCGCCGAGTACCACGACGTCGGCATGTTCAAACAACCGAAAGATGTAGTCAATGGGATCCATACCGTGCATCTCAAGGCTATGCTTGTAGTTGGCTACAGAAAATTGTGCCGTCGCACTTTCCGTCAGTGCGAGGCATAAGACCATGCATGCCAGACGACGCAAGTTGCAGGCTATGTCATTGAGTAGTAGATGCATATGTTTCATGAGCGCAAAGATACGGACATTTCCTATCATCGCATCATTTTTTTGAAGGGAAATCTACTCGTTCTTCCCCGTTTCGAACTGTGGCGTAGAGTAGAGTAGGGCAGGGAAGAGAAAGTTATGGTATACCTTGGAAAACATGGCGGTATTAACTTATGTTAAGGAACGGCTTTTGATGTTAGGCTTGTGCATCTTTTTTGTAACTTTGCACTCTATGAGTGAACCATTGGCAGAGCGTCTGCGCCCCCGCACGCTCGACGACTACGTGGGGCAGAAGCACCTTGTGGGACAAGGCGCAGTGCTGAGAAAGATGATCGAGAGCGGGCACGTCAACTCCTTCATCCTATGGGGCCCACCGGGTGTGGGCAAGACCACTTTGGCCCAAATTGTGGCCAACACGCTCAAGGTGCCTTTCTATACGCTGAGCGCCGTGACCAGCGGTGTGAAGGATGTGCGCGATGTCATCGAACGGGCCAAGAAAGGCCGCTTCTTCAACTCCGAGTCGCCCATTCTCTTCATTGATGAGATCCACCGTTTCTCCAAGTCGCAGCAAGACTCGCTGCTGGGAGCTGTGGAGCGCGGCGTGGTGACCCTTATCGGTGCCACGACCGAGAACCCCTCGTTTGAGGTCATACGCCCCCTGCTCTCGCGATGCCAGCTCTATGTACTGAAGCCCCTCGGCGTCGATGATCTGGAGAAGCTGCTGCACCGCGCCCTCACCGAGGACACCGAACTGCGCGAGAAACACATAGAGCTGAAGCAGACTGGTGCGATGATGCGCTACAGCGGAGGCGACGCGCGCAAGTTGCTCAATATCCTGCAACTGGTGGTCGAGGCCGCTGAGACCGACCCCATCGTCATCACAGACCGTATGGTGGAAGACCGTCTGCAGCAGAACCCGCTGGCCTACGACAAGCAGGGCGACATGCACTACGACATCATCTCAGCCTTCATCAAGAGCATACGCGGTTCGGACCCCGATGCTGCCCTCTACTGGATGGCACGCATGATCGAGGGCGGCGAGGACCCTCAGTTCATAGCCCGCAGGCTGGTCATCAGTGCGGCCGAGGATATCGGGCTGGCCAACCCCAATGCCCTGCTGCTGGCCAATGCGGCCTTCGATGCCGTGATGAAAATCGGGTGGCCTGAGGGGCGCATACCCCTGGCAGAGGCTGTGGTCTACTTGGCCACCAGTCCCAAGAGCAACTCGGCCTACCTCGCCATCGCCGAGGCGCTGGGCGAGGTGAAGCGCAGCGGCAACCAGCCTGTGCCCCTGCCCATAAGAAATGCACCTACGGAGCTCATGGCCAATCTGGGGTACCACGACGGTTACAAGTATCCGCACGACTACCCCGGACACTTCACCCAACAACAATACCTCCCCGATGACCTGCAAGGGTGCCGCTTCTGGCATGCACAGCACAGTCAGGCCGAGGACAAGCTCTACCAGCGCATGGTCAACTGCTGGGGAGAACGATACAAAGAAAAGGAAAAAGAAGAATGAAGATAGTAGAACTGGACGGACAGGTGGTGAACCCCGGCAGCCTGTTCCGCAAACAACTGGATGAACTGGGGGAGTTTGTCGTCTATCCGCGCACGGCCCCCGGTGAGGTGGTTCAACGCGCCGAGGATGCCGATGCCATCCTCATCAACAAAGTGAACATCACCGAAGAGGTGCTGGCCCAACTGCCCCGGCTGAAGTATATCGGGGTGCTTGCCACAGGCTACAACGTGGTGGACGTAGAGGCGGCGCACAGACACGGGGTGGTAGTGACAAACATTCCGGCTTACAGCACCGAGTCGGTGGTGCAGATGACTTTCGCACATATACTCAACATCACCAACCGTGTGGCCCACTATGCCGACGATGCACGCAACGGTCGGTGGAGTGCCTGCCCCGACTTCTGCTATTGGGACACGCCGCTTATCGAACTGGCTGGCAAGACGCTTGGCATAGTGGGGCTGGGCAACATCGGCCTGCGAGTGGCCTCCGTGGCCCGGCATTTCGGCATGGACGTGTTTGCAGTTACCTCCAAGGACGCATCTTCACTGCCCGAGGGTATACAGAAGACCACGCTCGACGGTTTGCTCGGCATCTCCGACATCGTGACACTGCACTGCCCGCTCACGAAAGACAACTATCATCTTTTAGATGCCGACAAGGTCAGTCGCATGCGCAAGGGGGCCATCCTCATCAATACCGCACGCGGGGCACTCGTCGACGAACAGGCCGTGGCCGATGCTCTGGCCGACGGACGGCTGGCGGGCTATGGCGCCGACGTCATGGAGAACGAACCGCCCCGCGAGGGCAGTCCGCTCTTCAGCCAGCCGAACGCCTACCTCACGCCCCACATAGCATGGGCCACAAAGGATGCGCTCGACCGGCTGATGCGCATCTGTGTCGACAATGTGCGCGCCTTTGCCGAGGGACATCCGCAAAACATGGTCTGAGCGCAGCTGTACGCAGAATGATATATTATTATAAACTTAACAACCTTACTGTCTGAACACAATGATCAACGCTGATCCTGTCGTGGTGCATACCATGCAGCAAATCATAGAAATCCTGGGTACGCTGGCCTTTGCCATATCGGGCATCCGCCACGCTGCCGCCAAACACTACGACTGGTTTGGCGGCTTTGTCTGCGGCATTGCCGTGGCTATCGGCGGCGGCACGATGCGCGATGTGATGCTGGGCGCCACGCCGTTCTGGATGACATCGCCGATGTACATCCTGTGTACGTTGCTGGCACAGTTCATCGTCATCGTCTTTGCCCGTTCGCTCAAGCGTCTTGACAATGCCTGGTTTGCTTTCGACACTCTGGGGCTCGCCCTCTTTACAATTGCCGGTATGCAGAAAACGCTCGATTACGGACATCCTTTCTGGGTGGCCATCATTATGGGCTGCATAACCGGGTCGGCTGGTGGCGTTATACGCGACTTGTTGCTCAACAAGACTCCGGTAATCTTCCAAAAGGAGATTTACGCCATGGCATCCATCGTGGGCGGCCTGCTCTATTGGGTCATGATCACCATCGACATCAATCTGGCCGTATCAGCCGCTGTTACCTTCGTATTCATTGTCCTCGTCCGCTTCCTGGCGGTGAAGTACCACATCTCACTGCCTGTGCTCAAGGGGGAGGAATGATAAGCAGCAATAACCCAACTTTTGACCCCAACCCACAAATTTCAATTATTGTTATCCGGTAAACACAACCGGCATTGCTAAACTGTTGATACTGCAACATAGACGAGTTTAGAAAATCAATGTTGCATTAAGTCAATCATGCTCATTTCTTACCCTTGAGCTTCTGCTCAAGTAGCGTCTTGCCCGTTGTGGCCGAGCGGAAGACATAGTGAAAGGTGAAGCCCGCTTCCTTGTAGGATTTGCTCTGCGTGTTCTTGTCGAGCTCTTCCTGCAGGGCACGGATGAGTTGGGCCTTGTTCTGCTTTATGATGTCGACATTGTCGGCCACATCGCGCAGCGTATAATAGTAGTGGAACGATTTGTCTGCCCGCGTAAAGGTGACACTGTCGGTGCGCTGGTTGTCGGTGAACGGGGTGGGGCAGTAGCGTTTGGTGAACTCAGTAGCCTCCTTTTCGGCACGGTCTTCCAGCGTGTCGTGGTGACAGGCGGTGAGGCAAGCGATGCCTGCGATGGCGAAGAAGAGAGGCAATATAGTCTTTTTCATGGAATTTCAATTAGAGTTGTAAATGGTGTTCCCTGCGGTTTAGGCGTCTGTGGGACGCGCCTGTCCGTCAATAGCGTTCATTACGGACTTTGCAAAGTTAATAAAAATTAGCTAAAACGAACCGTAAATATGATTTCTTTTTATTAACTTTGCACTAAAGAGAATTGATTTCATGGAGAACATAAGGAACTTCTGCATCATTGCCCATATAGACCACGGCAAGTCGACTCTGGCTGACCGTATGTTGGAATACACCAAGACCATTAAGATTACCGAGAACCAGATGCTTGACAACATGGATCTGGAACGCGAGCGCGGCATAACCATCAAGAGCCATGCTATTCAGATGGAATATGAGCAGGACGGTGTCAAGTATTTGCTCAACCTCATCGACACTCCGGGACATGTGGACTTCAGCTATGAGGTGTCACGCTCCATTGCGGCGTGTGAAGGAGCACTCCTTGTGGTGGATGCCACACAGGGTGTGCAAGCCCAAACCATCTCCAACCTCTATATGGCCATTGACCAAGACCTTGAGATCATACCTGTCATCAATAAGATTGACATGCCCAATGCCATGCCCGACGAGGTGGAGGACGAAATCGTTGACCTGCTGGGCTGCGATCCCGAAGACATCATCCGTGCCAGCGGCAAGACTGGTGAAGGCGTGCCCGAGATTCTTGCGGCTGTGGTGAACCGCATACCCTCGCCGAAGGGCAATCCTGCCAAGCCCCTTCAGGCCCTGATTTTCGACTCCATCTTCAACAGCTTCCGTGGTATCATCGTACTTTGCAAGATTGAGAATGGTTCGGTCAAGCGCGGCGACAAGGTGAAGTTCGTGCAGACCGGCATGGAGTACACTGCCGATGAGGTGGGCGTGCTGAAGATGGATCTCGAACCGCGCAACGAGTTGTGTACCGGCGAAGTGGGCTATGTCATCTCCGGCATCAAGGTTGCCACTGAGGTAAAGGTGGGCGACACCATCACCCATGTGGACAATCCATGCCACGATGCGATTGAGGGCTTCCAGGAGGTGAAGCCGATGGTGTTTGCCGGTGTCTACCCTATAGACCCCAACGACTACGAGAACCTCAGGGCATCACTCGAGAAGCTTCAGCTCAACGACGCATCGCTTACCTTCCTGCCCGAGAGCTCTCAGGCCCTGGGCTTTGGTTTCCGCTGTGGATTCCTCGGACTGCTCCACATGGAGATCGTGCAGGAGCGCCTCGACCGTGAGTTCAACATGGATGTGATCACCACCGTGCCCAACGTTTCCTATATGGTCTACGACAAGCAAGGTAGCGTCAAGGAGGTGCATAATCCGAGCGGCCTTCCCGAGTCGACACTCATCGACCACATTGAGGAGCCCTACATACGTGCCACCATCATTACATCGACCAATTTCATCGGTCCCATCATGCGGCTCTGCCTTGACAAGCGTGGCGAACTCATCAGCCAGCAGTATGTTTCCGGCAACCGTGTGGAGCTTCATTTCATGATGCCTCTGGGCGAAATCGTCATTGACTTCTATGACAAGTTGAAGAGCATTTCCAAGGGGTATGCATCGTTCGACTACCACATCGACAGTTACCGGCCATCCAAGCTGGCCAAGCTCGATATTCTGCTCAACGGTGAACCCGTTGACGCCCTCTCCACGCTGACCCACGAAAGTAATGCAGTGACGATGGGCCGCCGCATGTGTGAGAAGCTTAAGGAACTCATTCCTAGACAACAGTTTGATATCGCCATACAGGCCGCCATTGGTGCCAAGATCATTGCCCGCGAGACGGTGAAGCAGGTGCGCAAGGACGTTTTGGCCAAGTGTTATGGCGGTGACGTGAGCCGCAAGCGCAAGCTGCTGGAGAAGCAGAAGAAAGGCAAGAAGCGCATGAAACAGATTGGTAATGTTCAGGTGCCACAGAAAGCATTCCTGGCCGTACTGAAACTCGATTAACCTTGAGGGGGCACACTATGTGGCCGCCCTATTTTGAAAATATTGATTGATAGAGAAACCCAAAAACGTAGAAACCAAAACTGGAGGAAAGATGAAAGAGCTACAAAACTCAACAAGGGACATAGCGCGTGAGTTGGCACGACGATTCAGTACCATGACCCATGAGGAACTTGACATTCTGGAGAGCATCCTTGTGCCTCGCAAATTCGCCAAGGGGGAGATGATTCTGAAGGAGGGACAAGTCTGTGAAGAAATATACTATATAGAAAAAGGTCTGATACGCCAATTCTACCTGAAGAAAAACAGGGAGATGACGGAGCACTTGGCTACGGAGGGCGGCATCATCATGTGTATCGAGAGCCTCTTCAAGGAGGAGCCCACGAGACTGCAGGTGGAGGCCTTGGAACCCTCGTTGCTTTATGCTCTTCCCAAGCGGAAGCTCGAACAGGTGGCGTTGCACAATGTGAATATTCAGATTCTCTACCGCAAGATACTGGAAGAAAGCTTGATATTCAGTCAGGTGCACGCTGACTTGGTGCGTTTTGAGACGGCTCAGAACCGTTACCTGCGTCTCTGCAAGCTCATGCCGCAAGTGGTGTTGCGTGCTCCGCTGGTCTACATAGCGAGCTATCTCCAGATGACACCCGAAACTTTGAGCCGTGTGAGAGCTTCTTCCGTCTGAACATTTGCAAATGAATACGACAAAAGGCTTGCCGTCCCGTGGGATGGCAAGCCTTTTGTCGTTTCTCGGGCATCTTTGCAGTGGCCTGTCGCCACAGCCAGTAGGGTCAGTCCCAGCTCTTGCTTCTTATCTCTGCAAGTGCCTTCACCCAGTCGGTGTCGAGCGAGAAGGGTGTCATGAAATTGGCGTTGTCCACGTAGGCATGGCAGAGGTCGTAGTCAACATCCCCGAACAACACGTTGTTTAGGCTGGCATTCTTGAAGCGTGCCAACGCAATCTCTTTCTTGCTCTTGCTGTTGCCGGCCTCCGACAGACGTTTGAAGTACAGGTTCACAAATTCCGTCATGGCATACGTCTCTATGCCAAGCTGCTTCTCGGAGAAAGTGGAGTCGTCCTTGGCCTTGTAGAGCATGTACTCGATGACATCCCACTTGAAAGATGCTGTCTTGCGCTCAGTCATAGGCTTGTCCTTGTTGTACTTGATGTCTTGGAACTCCTTTTGCATTCTCCGTACCTCGTTATAAATCTGTTGTGCGTGCGAGCTGACGGCAAAGGCACACAGCAATACAAATGTAAGAAGTGTCTTTTTCATTTTTCCGATTGATTTATTCGTGTCTGATGAGACGCAGGTGATGGTCGATGCATGCAGGATATTCGTCCTCGTAGTGGCTCACCATCATGAGCGTCTTGTTGTCTCTCTTGCAGAATGTCTCAATGACATCCTTTGCCAGTCGGCGGTTGCGGTTGTCAAGTCCATGGAGGGGCTCGTCGAGGATGAGCAGCTCGGGATCCTTCACGAAAGCCCTTGCCAGCAACAGCAGGCGTTGTTCGCCGCTCGACAGCTTTAGGAAAGTCTGGTTCTCCAGTCCCTTAAGGCCGAATATGTCCATCCAGAAGCGGCAGATGTCATACTCCGCCGGATTGGGCTTGACGTAAAGCCCGATGGAGTCTTTCAGTCCGCTGGCCACAATCTGTATGGCGGGCAGGTCGCGCTGGTAGGCCCTGTGCATCTCTGGCGACACATATCCGATATGCTTCTTGATGTCCCAGATGCTCTCGCCAGATCCGCGCGCCATGCCGAAGAGGGCAATGTCGCAGGCATAACTCTGCGGGTTGTCGGCGCAGACAAGGCTTAGCAGGGTCGACTTGCCGGCACCGTTCTGTCCGCTGAGCACCCAGTGCTCACCGTTGAGGACAGTCCATGACAGGTCCTTGAGAATGGTACGGTTGCCGTAGCTGATGCACACATCCTTCATGCGCACCACTTCATGGCTGTGGAAGTCGTGGCCGCTGGAGGGCAGGTTAAGGATGGCATCAGCCTTCTCCTGCGTCAGGATGCGGGGCGGCGTAGGCATGCGGCGTGACAGGTATTCCCCGAGGCTGACTTTGGGCATTACCGTCTTGTCTTTCACCTCCACCACCTGATGGATGAAGGAAGGGATGTCGTCGCTCTTCGACAGTACCAGGATAATCTGCAGCCCCAGTTGCGCGGAAAGTGAGGCCAGCAACTCGCGCAGCTGCTGGCGCGTCTCGGCATCAAGGCCGATGAAGGGGTTGTCCATGATGAGCACGCGCGGTTGCGACAGCAACACCTCGGTGAGCTTCAGCTTGCGCAGTTCACCACTTGATAGCGAGATGATGTATTTAGCCAGTGACGGACGCAGGCGAAACAGGTCGTAGAGCTGTCGCTGCACGGCCCGACGTTCCGGTGTGTCGGTGCCTGCCAAGGCATAGGCCTTCTCCAGACGGTCTGCCACGGTGGGCGTGGAAGCATCAATTTCCTGCTGGTTCCATCGTTGTTGCAGGTAGTAGGTGCGGTCGTTGTCGCCTCCGTAGGCGTCGCGGAAGGTGACATACTTAACGTTGTCGGCCACCAGCCGCTTGGTGCTGGGCGAGAAATCATAGTCAGGGTCGCGGCCCAGAAGCGGATGACGGCCGATGATGATGTCGACCAGCATCGACTTGCCTCCACCGTTGGGGCCGACGATGGCCATGTTCTCACCCTCGTCGAGCGTGAATTTGACGGGCTGGGCCATGCGCCATGCGGGCATGCGGGTCACCCCGTTCTCAATGTTTATGACGTGTTTCATGCTATTTGTTTGAAATGCGTTCCTGGTGACTTCGTACATAGTCTTTCCAGTTGTTGTAGTGGCGGGCTCCGGTGTCTGGTTTCGCCATTTGCAGGAAATGGCAGTAGGCCGCTCCCAGCGCATCGGTAGCATCCATGAACTTGGGCAGGTCATCCTTGGAGAACTTCAGGATGCGCTGCAGCATACTGGCCACCTGCTCCTTGGAAGCCTGGCCCTGTCCGGTGATAGCCATCTTAATCTTCATCGGCGCATACTCGTGGATGGGTACATCGTGGCGTATGGCTGCCGCGATGGCCACTCCTTGCGCCCGCCCGAGCTTGAGCATCGACTGTACGTTCTTGCCGAAGAATGGAGCTTCGATGGCCATCTCGTCAGGCAGATACTCATCGATGATGCCCGTGACGCGCTCGAAAATCTTTCCCAGCCGCAGATAGGGGTCACTCATGCGGTGCAGGTCGATGACACCCATGGTCATCATCTCTGCTTTGTTGCCCCTGACGCGCAACAGACCGTAGCCCATAACATTGGTTCCGGGGTCGATGCCGAGGATAATCTTCTCCGATTTCTCCATGTGCGGTGCAGGCTATCGGTCGAGGTAGGGGTTACCCGCCAGTTCGCCGCCCACTGTGGTCTCGGCACCATGGCCCGGCAGGATGCGTGTGTCGTCGGGCATCTGGCAGACCATGCGCAAGCTCTGTATGAGCAGGAACATCGATCCGCCTGGCAGATCCGTGCGCCCCACAGTGTGGTGGAAAAGCGTGTCGCCAGAAAAGGCCACCTTCTCTTCTTTGCACCAGAAGAACACACCGCCCGGCGTGTGCCCCGGTGTCTCGATGATGTCTAATGTATGGTTGCCGAAGGTTATGGTGCCGCCCGCGTCGAGGTATCGGCCCACGGGCGCGATGTCGGCATCGGTCAACTGTTGGCGCATGATGTATGAAGCTTGTTCGGGCAGACTGCCAATGAGCCGGTCATCGGCCTTGTGCACTTCCACTTTCAGTCCCCAAGTGTCATAGACGAAGCGGTTGCCGATGTTGTGGTCCACATGTCCGTGGGTGGCCAGCAGATGTACGGGCTTCAGGTGGTTGGTCTCTATATAGTCTTGCATGGCCTGGCGCTCAGCCGGAAACTGTGCGCCGCAATCGATGATGACGGCCTCCAAGGTGTCGTCGCTCACGACATAACAGTTCTCCTGTATGACGTTGCATACGAAGCGTTTGATCTGTAACATAATTATATGGTTTGATGGGGAGGGGCTATTCTCCTTAGATGGGAAGGTAAAGCACGTATTTCTCGTCGAACCACTCGTCGTCAAAGAGGTCGGTGACGGGTGTCTCCTGTATAAGCTTGGCAAAGGGGCGCGTTTCGTCTGCGATGTTGCCGCCCTTAAGCACGAAGAGGCCGTTGGGGTAAGCGTTGTGCTGCGTCTTGCTGATGTTTTTACGCACGATCTTCACGAGGTCGGGCAGGGGCATGACCGCGCGCGACACGACAAAGTCGAACTTGTCTTTCTCCTCCTCGCCACGTCTGTGTACGGCCTCCACGTTGGTCAGTCCGATGGCGTTGGCCACCTCTTGTGCCACACGGATCTTCTTGCCCGTGCCGTCGATGAGCCGGAACTGGCAGTCGGGGAAGAGTATGGCCAGGGGGATGCCGGGGAAGCCTCCGCCTGTGCCGAAGTCGAGGATGCGGGTGCCAGGCTTGAAGCGGCACACCTTGCCGATGGCCAGCGAGTGGAGCACATGATGGGTGTAGAGATTGTCGATGTCCTTGCGTGAGATGACATTGATTTTGCTGTTCCAGTCACGGTAGAGGGCATCGAGCGCCTCAAACTGCCGACGTTGCTCGGCGGTGAGGCCGGGAAAGTATTGTATGATGTGTTGCATGCCTGTGGTTTATTTCTTACGAAGCAAGGAGGCCATCTGCCTGTAGCCAAGCGTCACACGCAGCTCGCCCACAGCGTGAGCGGCTGCTTCGTCCTGACAATAGATAAAGGTAATGCCCTTGCTGTCGATGATATAGTTGTTGGGTATATAGGGCTTCATGCCCATGAAGACCGTGAAGTCGTCTTGCAGTTGTTGGAGGGTGCTCGTTTTGAACTGCCGTGCCAGATCAGCCACAATCATCCTGGCCAGGGGTGCTTCGTAGCCCGGCCGCAGAATGTCGGCCAGCGTGACGGTTGCACCCGTATGCACATTGAAGTTGCGCGCCCATGTGGCGACCTGTCCGTGGGCACCTCCATCATAATAATAGGTGTCAGCCACATAGTTCAGGATGCTGTCCGTGCCCTGCATGACGTGTGTACTGACGGTGTAGGCGCGGTTATAGGAGGGCGCACACGAGGCATCATCCTTGAAGAGATCCGCATAGTCTGCCAGATACATTCTGCAGTAGTTGGCAGTCAAGAGTCCGAGTGTCTTCTCCATGAAAGTCTTGGAGGTGACTCCCTTGGTGGAGCCGTGGCTCAGGCCTGTGGTAAAATCGCCCATTAGCAGGTCAGAGGAGAGCAGTGTGCGGTTGATGCGCCAAGCCGCTGCCACCGATGCCGTGTCATTGCCGTGGGGCTTGGCGTAGGCAATGTGGAGCGACAGTTCTCCCCTTGGCATCTCGGCATTGGGGCAAAGACGGACCAACGTGTCGACAACGACTGAGTCGAACACAACCCCCGCCTCATCTTGTGATGGGGTGGCTTGATGCGTGCAACTGGCCATGACGGCCAGCATCAGCAGAAGAGTTGCGAAAACTTTCTTCATGTCGTATGCCTTTCTTGTTTACTGCGTTGTGCAAAGTTACGACAATTATTTGTATCTTTGCGGCAAAAAATCTAAATATAATGAAAAAGGCAGCGTTATTTGACCTTGATGGCGTGGTGTTTGACACCGAGCCGCAGTACACACGTTTTTGGGGCTCCGTCTTCCGCCACTATTATCCCGAGCAGCCCGGCTTGGAGATGAAAATCAAGGGGTCGACACTGGTGCAGATCTATGACCTCTACTTTGCCGACCGCCATGAAGACCAGACCCGCATCACACAGGCTCTCAACGACTTTGAGCGTGACATGGACTACAACTTTGTTCCCGGTTTCGAGCATTTCATACGCAGCTTGCGTGAGCAAGGAGTGAAGACCGCCGTCGTAACCAGCAGCAATGTGGAGAAGATGCGCAACGTCTACAGCAGGCATCCGGCTTTCCCCGGATGGTTTGATGCCGTGTTGACCAGCGAGGATTTCTCAAGGAGCAAGCCCGACCCCGACGGCTATCTCAAGGCAGCCGCCCGACTGGGCTTCGAGCCTGCCGAGTGTGTGGGGTTTGAGGACAGTGTCAACGGCTTGAAGGCTCTCAATGCCGCCCGCATGTTCACGGTAGGCCTCGACACCACCAATCCGCACAACGTAGTGGAGCAGTATGCCGACCTCGTGGTCAGTGATTTCACAGACGAGTCGCTCTGGTCGCGCATCTCCGACTGAGTAGGCGCTCAACCGCTTGTGGCTTATCCGCTCTGCCGCTTGTAGCGTTGAAAATAACAGGTTGTAACCAATGAATTCGCCCCATGCACACTTCTGTGCATGGGGCGAATTTATTGGTATCTTTGCGCCGTGGCAGAGATTAATTATGGATGATTGTACCCGTTGACAAGATACTCCACGTCCATGTCTTGGCGTTGATCTTTGCTAAGAGCTCTTCGATATCAGACACGGTATAGGCACACAGTTTCTTGAAGCTGCCTGGAGTTGTTGTGTTGTCGACGACATAGGTGTAGCTGAGCTCGGGTGACTTACCTGATACTGCTTCGCCGTCAAATTTCTCCTTCATTGTGGCCTGCACCTTGAACAAACCCTGTGCGGGGAACTTGGTCACGGTGACGGTCTTGTTGAAAGCACCTTCGAGGGCCTCGGTGTGCGTGTTGCCGCTGGCATCGGTGTAGGTCACGGTGAGGTTGGCTACCTGGAGCAACACATCGTTGGGCACACACTGAAACGAAATCACGTGCTCCGTTATCTTTTTGTCGTTGTCGTCATCGCTGGTGCATGAGGTCAGCATGGTTGCCGTGAGGGCAACGAAGAAGATGCTGACGATGGACAATAGCTTTTTCATTTTTACTGAGTTTTGTTGGTGAATACTGTCGACAGGTTCCTATAAACCCGTTCTTCACTTAAGGTTTGAATAAATGTAATCAAAGCCAGTGCTATACGTAGTGGCTGAGGTCAGCGTGTCGTTGATCTGGAAAGTCAGATCCGTGTGTTTTTTTTCAAGGTCTGCAGTAGCTTTAGCCGTGTCGAACTGCTTAGAAAACAGGCCACCCTTATCGGAGCCCTTTCTGGTCAGTTCGCCGCTGGAGCTATTGTTGGCGTAGACCATTTTGGCATATACCGCATAGTCGATCTTGCCGAGCTCTTTGTAATTCTTTCCGTCCTTCAACTTTACGCGCTCTGCGAGAGTGGTCAGTGCGGGGAACTGTGTGTAGGTCTTGGTAGCGCCAGTGTACTTGCGCATGTTAAAGGTCTTACCACCCGATGATGTTGTGTCGCACGCCACGGTGTTGTCCTTCGTCAGCGTGACGGTCACACCGTCAATGGTGCATGTGGCGTCGAAATTGGCGAGAATGTCCTCGCTTACCATCACCACGGGTGTGGCGTAGACCGTAGTGGCACCGCCGCCCTTACTGCTGTTGTCATCATCGTCATTACCGCATGAGGCAAACGTCAAGCCGGCAACGACCATGGCCGCTCCAGCAAGGAGGGAGAAAAACTTTTTGTTCATAATGCTTTGTATTTAATAGTATCTAATTTCTATAAAGATGCAAAATTAACAAATATTTTAGGAACAACAAACTTATCCCGTGAAAATATTGTTTTTTTTTCACCATCACTGACAGAGGAGTAGAAAAAGAATGGGGCGGTCCAGATAACTTCCGGACCGCCCCCATCGGAGTACGGGCATGTGTGCGGCCATCGCCGCATACAAATGTCTTTAGAGTTTCACCACCAAATACTTGCTGACACTCCAGAAGAGTTGCGGGTCTTTGATGCGCAGGGTGGTGGTGCCGTCGTCGTTGTCGTTCAGCTCATAGGAGCCACCCGGCATCTGCGTCATGATCTTCGGACTGCTGGAGTTGAGGCGCACGGATGTGTAGTTGCGGATGTCTACGCGTGTGAAGTTGCTTGTGTTGAGGTCACCCACATTCACTTTCGCCTTGGCCAGGAAACCGCCTTTGATGATTCCCTTGGCCTTCAAGTCTTTGGAACTGCCGATAGCCACGAAGCCGGTGTGGAGCGAGGCATCCTGCTCGGCGATGGTGGTCTTCTGTGCTTCCATGGTCTTGCTCTGGTTCTCCACGGTGCCCTTGAGCTGCGTGTTGCTCGTCGTGAGACTGTTCACGTTCTCCGTGAGCTTGGCGATGTTGGTGTTCTTCTCGTTGAGTTGTGCCTCCAGGTCAGCAATCTTCTGGTCTTTCTCGTCGAGTTGCGCCTTGTAGTAGGCAATGAGCTTGTTGATGCGTTGTCCGTAGGCCGACTTGTTGTCTTTTGCCGCAGCCTCCAGCTCAGCGATGCGGTCGCGCTGGCGTTGCAGCGTCTGTGCCAGTTGTTGCAGCTGGCTCTTCATCTTGTTCTTGTCGATGGTTCCTCCCTCTCCGTTGCCCATCTGCCGGAGGACTCCCTCCTGTGCGGCAATGCTGTCGAGGCCAGCCGACATGGTGTTCACAAAATCGGCCATCTGCTTGATGTCCTCCTGGTGGAGGCTATCAGTGGTATTCAACGAGTCGATTTGCGATTGCAAAGCTTCTGTTTTTCCGTTGCCGCAACTGCTTACGTTTGCGACCATGGCAAGGCCGAAGAGACCCGATAGGATGATGTTTCTTGTTTTCATGTTTTGTTCCTTGTAATGGTTGAACGGTGCAAAAATAGAAATTATTCGCGCTAATAGATACATTCTGCAAGATTTTTGATTTATTTTAAGATTTATCCGCATTTTGTAACGATACGGAGAATGCAAAGCCTTGATTTCAAAGGCAATTTTTTGGATATTCGCCTGATACACCTTAATTTTGCATACACATAATAGTAAAAATCAGTTTTTGCCATGAGTGAACACGTGATGTTGTCTGTCGTTATTCCTGCCTACAATGTGGAGCGCACCCTTGCCCGGTGTATCGAGAGTGTGCTCATGCAGCAAGTGGAGGGCATGGAGGTCATTGTGGTCGACGACGGATCGACCGATGCCACACCAGCCGTGGCCGAGCGTTATGCCGGACGTCGCGACGTGTGCATCGTTCACAAGGCCAACGGCGGTCTCTCATCGGCCCGCAACGCGGGGTTGGAGCGCGCCGTGGGGCGCTATGTCACATTTGTCGACTCCGACGATTACCTCATGCCGGGCACCTACGCACCGCTACTGGAGATGCTCGAATGTCATCCCGACTATGACATCGTCGAATATTCGTTTGACCGTGACACACCCAAGGGACGTGTTGCAGTGCGTCTGCCCGAGCGCGAATACACCGACATGGCCGAATATTGGCTTCGCGGAGAGGGCTTTAGCCATACCTATGCCTGGAACAAGATCTGGCGGCGCAGGTTTTTCGGAGAAGTGACTTTTCGCGAAGGTCGTCTCTTTGAGGATGTCTACGCCATGGGCGACTTGTGGCCGTTCGTACGCACACTGCGCACCACCAGCCGCGGCACCTACCGCTACACATACAATCCCGAAGGCATAACCGTCAGGGCCGATGCCCGCGGGTGGCGTGACCTGCTGCATGGCCACTTGGGCATCGTGCGTAGCCGCAGACTGTTGTGCCATACGGCCTTTCCCAATTATTATGCCCATCTGCTCAATATACAGCTGATGACCTACTGCTGCTCGGGCGACATGCGTGATGTGGAGTTGCCACAGATGCCTTACCGTCACACGTGGAAGCTCGGCCTTCTGCAACTGCTGGGCATGAGAAGGCTCTGCCGGTTCATCCGCCGTGCACGGATGCTCAGGGAAAGGTTGGCGGCGTGGATGTAGACTATTTGGCCACCGGCAGCGAAGGGAATGAAGAATTGTAGTTGATGGAGCACTTTTTATGCGGTATTGCTTGCCAAAACGTTGAAAAGATGTTAACTTTGCAATCAATCAGCCTATTTTTACAACTACAAGACTATGAGGAAAATCATTCTGAACGTGGCGGCTTCAACCGTTGTCGCCCTTGCGTCAGTGCCATGTATGGCCCAGAAAATGACAGTTTACACATCCGTCGACAACAAATGCATGCAACGCTCGGCCGTGAGTCTGAGTGCCAAGGCGGCCGACACGCCGCTGCTCAGTGTCGACGCTGCTACCGACCCCATCGTGACCTATCGCGCATGGGGCACCACCTTCAACGAACAACACTGGCGCGCGCTCAACATCCTCTCCGAAGCCGACCGTGAGGAGGTGATGCGCCGCTTCTGGTCGCCCACCGGAGACCTGCACCTCACAAGAGGAAGGGTAGCCATGAACGGCAACGACCTCGACATGGGGTGGTACAGCTGCGACTCGGTCGACGGAGATTTCCAACTGAAATACTTCAATATCGAGCATGACAAGCAGACGAAGCTACCCTTCATCCATCTGGCGCAGAAGTATTATCCACAGCTCACCCTGTGGGTGTCGCCCTGGTGTCCGCCGACATGGATGAAGATCAACCACCACTATGCCGTACAGAGCAATCCCACCAACGATCTCGACCCGCGCAAGGACTACCTGCTCTTCGGCGACGGCGACCGCTCGGACAACGAGCAGATGAAGCCCGACAAGACCAAATTTCCCCGACGACTCACCTGCCAGGACTTCTTCATACAGGATCCGCGTTACCTGCAAGCCTATGCCAACATGTTCGCACGGTTCATCGACCTCTACAAGGCCGAGGGGGCACCGGTCGACATGGTGATGTTCCAAAACGAGTCGTACAGCTACACCCCTTATCCAGGTTGTCCCTGGACACCGCAGGGCACCATTCGCTTTAACATGGAGTACCTTGCTCCCACGCTGCAGAAAACCCATCCTGAAGTGGCGCTCTACATGGGAACGTTCAACACCAACCGCTACGACAATGCGGACGAGATACTGAGTGACCCGCGCATGAAGAGCCAGGTCAAGGGTGTCGGACTGCAATGGGAGGGACGCGAGATCCTCGCCCGCTTGCGCAAGAAATTTCCGGAGTGGAGCTATATCTGCTCGGAGTGTGAGTGTGGTGGCGGCACGTTCGACTGGAAGGCAGGCGAACACGTCTTTGAGCTGATCAACCATTATCTCGGCAACGGATGCAATGAGTTCTTCAACTGGAACGGGGTGCTGGCCGACGACGGCAAGACGCTCTGGGGATGGCCGCAAAATGCACTCGTCCGTGTCGACTCGAAGACACGCACTTACACCCTCACGCCGGAATACTATGCTTTCATGCACTACAGCCATTTCATAGAACCCGGAGCCGACATCGTAGGCTACGCTGGCCAGGGCAACGGACAGACGCCCGTGCTCGTGGCACGGCACAAGAACGGCAAGTATGTCGTCGTGGCGGCCAACTTCGCCAACGAGCCGCGCACCCTGTCGGTCAAGCTGGGCAAGAAGTATCTCAACATGACACTGAAGGCCCACTCCATGAACACCTTCGACATGAAATGACACCAAAGAAAGAAATTCCTATAACCACATTATCAATAATCATATGACACAACGGACGTTTCTACTCGCGCTGCTGTCCGTTCTGCTTGGGGTGGCACCAGCATCGGCTGCCAAAGACAAGAACAAGTATGCCGGGTATCTTTTTGCCTACTTTGAGGGCACCGGCGATGCCAAGCAGCAAGAACACCTGCGTTTTGCCGTCAGCAAGGACGCACGCGACTGGTATGCGCTCAACGGCAACCGCCCCGTCGTGGGAAGCGACACCATCTCCACCAGTGGTGGCATACGCGACCCCCACATCCTGCGCGGAGCTGACGGGTGCTACTACATCGTGGCCACCGACATGAACACCGCTGCCAACGGATGGAAGGACAATCCCGGCATCGTGATGATGAAATCGAAAGACCTCGTCAACTGGACACATGCGAAGATTGTGCTCAAGGATGCATACAAGAACTTTGCCGATGCCTACTGGGTGTGGGCGCCGCAGACCATCTATGACCGCAAGGCCAAGAAATACATGGTCTACTTCACCCTCCAGCGCACGGGCGACGGCCGCAAGAGCCTCATCACCTATTATGCCTATGCCAACCGCGACTTCACGGGGTTCGAGAGTGAGCCCAAGATCCTCTTCTCGGCCAAGTATGGCAGCATCGACAACGATATCATCGAGCGCAACGGTGTCTACCATCTCTTCTATAAGGGCAACATCAAGAATGCGGAGGGCAAGGAGATACAGAACGGCATCCAGCAGGCCACGGCCAAGAACCTCAAGGGGCCGTGGAAGGAAGACTTCAAGTTTATCGATGCCTATGCCGACAAGAAAACCGGCGTCGAAGGGTCGGGCGTGTTTCCCCTCAACGACGGAAGCGGCTATGTGCTGATGTATGACCTTTACGGCTCGGGCCGATACGAATACCAGACCTCGACCGACCTGAAGACTTTCACGCAACAGCCACAGTCGTTCCGCAAGGATTTCTTCCCCCGCCACGGCACCGTCATCCCTGTCACCGCCGATGAACTGGATCGCCTCCAGCAACACTGGGGCTATGTCTTGGGACATGACTACACGGCCAGCGGCAATCCGCTCTTTACCCACGAGCACACGGCCGACCCTGCAGCCCTGGTGCGCAACGACACCCTGTGGCTCTTTGCCGGTGTCGACGAGCCGGGCAAGCACGGAAGCTATGCCATGACGAAGTGGGCGGTGTTCTCTACGACCGACCTTCGCCATTGGACGGAGTACCCCACACCGCTACGCATCTCCGACTTCAAGTGGGCAACGAGCAAGCAGGCGTATGCAGGACATGTCGTCGAACGCAACGGCAAATTCTACTGGTATGTGTCGACCAACTGGTGCGGCATCGGTGTGGCGGTGGCCGACAAGATCACCGGTCCCTATCATGACGCACTCGGAAAGCCGATGCTTACCAACCAAGACTGCTTCGCGTCCAAGCACTCGTGGGCCTGCATCGACCCCGCAGTGTTCATTGACGACGATGGAACACCCTACATCATCTGGGGCAACGGACAGTGCTACATCGCCAAGCTGAAGGACTCCATGACCGAGATTGTGCCGGGAACCATCCGCCAGATCGACCTGGGCACCGACTATCCGTTCACGGAGGCACCCTGGGTGCACAAGTACAACGGCAAGTATTACCTTACCTATGCCTCTGGATGGCCCGAGAAGATAGCCTATGCCATGGCCGACCGCATCGACGGCACATGGCAGCCGAAGGGCATCATCTCCGAGATTGCCGGCAACAGCAATACCACTCATCCAGCCATCGTGAACCTGAGAGACCAGTGGCTGTTCGTCTCACACAACGGGGCACTGCCTGATGGCGACAGCTATCGCCGCAGTGTAATCATAGAGAATGTGGCCTACCGCCCGGACGGGACCATCAAGCCCATTGCACCGACGGCCAATGGCGTCTGCGGCAAGGGCAATCCTGTGCTCAACGGCTACCACGCCGATCCCGAAATTCTCTACTCCAACAAGACGCAACGTTATTACATCTACTCCACCACCGACGGCAAACCCGGCTGGGGCGGATGGCAATACTACGCCTACTCGTCGGCAGACCTGAAGGAATGGCGATGCGAGGGCGTGGTGCTCGACGCCAAGAATGGGCAGATACCATGGGCCGACGGCAACCTTTGGGCACCCGCTGCCGAAGAGGTGAAGACCAAGAACGGCTACAAGTACTTCCTCTACTATAGCGCACAACCCAAGGAGGGCGGTCGCAAGAAGATTGGCGTGGCGGTGGCCGACGCCCCCGCAGGCCCATTTGTTGACCTGGGGCACCCGCTCATCGACAAGGAGACCGAGGGGTTCCATGGCCAGCTCATCGATGTGGATGTGTTTACCGACCCCGTCTCCAAGAAGCCTTACCTCTACTGGGGCAACGGCATGATGGCCGGAGCAGAGCTCAATGCCGACATGACCAGCATCAAGGAGGAGACAGTCACGCTCATGACACCGCAGGGTGGAACGCTCCGCGACTACGCCTACCGCGAGGCACCCTATGTGTTCTACCGCAACGGCATCTACTATTTCATGTGGTCGGTCGACGACACGGGTTCGCCCAACTATCACGTGGCTTACGGCACCGCCACCTCGCCGCTTGGCCCTATCAAGGTGGCCGAAAAGCCTGTGGTGCTCCAGCAGGACCCTCAGCGCGAAATCTATGGCACGGCTCACAATGCTGTCGTACAGGTGCCGGGCACCGATGAGTGGTATATCGTCTACCACCGCATCAACAAGGATTGGCTGCGCCACCAGCCAGGAGTGCACCGTGAGACGTGCATCGACCGTCTCTATTTCAACGAGGACGGAACCATCCGTCAAGTCGTTCCGACCGAATAGACAAAAAGAGGGCAAGCAAACTGCGTAATCATTTTTGGGTTTGCTTGCCCTTCAGTTTTATTTCCAAATCCGAAACTTGGGTCAGTGACACTTGACAGACAGCCATTTTGTCGTGTTATTTCCGAAAAAACAGGGTGTTGCGGCAACTGTAATCTAGAGCTCGACAGGAGGCTTTAAGCGTAACGAAAACCCCAGTTCGGGATAACGTTCTCCTTTGAAAAATGTCATTACGTTATCAAATA
>CAVDNW010000006.1:0-94056 GCA_963610435.1 Oscillospiraceae bacterium | reverse complement strand
AAATGTTTCCAAGAAAAAATGAATAATTTATGTGATATTTTCGCTTTATTTGACATATCAAGGAACAAAATTGAAATATACCTAATATAAATATAAAACGGGAATCAAGCAACTTCCAGCAGCATCATCAGCAGCAATATGCCACAGATGATAACGTGTCGTTACATTTTTCGACACATTTTGAAAAAACACTCCAAGAACATAAACATTTCTCATACTTCAGTTTTCAAGTGTCGCATCCAATCCACAATGCCTATGTCATGGACGGATACAAAATAGCGCTTTGACAAATCAAAATATCAGACAAAAAGTTTTCTCAGAATTGCGTATTTGCTAAAACAAATGAGTTGGCGGCAAAAAAGCGTTATTTTTCAGATTTTACACAAATTCCTGACACTCTGTTAGTTGTAAAGCATACCGCAAAATTCACAAACCCGACACATATTTCACGCATCCCAATAGGTACCGAATCGAGGCATGATAAGATACAAATCGCGCATCGATATGAGCCTGGTCACGCTATGATACGGTACGCATCGTGACACGATTCAGCATATTTCCCGCTAGCGTGGCCTTATTTCCCGTCGCTTACAAAACAGAATCGGCAATTGTCCGCACAAAAAACGTTTATCCTACGTCCAGATTGCAAAGACTTGCAGTGTGTGATTTTTCAGAAAACAAATTACAATGTTCAAGTACGTCCAAAGCTTTGTAAGACGACGGAATGTCGTTTTCCGATCACTTTTCACCAAATTATAAATGGGATGACTACAAGCCATCCCATTCTATCTTCGGTCAAATCTTCTCATACACCCGCACATAGTCAACATAATAGTGCAGCGGAAACTGGCTGTCGTCTGGCAAACCGCCATTGCCACCAATGGCAAGATTGAGCAAGATATAGTCGCCAAACCCGTCCACTTGGTTGCTGAAGGGGTTTTGCCTGTTACCTCCCACTCCTCCGTTGACAGTCTTCGAGAGATCGGTTTCGTTCAGCAATTCGTCGTCCAAATAGATACGAATGTAGTTCTCGTCCCAGTCCATGCGCCAAACATGGAATTTATCCGCCCAAGCGGCATCCCTACCCGTGAAATGTTCGAGCGGCGTTACCGTGGAGTTCCACACGGGGTCGAACGGTCGGTCAGACCCCCAGCAAGTGTTGGCCAAAACCGACTGCTTGCCGTTCTTGATATAGAACTCCATGATGTCAATCTCCCCATTCTCGGGCCAGCTCCATTGATTGCCCAACAGCCAAATGGCAGGCCAGGATCCCATAGCCGTGGGTATCTTGGCCCTTACCTCAAACCGTCCATAACGAAACGTGTGGCTGAGCCGCGTCGTGATGCTCGAGGATGTGTAATGAGCCTCACGCCTCGAAGCTGCCCAATGCCGACTTCCCTCACGATAACCGGGATTGGGCACCGTCTCCCGTCGTCCCTCGATGACGAGCGTGCCGTCCTTCACCGTTGCATTGCCCTTTTGGTACCACTGCAGTTCTTCGTTTCTCACGAATCCTTGTTCGTAATCCCAGTCGGCCGAGGGAAGTCCATCCCGGTCGAACTCATCGTTCCACACGAGACGATAGCCCTCATACTGCGTCACCTCCTTCTGAGGTCGATAGGAAATGGAATCGGCGGCTGAAGCCAGCGACACTGTTGAAAGCGCAAAGGCAACCAAAACAGAAGATAGTTTTTTCATCATATACTATTTCATTTTGCAGTTGCAAATTTACAAAAAAGCTTTTGCCCCTCCAGTCATTTACCATGCCCAAATAAGTTAATTCATGCTAAATTTTCACTGCTTCAGCATGAAAATCTCATAAATATTTGGCATTCTGCTTGACAATCTGTATTTTTGTGAACCAAACAATATACGCAAAAACAACACTGACAGTGAAAAAACTACTGCTTATCCTATTTGCGGTCATCCCGTTTCTCAGCCTTCAGGCGGAAGATCCCGACTCCCTCTATGCCAAGGATATGTTGCCCATAGGCACCTTGGCTCCCGAGATGGTTATCGACTCAGCCAGCAACATCACCCTGGAATCGTTGCGCGGCCGCTATGTCGTGCTTCACTTTTGGGCTTCATGGTGTCCCGACTGCCGGCGTGACATGGCCGAGCTCAACGAGTTGTCTTACATCTATAACTCAGACAGCATTGTCTTCGTCCACATTTCCTACGACACCAACAAGGAAGCCTGGCTGAAATACATAGAGGACAACCAAATGCTTGGCCTACAGATTTCCGAGCTCAAGAAGATGCGCGAGTGCAAAACCTATGATCTGTTCAAGATACACTGGATACCCGCCTATTATGTACTCAACACCGAGGGGCGCATTATTGAGCGCACGGTGGACGTAAAGAAGCTGGCCCGTCGCATGACGCTGCTCGACCTTTCGCGCGTGCTCATTCCCAAGAGCAAGATGTCGAAGGCCCCCGAATACAAAGGAGGCGAGACCATGCTCCGTTATTACCTCGCCAAAAGCATCAAGTATCCGCGTATAGCCAGCAACTACGGCTTGGAAGGACAGACAGTGGTGAAGTTCATGGTCGAGACCGACGGCACGATCACCAACACACGCGTCATCGACAACAAGATTACCGTAGAAGACAAACTGCCGTTCCAAAAGCTCCGCAACGACATGCGCAACCGCACCCGCCAGGAAGCCCTCGACGCCTTTGCCGAAGAAGCCCTGCGCGTCATCAACTCCATGCCCAAATGGAATCCGGGCAAGCGCTACGGGATGCCCATCAAGGCAGAATACGAACTGCCCATCAATTTCCGTCTGAAGTACAACAGCGACGACGTCTGGTCGGGCCATTCATAAGGAGCTGCCATGTCATTGATACACCTCAAGGACATCAACAAAACCTACGTTGGCGCCCAGCCCCTGCATGTACTCAGGGGCGTAAGTCTTGACATCGAGGCCGGCGAACTGGTATCGGTCATGGGTTCGTCGGGTTCAGGCAAGTCGACCCTGCTCAACATTCTCGGCATCCTCGACAACTACGACAGTGGCGAATACCTGCTCGACGGCACCCTCATCAAGGACCTCAGCGAGACCCGTGCAGCCGAGTACCGCAACCGGATGATTGGCTTCATCTTCCAGAGTTTCAACCTCATCGGCTTCAAGACCGCCGTAGAAAACGTGGAGCTACCGTTGCTCTACCAAGGCGTGAGCCGACGCAAACGTCACCGCATGGCCATGGACTTTCTCGACCGCCTGGGGCTTGCACAATGGGCCGACCATTACCCCAACGAGATGTCAGGAGGACAAAAGCAACGGGTAGCCATCGCACGCGCCCTCATCACCGACCCGAAAGTCATACTGGCCGACGAGCCCACGGGAGCACTCGACTCAAAGACTAGTCTGGAGGTGATGGAACTGCTAAAACAACTCAACCACGACGAGCACAAGACCATCGTCGTTGTAACTCACGAAAGCGGTGTGGCCAACGAGACCGACAAGATTATACACATCAAGGACGGGCTCATCGGAAGCGTGGAAGACAATCATGAACACAATTCCAGCTTCTTCGGCGGCAGCACGATTATGAAGTAAGTAGGCACCATGCTCGACACCATTCAGGAAATCTACGCCAGCATCAACCGCAACAAACTGCGCACTGCACTCACAGGCTTCTCTGTGGCATGGGGCATCTTCATGCTCATCGTGCTATTGGGGGCCGGCAACGGCCTCATCCACGGCATCACCAACAACATGGGCGATTTCCTCGCCAACTCCATGATGGTCTTTGGCGGACAGACATCCAAACCCCACAACGGCATGAAAGAAGGCCGCAACATCACCCTCAATGACGGCGACATCAGCACCACGCGCCAGCGCTTCGGTGCCAATGTGGAGAGTGTCGGTGCCGAGATACAGCAGTCGGGCATCACCATTTCCCTGGGCGAGAACTACGTCAGCTCCACCCTCTGCGGCGCCTATCCCAATGAGGCCGTCATCAACAAGATCCACATACTGGCCGGGCGTTTCATCAACGACATCGACATCGCCGAGCAACGCAAGGTGCTCGTGGTAGGCGATGACCAGGCGCGTGAGCTCACTGCGGGCAACGCAACTTCCTTAGTGGGGCAGACGGTCAAGGTGGACAACTTCGCCTTCCAGGTGGTAGGCATCCTGAAGAGCGACAACAGTGGCATGGGCACCGAAACCTACACATCTTTCACCACCCTGCGCACCATGTTTGGCCGGGGCGACAAGGCCGACCGCCTGCTGTTCGCCTTCCACGGTCTCAACAGCCTACAAGCCAACAACGACTTCGAGCGACAGTACAAGGTGGCCATCAACCGCAACCACGGCGCTGCGCCAGACGATGAAGAGTCTACATGGCTATGGAACCGCTTCACACAAAACCTGCAGATGAACACAGGCATGTCAATCATCAGACTGGCCCTGTGGATTGTGGGCATCTTTACCCTGCTGTCGGGCATGGTGGGCGTAAGCAACATCATGCTCATTTCCGTGAAGGAACGCACACGCGAGTTCGGCATCCGCAAGGCCATCGGGGCCAAGCCTGCCAGCATTCTGCGCCTCATCATCACTGAGAGCATCGTCATCACCACATTCTTCGGTTACATCGGCATGCTGCTAGGCATCGCCGCCAACCAATACATGGACGCCACGCTCGGCCACCAGACGACCGACCTGGGCTTCGCCAAAATCACCACATTTCTCAATCCTACCGTAGGCCTCGACGTATGCATTGAGGCCACGCTGCTCATGGTACTGGCCGGCACTCTGGCCGGAATGCTCCCGGCCATCAGAGCGGCTCGCACGAGGCCCATCGAGGCCTTGAGGGCAGAATGAGACTTCACCACAGCACCCTCCAGCCACAAAGCCACAACGTCACCGCAGACCATCCCCTTTCACCATGAGATTAGATATAGACCAATACCACGAAATCCTCAACACCATCACCCGCAACAAGGCACGATCCTTGCTGACGGGCTTTGGCATATTTTGGGGCATCTTCATGCTCGTGGCACTGGTGGGAGGCGGCCAGGGGCTGAAGGAACTGCTGTCGTCCAATTTCGAAGGATTTGCCTCCAATAGCCTCATCCTCTTCCCACAATCGACCACCAAGGCCTATCATGGTTTCCGCAAAGGACGCGACTGGGGACTTACCTATAGCGATATCGAACGACTTAAAACACAGGTGCCACAGCTCAGCGTGGTCAGTCCGATGCTCTCACGGTGGGGAGGCTTCGCCGTTCACGGTGACAAGAAGAGCAGTTGCTCGTTCAAGGGCGTGCTGCCCAACTATGCAGAGGTGGAGACACCCAAACTCTACTACGGGCGATACATCAACGAGATGGACATCGCCGACGGACGGCGTGTCTGTGTCATCGGAAAGCGCGTCTACAAGAGCCTGTTCCCCGGCGGGGGCGACCCTTGCGGCCAGCGCATACAGGTCGACTCGGTCTACTACCAGGTTGTGGGCGTCGACTATTCCGACGGGGCGATGACCGTCAACGGCAACGCCGACCAGACCGTGGTAGTGCCCATCACCCTAATGCAACAGGCCTACAACCGCGGCGACAGCATCGACTTGCTCTGCATGACGCTTCGTCCAGGCTACAGAGCTGCCCAGGTGCAGCAGCGCATACGCGCCGTAGTGGCCCAAGCCCACGATGTAGACCCGACTGACGAGAAGGCGGTTTTCTTCATCAACACAGAGGTGATGTTCTCCATGGTCGACAGCCTCTTCCATGGCGTCAACATCCTCGTCTGGCTTGTGGGGATCGGCACCCTGCTGGCCGGGTCCATCGGCGTGAGCAACATCATGATGGTAACCGTGCGCGAGCGAACCACTGAGATAGGCATCCGCCGTGCCATAGGTGCCACGCCCCGCATAATCCTCTCGCAAATCATATCGGAGAGCATCGCCCTGACGCTTGCCGCAGGCATGGCAGGCATCATCTTCGCTATCGCCATCCTGCAACTGCTCGAACTGACCAACACCCATGATGGCATCATCGCCGCCCACTTCCAAGTGGACTTTTGGACAGCACTCGGCGCACTCGCACTGCTAAGCGCGTTGGGGGTGCTTGCCGGTCTGGCACCGGCCATCAGGTCCATGAGCATCAAACCCGTCGATGCCATGCGCGACGAGTGACGACCGCCCCACCCCTGCAGAACAGACAACACACATATAACAAAGCGGACCATCCCTCCCTCGGAGTAACTTGGCCGCGACGAAGCATTATGAAGAAATATTTCAAAATCATCCTTGCCGTCCTCATCCTCCTGGTGTTCTTCGGCACGTTTGTTTTCCTTTGGCTCAAGAGCCAGCCCCAGCCCTTGGAGTATGACGAATTCACTGTCAAGGCTACCGACATCCGCAAGACCACCATCATCACAGGACGCATCGAGCCCCGCAACGAGGTCAACGTGAAGCCCCAGATTTCAGGCATCATCACCGATATCTATAAGGAGGCGGGCGAGAAGGTTGCTGCCGGAGAGGTCATAGCCAAAGTGAAAGTCATTCCCGACGAGAGTCAGCTCAGCTCTGCACAAGCCCGCATCCGCCTGGCCGCAATCAACGCGCATCAGGCACAGGTGGACTACGAGCGCGAGAAAACCCTCTACGACAAAGGGCTGGTGAGCGGCGACGAGTATGACCAAAAGCGCAAGGCGTGGCAGCAGGCCAACGAAGAAGTGCGCGCAGCACAAGACAATCTGGAAGTCGTGCGCGACGGCGTATCGAAAGAGAACGCCAGCAACTCGTCGACACTCATACGCTCCACCATCAGCGGCCTCATCCTCGACGTGCCGGTGAAGGTGGGCAACACCGTCATCCTCTCCAACACGTTCAACGACGGCACAACCATCGCTACCGTGGCCAACATGGGCGATCTCATCTTCCGCGGCAACGTCGATGAGACTGAGGTGGGACGCCTGGTCACCGGCATGCCCATGAAAATCACTATCGGTGCCATGCAAGACGAGCATCTACAGGCGTCGCTGGAATACATCGCCCCCAAAGCCACCCAAACCAATGGTGCCAACCAGTTTGAAATCAAGGCTGCCGTGCACGTGGGCAGCACAAACAAGATACGGTCCGGCTACAGCGCCAACGCCGAGATTGTTTTGGCCGAAGTCCGTCAAGCCTTGACCGTGCCCGAGAGTGCCATCACCTTCGAGGGCACCAATACCTTTGTCTACGTCGTCAAAGAAAAAAACGGCCAGAAGACCTATGAGAAGCGACATGTCACCACTGGCCTGAGCGACGGCATCAATATCCAAGTGAAGAGCGGCCTGGGAAAAGGAGAACATGTGAGAGGCCCGCAGAAAGTGAAAGACAGTAATACCAACACCCCATGACAAACACCGACACTATCATGACAAAAGCATTGTTCTTCGACATCGACGGCACACTCGTCAGCTTCAAGACCCACCTCATACCCGACAGCACCGTCGAGGCACTCAGTCGGGCCAAGGCCCTCGGCATGCGCATCTATATCTCCACGGGACGCCCTGTAGGCTTCATCAACAACCTGGGACAGATTGCCAGTCTCATCGACGGATACATCACCACCACCGGCGCACTATGCATTGTGGGCAACGAGCATTTCGGTCTCCACAGCATAGAGCCCCATGACGCCGAGACGGTAATAACCGCCTGCAGCGAGATGGGCAAGTCGTGTGTGGTGGTGGGCCAGGAGCACATCTCCGTCCTCAACGACTCGCCCGAGCTGACCCGCCAGTTTCGCGAGGGGCTGAACATCAACTTCGACTTCGCCCCATTGGCCACGACGCTCCGCGAGCCTCTGCTCCAGCTGAGCCCATTCTTCACCTACGAAGAGGAGAAGAAAGTGATGGAGCACATGTCAGCGAGCTCCAGTTCGCGCTGGCATCCAGCCTTCACCGACATCACCCACCGCAATGCAGACAAGGGCAAGGCCCTCCTGACCATGTGCCAGCACGAAGGCGTCGACCCCAGTGAAACCATGGCTTTCGGTGACGGAGGCAACGACATCACCATCATCCGCCAGGCAGCCATCGGAGTGGCCATGGGCAACGCCGGCGACGATGTGAAGGCCACTGCCGACTATGTAACGACCTCTGTCGACGACAACGGCGTGCTCCATGCCTTACGCCATTTCCACATCATCTGAACACCTTTTGCATTGCATGTCACCAAGCCTCTTTGTCCCGGTTGCCATGCAATGCGAAAACTTTTTTCTTCATTTCTTAATCGTCAACCTGTAACCTTTTCAAATATAAAACGTACCTTTGCGCTGAAAATCGGCACCAAAAGACGTTTCGCCCCACCAACGAAGAAGCCTAACGACTGTATCGGCGCAATGAAAACAAATATAAAAAGAGAAAAAAGATTATGGCAATAATAAACAGTAAAGTCTGGAAAGAACTTCGCGACTATGTGATGATCGGCATCGGAATGATATCCTATAGCATAGGATGGAATATCTTCCTGCTTCCCAACAGCATCACCACAGGCGGTGTACCCGGCATCGCCTCAGTCGTCTTCTGGGGCACGGGAGTTCCCGTACAGTGGACCTATTTCATCATCAACGCATTGCTCCTTGTAGCCGCCTTGAAGATACTGGGGTTCAAATTCTGTGTGAAGACCATCTATGCCGTCCTGGTACTGACTGTCATCACGTCCGTCTTTCAAAAGTTCCCCAGCCAATCCACGTTGCTCCACGACCAACCCTTCATGGCCGCCATCATCGGAGCCATCTTCACGGGGTCGGGCATCGGCATTGGCTTTTCCGCCAACGGTTCCACGGGTGGCACCGATATCATCGCCGCCATCGTCAACAAGTATCGCGATATCTCACTGGGACGCGTCATCATGATCTGCGACATCATCATCATTACATCCTCCTACCTGGTGTTCCACGACTGGGAGAAGGTCATCTATGGCTATGTAGTGCTGTTGGTGTCGAGCTTCTGTATCGACCAGGTAGTGGGTTCCATGCGCCGCAGCGTTCAGTTCTTCATCATCTCCGACAAGTATCAGGAAATAGCCAGCCGCATCGCCGTCTATCCACACCGCGGTGCCACTGTTATCCAAGCGCGCGGTTTCTACACGGGCAACGAGGTGAAGATGCTCTTCATCATGGCCAAGCGCCGTGAGAGCAAAATCATCTTCGGCATCATCAACGAGATCGACCCGCATGCCTTCGTCACCCAGACCAATGTCATCGGCGTCTATGGCGAGGGCTTCGACAAGTTCAAGGTACACGGCAGCCATCCCAAGTCACAAAGACTATCGCCCGAGCAGCAGACCGCACTCAGCCAGTAAGACGGGAATACCTCCTCCTTGCCATCACGGCACTGGGACCAGGGACCAACACCCCCGAAACGTGACACGCCCCATCATTTCACCGTACTCGGATTACACTCTGGCCCTCACAGTCTTCTTAGCATCGGGCAAGAAACACATGAAAGCCTGCTCTCTTAGGACGAATCAATCCCTAGCCCCCAGGCCTCACGCCTTAATAATCATCACAATGGACGGCGAGGCATGCCCAGAAAAGGAAGAAATGCCAGCCAAACCAAAAAAGATATGCCACCCGTGCACTTATTCAGGAAAAAACAATTAATTTTGCATTTATATAACAAGCCCTTTTAATTTATACAGACCATGATACTATTCTTCAAGACTCCCAAGGAGAACATCATTGCCACTGAGATGGACCACCAGCCCAGCGAGCAGGAGAAACAAGCCCTCTGTTGGCTTTACGGCGATGCCACGCTTGTAGCCACCGACACCCTCTCAGGCTTCTTCGTCGGCCCCCGCCGCGAAATGATTACCCCATGGAGCACCAATGCCGTTGAGATCACACAAAACATGAGTCTCACCGGCATTTCGCGTATAGAGGAGTTCTTCCCCGTTGAGAGTGAGAATGCCAGTCATGACCGCATGCTGCAACGCATGTACAACGGACTGAACCAGCAGGTTTTCACCGTCAATCACCAACCCGAACCCATCAAACACATAGACAGCATCGAGCAGTACAATGAGGAGGAAGGTCTGGCACTGAGCCCTGAAGAGATAGAGTACCTGCACAAAATTGAGAAGGAAAACGGCCGTCCACTTACAGACTCGGAAATTTTTGGCTTCGCTCAAATCAACTCCGAACACTGCCGCCACAAGATTTTCGGCGGTTCCTTCATCATCGACGGCGAGGAGCGCCCTTCATCGCTCTTTGCACTTATCAAGAAGACCACTAAGGAGCACCCGGGCAAGATACTCTCAGCCTACAAAGACAACGTGGCTTTTGCACAGGGTCCTACCATCGAGCAGTTTGCCCCGGAAGACCAGACGACCGCCGATTTCTTCCACGTGAAGCCCATCGAGAGTGTCATCTCTCTGAAGGCCGAGACCCACAACTTCCCCACCACCGTTGAACCGTTCAACGGTGCCGCCACGGGTACGGGCGGCGAAATCCGCGACCGTATGGGGGGCGGCACGGGTTCATGGCCCATTGCCGGCACGGCTGTCTACATGACATCCTATCCCCGCCTGGCTGCCACCGAGGCTGAAGGAGAAGAGAAACCTCGTGCTTGGGAAGCCCGCATCACCCCACGCAAGTGGCTCTACCAGACACCACAGGAAATCCTGACCAAAGCCTCCAACGGAGCTTCCGACTTCGGCAATAAGTTCGGGCAGCCGCTCATCACAGGTTCGGTGCTTACCTTTGAGTATCAAACCTCCGCAGCCGACACGGCCAAACTCGCTGACGGCTCCGATGCCGAGCAGAATGTGGGCAATGCCACATCGTCTACCGGCGATGCCGTCTATGCCTACGACAAGGTTATCATGCTGGCTGGCGGTGTGGGCTACGGCAAGAAACGCGACTGCCTGAAGAAAGAGCCCAAGGCCGGCGAGGACATCGTCGTCGTGGGTGGTGACAACTACCGCATTGGTTTGGGCGGTGGCTCCGTGTCGTCGGTCGACACTGGCCGCTATGGCACTGCCGTGGAGCTCAACGCCGTACAACGCGCCAATCCGGAGATGCAGAAACGCGCCTACAACCTCATACGCGCATTGGTCGAAGACGATGTCAATCCCGTAACATCCATCCACGACCATGGCTCAGCCGGCCACCTCAACTGTCTCTCGGAGCTAGCTGAGGAGTGTGGCGGTGAGATTGACATGACCAAGCTGCCCATCGGCGACAAGACGCTGTCAGCCAAGGAAATCATCGCCAACGAGAGCCAGGAGCGCATGGGACTTCTCATCGACGACGATCAACTCGACAAAGTGGAGAAAATTGCAGCCCGTGAACGCGCCCCGTTCTACGTGGTCGGCCACACCACAGGTGACGCCCATTTCTCGTTTATCCAAGGAGACGGCGTGAAGCCTTTCGACCTCGACGTGGCCCAGATGTTCGGCCATTCACCCAAGACTATCATGCGTGATGTCACCGTGACACACCACTATGAAGACGCCACCTACACTCTCGACAAGATAGACGAATACCTTGACAATGTGCTGCAACTCGAAGCTGTGGCCTCCAAGGATTGGCTCACCAACAAGGTGGACCGTTCTGTAACGGGCAAGGTAGCTCGTCAGCAGACACAGGGACAGGTGCAACTGCCGTTGAGCGACTGCGGCGTGGTGGCTCTCGACTACCGCGGCAAGGCAGGCATCGCCACAGCCCTGGGCCATGCGCCCCAAGCAGGTATGGCCGATCCGGCAGCTGGCAGCGTGCTCAGCGTGGCAGAGAGTCTGACCAACATCGTCTGGGCACCCGTCGCCACAGACCGCGAGCACCCTTCTGCCATACAGAATCTAAACCTATCGGCCAACTGGATGTGGCCCTGCCGCTCACAACAAGGAGAGGACGCGCGCCTCTATGATGCCGTGCAGGCACTCTCAAACTTCTGCTGCAGCCTGGGGCTGAACGTGCCTACGGGCAAGGATTCGCTATCGCTGTCACAGCAATACCCTGACGGTTCCAAGGTCATCGCACCGGGTACAGTCATCGTGACAGCAGGAGCCGAGGTAAGCGACGTGCGTCAGACCGTATCACCAGTGATGGTCAACGACAAGAATTCTTCCTTATACTATATAGATTTCTCATTCGACGCACAGCGTCTCGGTGGCTCAGCCTTTGCCCAGACCTTGGGAAAAATCGGTTCTGATGTGCCAACCGTGAAGAATCCCGAATACTTTGCCGACTGCTTCAACGCCATTCAGCATCTCATCAAGAAAGGTTGGATTATGGCCGGCCACGACGTGTCGGCAGGCGGCCTCATCACCACTCTGCTGGAGATGACTTTTGCCAACAAAGAAGGCGGCATGCATGTCAACCTCCATGATGTGGAACCCGAGTCCGACGACGTGGTGAAGATACTCTTCGCAGAGAACCCTGGAGTGGTCATTCAGGTCAGCGACGCCCACAAGCGCGAACTGAAAGAATACCTGGATGACGAAGGAATCGGCTACGCAAAGATTGCTTATCCCACGCCGACAGAGAGAAAAGTGGTGGTGGTGAAAGACGACTGGAAACACGAATTCGACATCGACGCCCTGCGCGACACATGGTATCGCACCTCCGCCCTGCTCGACGAGCACCAAAGCATGAACGGCATGGCAGCAGAACGCTATAAGAACTACAAGAGGCAACCGCTGGAAATCAAATTTCACGACACGTTCAAGGGGTCGTTTGCATCGCTCGGCATCAATCCCGACCGATGGAAAGCAGACAAGAAGAGCAGCCGTAGCGAGACCAAGTCGCCCGTGGCAGCCATCATCCGCGAGAAGGGAACCAACGGCGATCGCGAGATGGCCTACTCATTGTGGCTCGCCGGCTTTGAGGTGAAAGACGTAATGATGACCGACCTCATCAGTGGTCGCGAGACACTCGACGAGGTCAATATGATTGTCTTCTGCGGAGGTTTCTCCAACAGCGACGTACTCGGTTCAGCCAAAGGATGGGCTGGAGCATTCCTCTACAATCCCAAAGCCAAGGAGGCGCTCGACCGCTTCTACGCCCGTGAGGACACGCTGTCACTCGGCATCTGCAATGGTTGCCAGCTGATGGTCGAACTCAACCTTATCAACCCGGAACACAAGCACCGCGCCCATTTGCTGCACAATGTGTCGCAAAAGTTTGAGAGTTCATTCCTCGGATTGGCCATCCCGCAGAACAACAGCGTCATGCTGGGATCGCTAAGCGGCGACAAGCTCGGCATCTGGGTAGCTCACGGAGAGGGCCGTTTCCAACTGCCCGAACCCGAAGACCACTACAACATCGTTGCCAAATACAATTATGCCGAGTATCCTGCCAACCCCAACGGTTCTCACTATAACGTGGCAGGCATCTGTTCGGCAGATGGCCGTCACCTGGCCATGATGCCACACCCGGAGCGTGCCATCTTCCCCTGGCAGAACGCCTGGTACCCGGCCAGCCACACACACGATGACGTGACCCCCTGGATGGAGGCCTTCGTCAACGCAAGAAAATGGATTGAGAAGAAAATCAAATAAACACAGCACACTCCTTCAAACCCAATCCCCTCTTCACCCGAAGAGGGGATTGGATTGTTTTCGGTGCCCAATCCTTCATCTCACAAGAGAAACAAGCACGCGTAAAAGCGATACCACATGTACCCACACACACCAGAAAAAACGTGCGGCGCAACCCAACAGGCCCTCACCAAGGACATGAAGACGACAAACGGACTGAAACTCTTCACCACGTTCTTCAAGATAGGAGCCTTCACCTTGGGGGGCGGCTATGCCATGATACCTATCATCCAATCGGAAGTGGTGGAGAAAAACAAATGGATCAAGCAAGAGGACTTCATCGACCTCATAGCCATCTCCCAAAGTTGCCCAGGTATCTTTGCAGCCAACATTGCCACCTTCATCGGCTATAAGATCAACAGGGTGAGGGGAGCGCTCTGTACCACCATTGGCGCCTGCCTGCCCTCATTCCTCATCATCCTGGCCATCGCCATGGTATTCCGCCAGTTTATGGATGTAAAATGGATTGCGGCCATGTTCAACGGCATACGCCCCGCAGTGGTAGCTCTAATCGCAGTACCGACGTTCAACCTGGCCAAGAGCGCCAAGGTCAACCTATCCAACGGTTGGATCCCCGTCCTTTCGGCCCTGCTGATATGGGCGTTCGGTGTCAACCCGATATGGATTATCATCGCTGCGGGCATCGGCGGCTTTCTTTATGGCAAATACATGAAATAAGTAATCATGATTTATCTGCAACTTTTCTGGACCTTCTTCAAGATTGGCCTGTTCGGCTTTGGCGGCGGTTACGGCATGCTCTCGCTCATCCAGATGGAGACCGTGCGCAACCATGCTTGGCTCTCGTCAGCCGAATTTACCAACATCGTTGCCATCTCACAGATGACCCCCGGTCCCATCGGTATCAACTCAGCCACTTATTGTGGCTATACGGCCCTCCACAATGCAGGCTATAGTGAGCTGATGGCGGTACTCGGGTCAGCCACAGCCACGACAGCTCTGGTGTTGCCATCGTTCATCCTGATGATCCTCATCAGCAAGATGTTCATGAAATACATGAAGACCAGCGCAGTGCAAGACATCTTCACTGGGCTTCGACCAGCCGTGGTGGGTCTGCTGGCTGCAGCCACGCTTCTGCTTTGCAACGGCGAGAACTTCTCCACACCAGCCCATCCCTGGCACTTCTTCATCAGCATCGCGCTCTTCATCGCCACTTTTGTCGGTACCAAGTGGGTCAAGATCAATCCCATACGTATGATATGCTACGCGGCACTGGCAGGCCTGTTACTGCTTTACTGACAACCCGCCGAGTTGCCTTCTGCGCTTCCCAGCAGCACCGCCCCACATCCAACCAACCTACCCTCAACACAGAAAACCACATGAAACCATCCAATGCGGTGAAAGGCTTCACCAACCGCTGGATATCAGCAACATCGTTCGGACTGATACCTCTATTCTCCATCCCCGTCATGACGGCTGGCATGCACCTGCCATCAATGATGGTCTACCGCTTCGCCTTTGGCTGCCTGGGCATCCTGGCAGTGCTGTTGTGGCAACGAACAAACCTAAAGGTGACACTCGTCGAACTGGCTGAAATCAGCCTGTTGGCACTCTTCTACGATGTGGAAGCGCTACTCATGATTCTCGGATACAACTACATGCCGAGTGGCGTAGCCACCACGCTGGTGTTCTCCTACCCCATTTGGACCGAACTTCTCATGCTCATCTTCTTTCATGAGCGACTCTCATGGCCAACGATAGGTGCCATGGCACTTGCCTTTGCGGGCGTGGCATGCATGTCGGGCATTGGCGGTGACTCCGACATACATCCCTTAGGGGTTGTCATCGAACTAGCTGCAGGCTTCTCTTACGCACTCTACATGGTCTCAATGCCACACATGAGAGTGCGACACATGGGCGGACTGAAACTGACATTCTACGTCTTCCTCATGGGCATGCTGTTCTTTGCTATCTTCTCATTGCTGTTCTTCGACGGTATAGAAATGATCACAAGTACAGACATGCTCGTCAATCTGGTGCTTCTGGGTGTCGTGTCCACGGCTCTGAGCAACGTCACGCTAATCCCGGCAATAGAACAGATCGGTGCCACATTGGCGGCCATCCTCGGTGCTTTCGAGCCCCTGACAGCCATGATCATCAGCATTCTAATCTTCGGCGACACCCTTACCCCTGCTATCGCTGCAGGATTTGTGCTCATCATAGGTGCCGTACTGACGCTCATTTTCATAAAAATGAAACACCATGAAGCATAATCGCTACCTGCTGTTGGCCGGCTTTATAGCCATGCAAATTGTAGCTGAGGCCCAACACCATCCCCTGCCTCCTGTTACATTCAGCACCGACACGCCCTTCGTCCACGATCCGGTAATGGCCTATGAAAACGGCGTATACCACATATATTACACAGGACATCATATCGGGCACATGACCTCCAACAACCGTCACACATGGAACGTGAAACGCGATGGTCTCATCAAGGACATACCCACATGGACACACGATAGCGTACCTGGATTTAGCGACCATATATGGGCACCCGACATCATCCGCTGGAAAGGGCGTTGGTGGATGGCATACAGTTGTTCGACGTTCGGAAAGAACACGTCGGCCATCGGCCTGCTCTCCACTTCATCTCTGGCTACAGACGCATGGAAGGATGAGGGATGCCTTGTGGCCAGCCAGGCACGGCGCGACAACTGGAACGCCATCGACCCGGCGTTTGTCAGCGACGGCAAAGACAGCCTGTGGTTGGCATGGGGCTCGTTTTGGGATGGAATACAACTGGCACCCCTTTCCCTTCAAGAGGGCAAGCTTCGGCTGGCCGGTTATCCCCGGACCATTGCCCGACGCTACTACCAAAATTCGCCTGACGGACTGCAAAATCCCACATCGAAATACGCTGGCGTCAACGCTATTGAAGCGCCATTCATCATGCGACATGACGGATACTATTATCTCTTTGTCAGTTGGGACTATTGTTGTCGGGGCAAACAAAGCACCTACCGCGTCGTGGTAGGACGCAGCCGAGAGGTCAGCGGCCCGTACGTCGACCGCAAGGGGATACCGATGTACGCAGGCGGCGGGACACAAGTCATCAGCGGAGACGGCAAGGAATTTGAAGCGGCAGGACACTGTGCAACCTATCATATCGCCGAGGGCGATGTGTTTCTATGCCACGGATACAGCATTCCCTTGCAGGGACAAAGCATCCTTGTACAACGTAAAATAACATGGAAAGACGGCTGGCCCATACTGAAAGAACAATGACCAACGAGGCTTAAGAAAGAGAGACAAGGCTATCAAGACAGCATAAAGACAACATTTGGTAAGAATAGAGGCAAAAGCTATCCAGCTCCAATACAAGACATCTACCTTTAATTAAAACCATAAAATTAACTAAAAATGAATATCAGACTATGTGCGGGAACCTTCCTATTCCTCTCCGTAATGACTGTTAGCGCACAGAAGGACAATGCCCCGACAATGGGCTGGAGCTCATGGAACACCTATCGTGTGGCCATCAGCGACAGCCTCATACGCCATCAAGCCAACTGTATGGTGAAGACTGGTCTAAAAGATGCCGGATACCGTTACATCAATATAGACGACGGCTTTCAGGGAGGACGCAGCAAGGAAGGCAACCTGAAGATTAACCCACACCGTTTCCCCAACGGTCTGAAGCCTGTAGCCGACTACATCCACTCGCTGGGATTGAAGGCGGGCATCTACTCGGATGCTGGCCGCAACACATGCGGTAACTATTATGACAAGGACACGCTCTCCGTGGGTGTCGGTTTCTACGGGCACGATAATACAGACGCCCAATTCTATTTCAAGGACATGGGGTTCGATTTCATCAAGATTGACTACTGTGGAGGCGACGCACCCCAAAATACGGACCGTCTGCAGCTCGACGAGCAAACACGGTACACCGAAATCCGCAAAGCCATTGACGCCACTGGAAGAGAGGGCATCCGCATGAACGTATGCCGCTGGAACTATCCGGGCACCTGGGTGAGCCGTGTGGCCGACTCATGGCGCACCACGGTAGACATCTACGACAGCTGGAAATCGGTGTCGGGCATCATCCGCGAGAACCTCTATCTCTCGGCCTACAGCAGCGACGGCCACTACAACGACATGGATATGCTTGAAGTGGGAAGATCACTCACACAAGAGGAAGACAAGACACATTTCGGTATGTGGTGCATCATGGAGAGTCCGTTGCTCATCGGCTGCGACTTGGGTTCCATCAAACCGCAGACACTCGAACTACTTAAGAATCCCGAGCTCATCGCCCTCTCACAAGACGAGCCACACCAGCAGGCCTATCCCGTCGCCTTGTCCAACGGTGTCTACATCCTCGTTAAAGACGTAAAGACGCTTCACGGAAACCAGCGCGCGGTGGCATTCTACAATCCTGGCAACAACAGTGCCGATGCCACATTAGACTTTCGCAACGTGGACCTGGCAGGAAGCGTGAAAGTGCGCAATGTCTTCGACCGCAACGATGAGGTAACACGCACCGATGGCAAGATGCATGTCAATGTGCCTTCACATGGCTGCCGCATCTTCGTCCTGACAGCAACGCAGCGTCTCGACCGCCGGATTTATGAAGCTGAGGCAGCCTATATATCCGACTACCAGGAAATCTGGAACAACCAGGCCAAAAAGACCGGTGTCTATTCTTACGATGACCAGTGCTCGGCAGGCATGAAGGCCACATGGCTAGGCTGCTCTGCAAAGAACGATCTGCAGTGGCGCGATGTCTACACCGAAAAAGGCGGGAAACACAAACTAATCTTCAAGCATCTGTCACCGGACCGGCGTAAATTCACGGTATGCATCAACGGAAAAGACGTCAAGACCCTCACCATCGACGGCAACGGCTTCGCAAGCCTCAAGGTAAAGCTCCGCAAAGGTAACAACACCGTCCGCCTGCACAACGACGAGGATTGGATGCCCGACTTCGACTGCATGGTAGTGGAATGAGCACGCGAAAAGATTCTCAAACAAAACCATTTATCTACAACTGTTACATAACCTCTTAAAAAACAGGCAAAGCGGTTAAAATAAATTAAACAATCGTAACCTTTTACGACAAATAGCCGTCAATCCTGTATATTTGCAACCAAAAGGTGTGCGTTGCGCATAAACAGAAGATGCCCACACTACACCAACGGACACCGGCACGAAAGAAACATCCTAAAAGAAAACAATATGAGAAAGAACATTTTTGTAATGGCCACGCTCGCCGCTACGCTGCTTGTCACAAGCTGCGCCAGCAAGAAAGACCTGCAAAACTGCCAGAATGAGAACAAGGAACTGACATCCAACTATCAAGATGCCAAGGAAAAATTGGCAGCCTCACAAGCCCGCGTCAGCTCGCTAGAGGAGCAACTGGCCCAACAGAAAAAGGACTATGCTGCCTTGCAGAAGAGTCTGGACAAAAGCCTCTCGAACACAAGCGACAACAACGTAAACATCTCTAAGCTTGTCGACCAAATCAACGAGTCGAACCAATACATTCGCCACCTTGTGGAGGTAAAGAGCAAGAGCGACTCACTCAACATGGTCTTGACCAACAACCTGACCCGTTCGTTGTCAAAAGAAGAACTGAAGGAGGTCGACGTCCAGGTGCTCAAGGGAGTTGTCTACATCTCGCTGGCCGACAACATGCTCTACAAGAGCGGCAGCTATGAGATCAACGACCGCGCTCAGGAGACATTGTCCAAGATTGCCAAAATCATCATGGACTACAAGGATTATGACGTGCTGATTGAGGGCAATACCGACAATGTGCCTATCAACACAGAGGCAGCTTCAATGAAAAACATCCGCAACAACTGGGACTTGTCAGCCCTCCGCGCCTCTTCTGTGGTACAGTATCTCATCGACCACTTCGGCGTGGCCCCCAAACGTCTGACGGCTGGTGGCCGCGGTGAGTTCAACCCCATTGCCTCCAACGACACAGAGGTGGGCAAGCAGCGCAACCGCCGCACTCAGATCATCATCACCCCGAAGCTCGACCAGTTCATGGATCTGATCGACAAGGCTCCCGAGGAGCAATAATCGGATAGCCCCCTCTGCAAAATCCAAGCGGGCATGAAAGTCGTCAGTTGACTTTCATGCCCGCTTTTTTTTCAGGACAGCAACGTCCAACGAACAACAGCCAGTATGCTTGCCGGCCCTATCGGCCGCTACGCTTGACCAGATTGCGTATCTCATCCACAAACTGCTTGTCGCATGCCAGGTCCTCTATGTTAAGGTGCATGCGGTACCTCCAGTAGTGGTGAGGGTTAGCGGGGATATTGATGCGCTCAGCATTGGGGTCGGCAAGGCGTAACCGTTCGCTGATGGCCAGCCAGTCCTGTATGCTCAACACACACAACATCGAACTGGAACCAAGTTGTCCGGCCACTACCTCGCGCGCCAAACTACCCGACAAGGGGTGTGGCGCAGCACCCTCGTGGTGCATCATAACGTTATAGTATTCCTGTGTGCGTTGTGGGTCCTCGTCCCACCACTGGCGTAGGGTCGCCATGTCATGCGTGGAAAAGGTGCACACGGAGCGATAGGGGTTATGCTCCGGATGGCTGAAACGCACGAAAGCCTCCTTGGGCATCGACTGTATCTCAAGCGTCAGTATCTTCAGCTCATTCATCACCCAGGGTACACAGGCAGGAACCATACCGAGGTCCTCGGCACAGACTAGCATGCGTGTGGCCTGCACGAGGCGCGGCAACTTACGCATAGCCTCATGATACCAGAAGTGATTGTTGCGATGATAGAAGTAGTCCTCATGAATACGGTTGAAAGCAGCCTTGTCGCTGTCCGATAGTGTTGCGTAAGCATAATCATTCTGCGCCGCAATGCGTGGGTGATAGGTGCTAATATTCTTGTGGTCGCGTAGAAACAGTACATTACTGATCAATGTATAGATCCCGTCTCGCATCCGGTCAAGACTGTCGCATTGGCGGACGCATTCCTGATCATCATTCACGGTCGCCTTCACATTCTCCTTGAGTTGCCAGAAATGGCCTTCAACCAACCGTTGCGTGGCAAACTCAGGGCGCAACTCCCAATGATCGGCATCCTTACGCATCAAGTAGCGGCCTTTTACCGTCTCTGCCTGGTCGCCGAACAAACGGTTGACCAGTTCGTCGGTGATGAGAGGTTCACAGTAAAGGCGCTCGTGGAAAGGCAATCCATAGCTTTCGATTTCTTCGCTCGTCATGGCCAAAGCCGGCTGGAACTGCCCAAGCAGACCGTGGACAGACGATACGGGAATCTCCCATATACGGAAGAAGCCCAGCACATGGTCTATACGATAGGCGTCGAAATAGCGCGCCATATTCTGGAATCTCCGTTTCCACCACAAACATCCATCCTTGAGCATCTCATCCCAGTTGTAGGTTGGAAAGCCCCAGTTTTGCCCATTCACAGAGAAAGCGTCTGGCGGTGCGCCAGCCTGTCCGTTGAGGTTGAAATATTTGGGCTCGGTCCACACGTCACATCCCTCGCGGTTCACGCCAATGGGGATATCGCCCTTAAGGATGACATGTTGTTGGCGGGCATAACAATGAGCGTCTCCTAACTGCCGACTAAGCACAAACTGCACATAATACCAAAACGAAACATCACGGTAAGCCCTCGTACGCGTACTGGTCAAGGCATCTCGCCAGGTCTCGTCCCAAAGGTTGTGGTCGGGCCACTCCCTGAAGTTGGGCGTACCGTATCGGTCGCGCAGCGTGGCGTAAGCGGCATAGGGCACAAGCCAGGGATTAGCCTCATCGAAGAACTCTTTGAAATCACTGGAGCGCAATGTCCGTTGTCCCTCTTGCTCAAAGAGCAGGCGCAGGTAATCCATCTTGGTTCGCATGACCTCCTCATAGTCTATCTGCGGCAATGCGTTGAGCCTCTGCCGGACAGTCTCATAGTGTTTGCGTTGCGCGGCATCCTTGAGGGGCGGCAGCTGCGTGAGGTCCACATACTGCGGATGGAGTGCAAAGACGGATATGCAACTATAAGGATAGGAGTCGTCCCTGTTGTGATGAAGCGTGGTGTCGTTGACGGGCAGAATTTGCAACACGCGCTGTCCGGTACGGGCCACGAGGTCAATCATCTTCTTCAGGTCGCCAAAGTCGCCCACCCCAAAGCTGGCGGCCGAACGCAGGGAAAATACGGGTACGAGCGTTCCAGCCAACCGCGTGTCGCAGATGGGGAAGAAGGCCATGGGAACCGTGTGCACACGGACCTGACCAGGCTGGGGCGTTGACAAGTCAAGCGAGTGGTTGCAGCCTGTTTCCCAAACGGGCACGTCGGGCTGGCGTTCGTCGAAGGCCACGAACTTAAACTCATGATGGCCAGCACCCAAGGCATTGGCATCCACATCGACCACCCACTCATTGTGGTTGTGCTCGGTCATAGGGATTGCCTTCCTCGGGTTCCAGCAGCCCAGTGCGCCAGCGCTTCCCACGAGTGTCAGCCTCTGGTGGTCGAGCAATTGCGGAGCACGCACTGCTATACGCAGCGTGCTGTCGTAGGCCGAGGGAGACACCGGACTCACCGTACGCGGATGAATGCAGTCAGTATAGGCCGACGTGTAGAGATAAGCGTCTTCGGGGATGTCCACCCAATAGTCGAAGACCAGATAGTCCGTGGCCTTCGTAGCCGACAGATCCAGCCTGTGGGTGATTAGCGTCCACTCGCGCCTCAGCTCTTTGCCGGCACGTTCCAAAGCATAAAAGTAGTTGACCTCTCCGTCTGCCGGGTCAGCCTCCAGAGTAGCATGCCATTGTTCTCCATCGAAAGTTGACATGCGATGTACGTCTTCCTCTCCGCTGCGCGTCAGGGAGTGGAGCACCAGCTCCTCACCCATACGAGTGCAATATGCTATGTTCAGTATGATGTTCATAGTTTATCAATTAGGTTCTTTTCATTCGATTCTAATGGCAAGCGACACACTGTTTCCGTCGAATGCCATGCGGTAGCGACTGTTCTCGCCCATGACCTTGTCGCCCAGCCAGTAGCCGAGCCAGGTGCCCCCTACGCCGATAGCCGCTCCTGCTGCCACGTCTTGCCATCCGTGCCGGTTGCGCACGATGCGGTCTGCGGCTACTCCCGCTGCCAAGGCATAGCCTCCGACGCTGATCCAAGGTGACACATGGCGAAACTCCTTGTCGAGAATGGCGGCTCCGGCAAAGGCCACTGTTGCGTGGCCAGAAGGGAAGGCATGGTAGTCAGTGCCGTCGGGACGCCGCTCACGTACGGCTCGTTTCAGCGCCCATGTAGTGCCGCAGGCCAGCACATAGCTTGTAGCCGTGTTGACCGCCAAACGTTTCCACGAGCTGGCACTTTCCACCCCACAAGCCTTCATTGCGTAGGACGATACCACAGGCATAAAGCGCAACCAGTCGTCAGGTCCGTCGCCACGATAGGTTTTCTGTGCTCTGGCAGAGACAAGACTCAGCACCAGCAGCATGGCGAGACACTCAACCCGCAGGTGTCGGAGACAGCCCAACGGCTGACGGCTATAGTTTTCCTTGTTCATGATACGAGTAATAACTGCCATCAGTCACTATGACATGGTCGAGGAAAAAGATGCGCATGGTCTCACAGGCCCTTCGTATGCGCTCGGTGAGCTGGTCGTCCTGTCGCGAAGGAAGGATATTGCCGCTGGGATGGTTATGACAGGCTGCCAGCACGGTGGCGTTGCAGAGCAGTGCCTCTCGCATGATGACGCGTATGTCGACGGCCGTTTCGGTGATACCGCCATGGCTGATACGTACCTCCTTGATGAGTTTGAAGCGTTGGTTCATCAGCAAGACATGGAACTCCTCTACATCGAGGTCCTGCAACTTGGGGTGCATGAGGTTATAAATAGTTGTGGCCGACCCGAGGTCTGGCCGTTCCTCTGCCTTCTCGCGTGCCCTGCGTTTTCCCAATTCACAGGCCGCAAGGATGGTGATAGCCTTTGCGGGTCCGATGCCCTTGAAACGCTGGAGGTCATTGGTGGTCATCTTGCCCAGTGTGTTGAGGTTGTTGTGACAGGCAGCCAGCACACCCTTCATCAGGTCGACAGCACTCTGTTGGGGTGTGCCCGACCCGATGAGGATAGCCAGCAGCTCCGCGTTGGAGAGGGTCTCTGCCCCCAGTCGCTCGAGGCGTTCTCGCGGTCGGTCTTCCTCGGCCCAGTTGGTGATGGTCAGGTTTGGCATATAATGTAGATTGTCATTGGGGCCTCAGTGTGCCAGTTATTTGTAGAAGTTGTTCCTATATGCCTCAAATTCGTCCTTGCCTCTGACACAACGCAACCACCATGCTTTCAGAAAACCACAACCATAGCCCATGAGTTGAGTGAATGCCGCACGCACGGCAAGGGCGGCTATGCGCAGGCTACCTGTCTGGCAGTTGGCATCAAGGAAGATGACGGCAGCATACACCAGCAACAATGCCAGCGACAACGCGCTAATCGCCAAGGGAACGGCTTGTTCCATTCCGTAGCCTGCGAAGAAGAGGGCTACAGCACTCGCTATACCGCCCACGAAGAGTATCGTCAGCAGAAGGACACCCACCGTGAATACTGCGGGCAAGAGGTGAACAATCTTCAGCGAGTCAGGATATTTCTTGTAGAGGTTGATGCGTGCAATACCACTGTTGAACACTTGCCTCCAGAACTTTCGGAAGTCTGTGCGCCGCTTGTGATAGACCCAGGCTCCAGGGAACAGACGCGTCTTGAAACCGGCCTTGATGATGCGGATGGAAAAGTCGATATCCTCGCCGAAACGCATCTTCGAAAATCCGCCGAGCTGGCAGTAGACCTCTCGACGGATGCCCATGTTGAATGAGCGGGGATAAAACTTGTCGAGCTTTTTCTTGCCGCCACGGATCCCCCCCGTGGTGAAAAAGGATGTCATGGAATAGGAGATGGCTTTCTGCACGGGTGTGAATGAGTCGGCTGCACGGTCGGGACCGCCGAAGGCATCACAAGGCTCATTACGGAGCTCGTTGTCGACAGCTTGGAGATAGTCTTTGGGTAGAACAACGTCGGAGTCGAGAATCAGCACATAGTCGCCCGTGGCGTGCTCCACGCCATAGTTGCGGCTCTGTCCGGGTCCACTGTTCTCTTTCATATAATAATGTAAGGCCATCTTGCCTTCGTAGCGCTCACAGACCTCCCGGCAAGGGGTCTGTGATCCGTCCTCCACGATGATGACTTCAAAGTCCCTATACGACTGGCCGGTCAGGCTGCCGAGCAGCTCGTCGACCTCGTCGGGACGATTGTAAACAGGTATTACCAGACTGTATTTCATACGTTGACAATCAAACGTTTATCATCCATCACGAGGTAACAAAAAAAGGGTAAGAAGGTTGTGGCCACGACCTAACCATGGCTCACGTCAACCTTCTTACCCTTCGTTATCTCGTTGTGCGCGAGTTACTTCTTCTCAGTCACGCGGCTGACATAGCTGCCATCCTCCGTGCTGATGGTGATGACATCGCCCTCGTTGATAAACAGAGGAACGCGCACCTCAGCGCCTGTCTCAAGTGTTGCAGGCTTGGTGGCATTGGTGGCGGTGTTGCCTTTCACGCCAGGCTCAGAGTGAGTCACAGTGAGGTTGGTCTTGGGAGGCATCTCGGCAGAAAGAATGGTGCCGTCGTCAGCAGAAATCTGCACATCGACGACATCGCCTTCCTTCATGTACTCACCGCCAGTGATGAGGTCACGGCTAATGGGGAACTGCTCGAAGGTTTCCTGGTTCATGAAGATGCAACCTGTGGGATCCTCATAGAGATACTGGTATGAACGGTGCTCCACACGCACGTCATCGAGCTTGAAGCCCACCTGGAACGTACGGTCAAGAACGCGGCCGTCAGCCACATTCTTCAACTTGGTGTTCATGACGGTGTTGCCCTTGCCCGGCTTGCGGTGCTCGAACCAGATGCACTTCCAGATACCGCCATCCATGCGGATGCAAGTGCCTTTTTTGATTTCCTGTGAATTAATCATTGTTGTCTGTCTATGATATTGTTGTTGTTGTCAATTTAACGGGTGCAAAGTTACTACATTTTTATAAAAAACTCATAGAATGAAGGCGAAAAAACGCTTATTTCTTTGCCGTTTAAAAAATTATGAGTAATTTTGCAGCCCAAAAGGAATGCTTTGGCCATTCCTTGCTTCACAAGCAACAATAACAATTAAATATCAAAGAAAATGAAAAGAACATTCCAGCCTCACAATCGTCGTCGTGTGAACAAGCATGGCTTCCGCGAGAGAATGGCCACCAAAAACGGCCGCCGCGTGCTGGCTTCTCGCCGCGCCCATGGCCGCAAGAAGCTGACCGTCTCTGACGAGAACCACGGCAAGTAATCGCACGGACACTATCGGACCGACGATAAAAAGCAGCATGAAAGCATCGCCTTTCATGCTGCTTTTTGCATTTTGCAAAGTATCCCAAAGACAAAACACCGCTACAGATGCATGACCTCGACCATGCCGTCAAGCAAAAATAGTGTGAAAAAAAGCAAGTAGCCGTTTGGGCATTCGGGCGAATTGACGTATCTTTGTGGAAAAATACCACACCGATGACGGCATCAGAATTCTTCGGAAAGTTCAAAAGCAAATACCTATGGGGCAACCTGGCGGCCATGGCAATCGTCATTGCCGTGTTGCTGTTGGGCACCAAGATTGCCATAGGCATATACACCCATCACGGCGAGGCGATAGCCATCCCCAACATTGTACATAAAAAATACGCCAACGCAGCCCACGTGCTCGAGCAGTTGGGACTGCGTATCGAAGTGAACGACACAGGCTACGTGAAGACACTCCCACCCGACTGCATACTTGAGCAAAATTTGGAACCGGGAGAGCGCGTGAAGGCAGGGCATGTCATCTATGTCACCATCAACGCCAGCCACACCCCCACACTGACTCTGCCCGACATCATCGACAACAGTTCGCTGCGTGAGGCGATGGCCAAGCTGACGGCCATGGGCTTCAAACTTACAACGCCACAGTTTGTGCCGGGCGAGAAAGACTGGGTCTACGGCGTTGTCGTAGGCGGACACCATATGGTCTATGGTGACAAGATACCCGTTGATGCTGCCGTTACCATTCAGGCAGGCAACGGGCAACGCGATATCAACGACTCAGTGAACTACGTCGGCATTGAGCCCGACGACAATTTCGACGAGGAAGTCGAGAGCGAGGACGACCCCTTCGAAGAAGTGAAGGAGCAGCCCGCCCTGCCCTCTGAGCCCACTGACCCCATCCACAACGATCCCGGACAGCGGGGCGAATAATAAGAAGCACAAGACTATCACACCATGACAGACTACACGGACGACATAGACATCCTTGAGGACGACACACTGGGCGAAGCCATACCAGCGGCAGACGGCCAACAGCTCTACGAACACTGGAAGACGGAGGTTGACACGGGGCAGGCCCCCGTGCGCATCGACAAGTTCCTGGCTGAGCACATGCAGCACTCCAGCCGCAACCGCATACAGGCAGCAGCCGATGCCGGATGCATCTTCGTGGGCGACAAGCCCGTGAAGAGCAACTACAAGGTGCGGCCCGGCGACATCATCACCCTGAAGCTCGACCGCCCCAAGCACGACACGACCATCCACGCCGAGGACATACCGCTCGACATCGTCTATGAGGACGATGACCTCATGGTGGTCAACAAACCCGTGGGCATGGTGGTGCATCCGGGTGCCGGCAATTTCAACGGGACGCTCATCAACGCCGTTGCATGGCACATGCGAGACGTTCCGTCGTTCAACGCCAACGACCCGGAGGTGGGACTGGTCCACCGCATCGACAAGGACACCAGCGGGCTGCTCGTAGTGGCCAAGACCCCCGAGGCTAAAACGGCACTGGGCAAGCAATTCTTCAACAAGACCACACACCGCAGCTACAACGCACTGGTGTGGGGTAATTTCACAGAAGACGAGGGACGCATCGAGGGCAACATCGGACGCGACCCCAAGGACAGGCTCCGCATGAAGGTGTTCGACCCCGACTCAGGCATCGGCAAACCGGCCGTTACCCATTGGCGCGTGCTCGAGCGATTCGGCTACACCACGCTCACGGAATGTATACTCGAGACGGGGCGCACCCACCAAATCCGCGCCCACATGAAGCACATCGGCCACCCGCTCTTTGCCGACGAACGCTACGGCGGCACCGAGATCCTGCGCGGACAGCGCAGCTCCAGCTATCGCGCCTTCATCCACAACTGCCTCGCTCTGTGTCCGCGCCAGGCGCTCCACGCCAAGACACTCGGCTTCGTGCATCCGCGCACAGGACAGCAGATGGATTTCGACTCACCGTGGCCAACAGACATGCAAGCGCTCATCGAGCGGTGGCGCATCTTCATCAGCGGCACAAGACGCGAAGACTGACACACGGCACGCAACAAAGAACAACAGAGAATACAACAATAGCAAACAAGATGAAAAATCTAAAAAGAAACATTGCCATCGTCTGCGGTGGCGACTCCTCGGAGCACGACGTTTCCCTACGGTCGGCCCAGGGTCTGTATTCATTCTTCGACAAGGAACGCTACAATGTCTATATCGTCGACGTGAAAGGCAACGACTGGCACGTGGAGTTTGAGGACGGGAATGTCGCGCCCATCGACAGAAACGACTTCTCGTTCATCGGCGAGGACGGCAAGGCAGTCGTGTTCGACTACGCCTACATCACCATACACGGCACTCCTGGCGAGAACGGCATCATGCAGGGTTACTTCGACCTCATCCACCTTCCCTACTCCACCAGTGGTGTCCTGGTCGAAGCCATGACGTTCAACAAGTATGTGCTCAACAATTATCTCCGCGCCTTTGGCGTGCGCGTTGCAGACAGCATTCTCCTGCGGCTAGGCGAGAACTACGACGAGAAAGAGGTGGAGCAACGGCTGGGCATGCCCGTCTTCGTGAAGCCGGCAGCCGACGGCAGCAGCTTCGGCGTGTCAAAGGTGAAAAACACCGACCAGCTGGCTCCCGCCCTACGCGTGGCCTTCATGGAGAGCGACGAGGTGATGATCGAAGGCTACATGAAAGGCACCGAAATCTCCATCGGCTGCTACAAGACGCGTGAAAAATCGGTAGTCTTCCCCGCCACCGAAGTGGTGACCAAGAACGAGTTTTTCGATTACGACGCCAAATACAACGGACAGGTGCAGGAAATCACGCCTGCGCGCATTGCCGACGCCACAGCCAAGAAAGTGGCCGAGGAGACAAGCCGCATCTACGACATCCTCCACTGCAACGGCATCATACGCATTGACTACATCATCACCAAGGACGCCGAAGGCAACGACGTGGTCAACATGCTCGAGATCAACACCACACCGGGCATGACACCGACCAGCTTCATACCGCAACAGGTACGGGCTGCCGGTCTCGACATCAAGGACGTACTTTCCGATATCGTGGAGAACCAGTTCTGACATTTCAAGGCAAGTAAAACTACATCATCAAAGCCAATGACTATACCCGAAAAATTCAAAGACATCAGGCCTTTCGAACCCGAAGAGCTTCCCGAGGTCTACGACCGGCTGCTGGCCAACCCGCAGTTTCAGGCAGTAATAAGGCATATCTTCCCCGATGTACCTTACGACATGATAGCCGCCAAGATGCGGACATGCACTACTTGCCTTGATTTTCAGGTGCAGTTCTGCTACAAGTTCATCAAAGACTTGATGAAGAAAGCCAGCCACGGCTTCGAGATGGACTGTCACGAGATAGACAATACCCAACGGTACACGTTCGTAAGCAACCACCGCGACATAGTTCTCGACTCGGCTCTTCTCGACGTGCTGCTCGTAGATGCGGGCTTTACCACTACTTGCGAGATAGCCATCGGCGACAACCTGCTGTCACTGCCTTGGGTGAAAGACCTGGTAAGGGTGAACAAGAGCTTTATCGTGAAGCGCGGATTGCCCATGCGCGAGATGCTCGTTGCCAGCAAGATTCTGTCAGAATACATGCACTTTGCCATCCAGGAGAAGCACGAGAACATCTGGATTGCGCAACGCTCAGGACGCGCCAAGGACTCCAACGACCGCACAGCCGATGGTGTGCTGAAGATGATGACCATGGGCGGCAAGGGATCAGTTACCGAAAAACTGAAGGCGCTCCATATCGTTCCGCTTACCATCTCGTATGAGTATGACCCCTGCGACTTTCTCAAGGCACAGGAGTTTCAGCAGCGGCGTGACAATCCGCAATGGAAAAAGGGTCCCACAGACGACATCGTGTCGATGCAGACGGGCATCATGGGCTTCAAGGGCCACGTACACTACCACTGCGCGCCCTGCATTGACGATTTTCTCGACACCATACCCGACGATACGCCCAAGGGCGACATCTACCGCATCATCGCCGACCACATAGACCACGAGATACACCGCAACTACAGACTTTACGCATCCAACTACGTGGCGCTCGATGAACTGAGAGGAAACATGAACCACCGCGACCACTACACGGAAGAGGACAAAGCCATGTTTGACCGCTACGTGGAAGGACAACTGGCAAAAGTCAGCTTACCCAACAAGGACGAGGAATTCCTCCGCCAGTGCATCCTGACGATGTATGCCAACCCGGCCATCAACCACCTGACAGCATTGAAAGGATGAAATACCAACAAAAGACACGAACATACGGACTGGTTGCGCTCATCTCCTTGGGCATGCTGGCAGCAGCCGCAGGATGCTCCAGCGATGCCTATGACACAGGCGACGGACAATACAGCTACCTCCAGGCCGACTTCGGCATGGCTCATGTGACAACGGCCAAGACCGTCGACCACTTCCTGACAGACCGAGGCGACACCGTGTGGCTGTCTACGCCAGTCACAGCCAGCTGGCTCCCGGCCAAGGACACGTTGTGCCGCGCTCTGGCCTACTACGACGTGAAGACCAAGCGCCTCTTCAGCTTGTCGCAAGTGCTGGTCACACGAGCAGCTGACAAAGCCCGCATGGACAATGTGCCGACTGATCCGCTGACACTCGAGAGCACATGGTGCGGCGGAGGCTATCTCAACATCGGGTTTGCCGTCAAAACGGGACAGACGGATGTGGTGGATGCACGGCAGTCAATAGGTCTCATGGTCGACTCCGCCGAGACGGACGGCGATTCGGTGCGTGCTGTTATCCTGCGCCTACTGCATGAGCAGAACGGAGTACCCCAGTATTACACCGTCAAGAGTTATCTCAGCATGCCTCTGCCGAGCGAATGGAAACACGCACGGCTTACCGTCACTGCCAACAGTTATCAGGGTGAACAACAACTGACGGCACAATAAAATCAAAAAAAACGGCAAAGGCCGCCTCCATAGTCCATTGTACTTGGAGACGGCCTTTGCCGTTTTTGTCACGTAGAGGCCTTCCGGAAACCCATAAAACTTCACCTTATATTATTGGTGTCCGGTAAAAACTTTCGCAACAGTCAAGTCCCGTAGGGACGACAGATTATAGCGTAGGGGGTAACCCCTACGTTTTGATAGGGTTATCAATAACGCAGCCCCTGTAAGGGGCTACGTTTTATAACACCAGGTAGAGATAGGGGCAAGCCCCTATCCTATAATATGCGCCCCTTACAGGGGCAACGAATCATGCAATGGTCAAAAGTAAGCCCCGCATATCAATAATCTTTAAATCGTTTTTTCATCGTCACATAAATTCGAAATTTAGGTAAAATATCGAACAATAGCCCTTCTCAGAATCGCGTATTTGCAACGAAGCATGCGCGTGCCTGCAAATACGCAATTCAGACGAGTGTTTGCACAAGATATTGATTTTCCGATTGTTACAAACGACAGACCGAAAATTTAAACACCTTGCACATTTCCACTCTTGCGAAAGATACCGTATCAAGCATCGAAAGATGCCGTATCGACTCTGCATAAGTGCCGCACCGTGCGTCAATGAGGCATCAATCTAGACATGATTCGCCGTCTTTCGAAGTCAATCACCTGTCTGCCAACATCATTTTCGCTGCCGCTTCACCCTTTCGTTGCGATGAAAGCCCTATGTTGCGCTCCAGATTGAGGTTCATGAAACGCCCTGTTTTTTCGGAAATCATCCGACAAATCACGTATCCAGAGCCAATTGAGCGTTTAGTGACGGTAAAAAGCAATCCGAAACAAAATAACCCAAGCGGGCGACAAACAGATTTGTTTGTCGCCCGCTTGGGTTATTTTGCAAGAGCCGAAAGGCACCTTGTGGAACAGTGCAAAGACCATCGTCTTGCACACCGTCAGAGGCTCTCGAGCACGCGCTTGAGCACCACCTCGGCACTGATTTCGCGGTTGGCAGCCTCAGGAATGACCAGGCTGTGGTCGCTCTCTATGACGTCATCCGTGACGATGAGGCCACGGCGCACAGGCAGACAGTGCATGAAATAGCCGTCGTTGGTCCAGCTCATGTGCTCGCTGTCGATAGTCCACGACGAGTCTTTGGAGAGAATCTTGCCATAGTCCTCGGGACAAGTCACACCAGGACAGCTCCAGTTCTTGGCATAGACAAAGTCGGCTCCTTCCAAGGCCTTGTGCTGGTCATACTCCACTTTGGCACCCTTGGTGAACTTGGTATCAAGCTCATAGCCCTCAGGATGGGTCACTACGAAATCGACATCAGCGGCTGTCATCCATTCAGCAAACGAGTTGGGCACAGCCTGTGGCAGAGCCCGGCAGTGGGGCGCCCAAGTCAACACGACCTTGGGTCGGGCCACCTTCTTATGTTCCTCAATGGTGATAAGGTCGGCAAAAGCCTGCAGGGGGTGGACCGTGGCAGTCTCCATGGCTACCACAGGACGGCCCGAATACTTCACAAACTGGTTGACAATGGTCTCGGCATAGTCGTACTCACGGTCGCTCAACCCCGCAAACGAGCGAACGGCGATGACATCACAATAGCAGCCCATGACGGGAATAGCCTCCAGCAGATGCTCGCTCTTGTCTCCGTCCATAATGACACCACGCTCGGTCTCCAGTTTCCATGCACCTGCATTGACGTCAAGCACTATGACGTTCATTCCCAGATTCATGGCCGCCTTCTGCGTGGAGAGGCGCGTGCGCAACGAGTTGTTGAAGAAAATCATCAACAATGTCTTGTTCTTGCCCAGATGCTGATACTTGAAGCGGTCTTGCTTCACCTCCAGAGCCTCGGCCAGCGCCTTGTCGAGCGGACCGATATCTTGCACATTGAAAAAGGTATTCATATTGTTTCTTGATAATGATGGTTATTTGGTTAATTGTTTGTTGTCATTCGGGAAAGGCAGTCACGGACGCGTCTGCCCATCGCCTTCGATGATCCATTTGTAGGTACAGATTTCCTCCAGTCCCATCGGCCCACGCGGCCCTAACTTCTGCGTGGAGATGCCTATCTCCGCACCAAGACCAAACTGAGCCCCGTCTGTGAACGACGTGGGAGCATTCCAGTAGACACAGGCCGCATCGACACGGGCCTGGAACAGGCGGGCCGCAGCCTCGTCCTCAGTGATGATACTCTCGCTGTGACCCGACCCGTAGCGGGCGATGTGGGCAAGGGCCGCCTGGATGTCGGGTACCACGCGCACGGCCAACTTGAAATCCATGTATTCGGTGCCAAACGCTTCAGGTGTAGCTTCGCGCAGCAAGTCGGCCGGATAAAGCCCTTCCAACTGTCTGTAAGCATCGTTGTCAGCATAAAGGGTCACGCGCTTTGCCGCCAGGGGTTCCACCAATGCAGCCAGGTCGCCCAGTCGCCGCTCGTGGACCACGAGGCAATCAAGCGCGTTGCAAACCGACACACGGCGCGTCTTTGCGTTGAGCACAATGGCCCGTCCCTTCGCAAGGTCGCCCGACTGGTCAAAATAGGTGTTAACGACACCCGCACCCGTCTCAATGACAGGAATGCGTGCCGTGTCACGCACGAAGTCGATAAGCCTACGGCCGCCACGCGGTATGCAGAGGTCGATGTACCCCACAGCTGCCAACATCTCGCCCGTAGCCTCGTGGGTGGGAGGCAGAAGCACAACGGCATGGCTGTCAACGCCATGTCTTTGGAGCACATCGTGTATCAGACCAACGGCCAACCGGTTGGTATGATCAGCGTCATGCCCCCCTTTGAGCACACAGGCGTTGCCGCTCTTGAAGCATAGCGAGAACACATCAAACGTCACATTGGGGCGTGCCTCATAGACAACGCCAATGACGCCAAAGGGAACACTCACACGATGAAGGCGCAAACCGTTGTTGAGCGTGTGCGCATGACTGACACGCCCCAGAGGCGAGGGCAGGCCGGCCACATGGCGCATGTCGGCCGCTATGCCATCCAGCCGGTCTGCAGTCAGCTGCAGGCGGTCGTAGAGAGGGGCATGGCTGTCCATGGCAGAAAGGTCCTCTGCATTGGCCTCAAGCAGCTCGTCTGCATGAGTCTCTATCGCATCGGCCACATGCAGGAGGATATCGTTGCGCTCAGACTCGGTCAGGACGACAAGCTGTCGGCTGGCTTCCTTGGCCTGTTGGAAAAGAGGTGTTAGTGACATGGCATAAATTCTGTATGTGGAACATCATGTTGGTTCTCCACCAAGTCGACCAGGACATTGTGGCGTTCGCCATTGGCAATGATCACGCGAATACCCGCTTGTGCCACCTTCTTGGCGGTGGTGTACTTCGAATGCATGCCACCACGCCCAAAGGCACTTTTCTCCGGACGGATGTAGTCGCTGAGATCACGTCCGGGAGCCACCTTGGCGATGAGCTCAGCCGTAGGGTCATCAGGATGAGCCGTGTAGATGCCGTCGATATTGGAGAGAAGCACGAGCGTTCCGGCATGCATCATCTGGGCAATAAGTCCCGACAACTCGTCGTTGTCGGTGAACATCAGCTCTGTGACACTGACCGTATCGTTCTCGTTGACAATGGGCAGCACACCATTTTGCAGCATCACGTCCATGCACGCCTTCTGGTTGCGATACTGTTCGCCAGCCTCAAAATTCTCCTTCATCGTGAGCACCTGGCCGATTGGAATGTTGTATTCGCGAAACAGGTCATAATAGAGGCCCACGAGTTTCACCTGTCCTACTGCGGAAAAAAGTTGCCGCTGCTCCACCGAGTCGAGCTGATGTTCAATACGGAGTTCGCCCCGTCCGCTGGCCATGGCGCCCGACGATACGAGTATGATTTCATGTCCCCGTTGCCTCAGCCAGGCTATCTGGTCGACCAACGTGGACATACGCGTCACGTCGAGCTTTCCGTCAGGGCGGGTCAGCACATTGCTGCCCACCTTCACCACAAGTCGCTTGCAGGTTTCATTCATGGCTTGTCAGATTATCAGGACGCAGTTGTCAGTCTTTCTTCCCGCTGTCTTTTTGGCGGATTTCCACACGGCGTATCTTGCCGCTGATGGTCTTGGGCAACTCGTCGACAAACTCCACGATGCGCGGATACTTGTAGGGTGCCGTCTCTTTCTTCACGTGTTGCTGGAGCTCCTTGACCAATGCGTCTCCTGCCTTGCTCTTCCATTCCTTGCCGAGCACCACGGTTGCCTTGACCACCATACCGCGTATGTCATCGGGCACACCCGTGATGGCACACTCCACCACGGCCGGATGGGTCATCAGGGCCGACTCCACCTCAAACGGGCCGATACGGTAGCCGCTCGACTTGATGACGTCATCGATGCGTCCCTCAAACCAATAGTAGCCGTCCTCGTCACGCCAGGCCATGTCGCCGGTGTGGTAAAGACCGTCGTGCCATACCTCCTTGGTAAGCTCCGGGTCGCGATAGTACTCCTTAAACAGGCCGATAGGCTTGCGGTCGCCTACGCGGACAACGATTTCCCCCTTCTCTCCGTCCTCGCAAGGAGTGCCGTCGGGCTTCACCAGATCGATATCATACTGCCCGTTGGGCATGCCCATCGATCCGGGCTTGGGCTTCATCCAGGGCATCGTGCCCAGCGTCATGGTGGTCTCGGTCTGTCCGAAGCCCTCCATCATCTGTATGCCTGTAAGCTCCTTGAACTTGTCGAACACGGAGGGATTGAGGGCCTCGCCCGCCGTGGTGCAATACTCCAGCGAAGAGAGGTCGTATTTCGAGAGGTCCTCGCGGACGATGAACCGATAGACGGTAGGAGGGGCGCAGAAAGACGTGACACGGTATTTGGCAATCTGGCGGAGCAACGTGTCGGCATTGAACTTCTCGTGGTCAAACACGAAAACGGTGGCGCCTGCAAACCATTGGCCGTAGAACTTGCCCCAAACGGCCTTGCCCCAACCGGTGTCGGCCACCGTAAGGTGAAGTGAATTCTCATGCAAATGGTGCCAGTAGACACCCGTGGTGAGATGGCCCATAGCGTAAAGGTAGTCGTGGGCGACCATCTTCGGCTCACCGCTGGTACCACTGGTGAAATACATCAACATCGTGTCCTCGTTGGTGTTGACAAAGGCGGGGCGCACAAACTTGGGCGCCAGATGCCATTCGGCCTGCCAATCGTGGAAGCCCTTGGGAATGACCTTGCCGTGGTCCGCCACGGCCACAAGACACTTCACCGTAGGACTGTCAGGCATGGCCAGTGTCACCTGCTCGGTCACATAAGGGTCGTCGACACAGATGATGGCCTTCACGCTGGCCCGTGTGTTGCGGTAGACGATGTCGTGCTGGGTGAGCATGTGCGTAGCCGGAATGACGATGGCTCCAATCTTGTGGAGCGCGAGCATGATGACCCACCACTCATAGCGGCGTTTGAGGATAAGCATGACAGGATCGTTCTTGCCAATGCCCAGCGTGATAAGATAGGAGGCCGCCTGATCCGACTGCTCCTTGAGCTGTCCATAAGTTGTGCGTATCTCGTCGCCCTGGTCATTGGTCCAGAGAAGGGCGAGCTTGTCGGGGGCTTCCCTGGCCCATGCGTCCATGACGTCATAGGCAAAATTGAAATTCTCGGGAATGACAAATTCCAAGTGCTTGTTATAGTCTTCGACCGACTCGAAGTGGGTCTGCTTTAAAAATCTCTCAATCATGATGTGTATTTCTGTAGGGTTACTCCACGACCGCAGCCAACAGTCTCACGGCCTTCTCGCCCACAGCCAACATACCATGGGGCTTGCTGGAATCAAAATAGATACTGTCGCCCTCGTTGAGACGAATGGTCTTGCCCTCGAGATAGAGGTCCATAGATCCTTCGAGCACGAGATTGAACTCTTGCCCGGCATGAGTGTTCTTGTAGATGGTGCGGGCACCGGGCTTGGGCTCGACGGTGACAACGAACACATCGGCATGGTGATCGACGAAGCCACTCACCAGACTCTGGTACTTGTAGGCTTTCGACCGCTCGACGCTCATGCCCTGCCCCTTGCGCACCACGAAGTAAGACTTCATGTGGGGCGTCTCTGCGAACATCAGCTCCTCGGCCGACACGCCATACTGGTGGGCAATCTTCATCAACTTGGAGATGGTGATGTCCAGCTCGCCCTGTTCTATTTTCTCATATTTTTCGACATCGATGCCGCAGGTGTCTGCCACCTCCTGGACCGACAGGCCAAGTGCGTCACGCAGTCCCTTGAGCCTTTCGCCGATTTGTTTCAGTTGTTCATCCATGTTATCAGGTCATTAAAAGTGATTGGGGGAATGGTGTCAAAATGGTTGGGAGCTCACTTTACACTCGCCTTCAGACCGCGGATGACCGCCGACGTAAAGCCGTTGTGCTCCATCTCATTGAGCCCTTTGATGGTGACTCCGCCAGGCGTCGTCACGAGGTCGATGGCGCGTTCGGGATGAAGGCCGCTATGGCGGAGCAAGGTCACAGCGCCCTGGACGGTCTGCATCACGATATCCTTGGCCTCATCGGCCTTGAAGCCGAGTTCCACGCCACCCTCAGTCGCCGCACGGATGTAGCGCATGGCATAGGCGAGGCCACACGAGGCCAGCGCGGTGCCGGCGGCCAAGTGCCGGTAGTCGGTGAGCAGCGAGGTACCCATCCCGTCGAAAAGGCCCTTGACAAAGGCCGTCTGCTGCGGAGTGGCACCCACAGGGACAATAAACGTCATCGACTGCAGCTGGGCAATGGCAATGTTGGGTATGGCCAGGAAGAAGGGTGGCGTGTCGGGCAGCCACTCGCAGACCTGCTCGGGACTGATGCCCGCGGCAATGACGATGAGCATTTGCTCTCGGGGCCGCAAGACATTCCTAATCTCGCGCAAGACGCTCTCGACGAGCCAAGGCTTCACGCAGACACACACTACATCGGCCTGGCTGGCAGCCTGGCGGTTGTCGGATGTGGCCACGATGCCCTTGGTCTCAAAGGGTTCCAGCTTCTCTTTCGTGGGGTTGGCAACGATGATGTCGTGCGGTTGGAAGACCGACAGTTGCAGCAGTCCCTGGACCGTGGCGCCACCCATGGCCCCCACGCCTATCATGGCGAATGTCATAAGCCTTGGAAGACGCTTTTGAGTTTCTCGATGAATAGGTCGGCATCGTCCTTGGTCAGACACAAGGGCGGCAACAGACGCAGCACATTGGTGCCCGCGCAACCCGTGAAGCAATGCTGCTCATGGATAAGGGGCAGGCGCACATCCTTATGGGGCACGTCAAGGTCGACACCTATCATGAGACCACGGCCACGCACATCAAGGATATGGGACTCGGTCTTCTGCAGTGCCTTAAGCTGGCCTATCAGATACTCTCCTACCTCATGGGCGTTGTCGACAATATGTTCCTGTTCAAACACATCGAGCACGGCGAGAGCCGCCGCACAGGCCAGATGGTTGCCGCCGAAGGTCGTTCCGAGCTGTCCCTTCACGGGGACGAATTCGGGCGAGATGAGCACGGCACCCATGGGGAAGCCATTGCCGATGCCCTTGGCCACAGTGATGAGGTCGGGTCTGACACCGAGCCACTGGTGGGCAAAGAACTTGCCGCTGCGGCCATAACCGCACTGTATCTCGTCGCAGATGAGCACAACGCCATACTTTTTGCAGGCAGCAGCCAACCCCTGGGCAAACTCGGGCGTAGCCAGGCGTATACCTCCCACCCCCTGGATAGCCTCAAGGATGACCGCACACACATCGCCTTTGGCCAGTTCGTTCTCCCATGCCTGCAGGTCGTTGAGCGGCAGGAAGGTGGTATGTGCGTTGTCGTTGATGGGGGCCACTATCTTGGGGTTGTCGGTTGTCTCGACGGCAAGCGACGTGCGGCCGTGGAAGGCGTGTGAAGCGGCCAGCACACGTGTGCGGCCTGTATGGAAGCTGGCCAGCTTGAGAGCGTTCTCGTTAGCCTCAGCACCGCTGTTGATGAGGAAGAGCTGGTAGTCGTCGTAGCCAGACACACGGCCCAGACGTTCAGCCAGTTGCTCCTGCAGACGGTTGATGACACTGTTGGAATAGAACCCCAGGTTGCCCAGTTGGCGGGTCAGTGCCTCCACATAGTGGGGATGGCAGTGGCCTATGCTGATGACGGCATGGCCTCCGTAGAGATCCAGATATTCCTGGTTCTTGTCGTCCCACACCCTTGTTCCTTTGCCCCTGACGATGTTTACGTCGAACAGGGAATATACATCGAATAATTTCATCTTTCTATTGTCCTCTCACAGCCCCACGGTTGAGGGCCATTAGTTACACGAAAGCCCCTCCAGCAGATGGAGGGACGTGGAAAAAAATGGATAGGTTGAGGTCCTCGCCGTGCATCAGAAGGCCGACGGCTTGAGGCCCAGGCCTGCCGTCTCGGGCAGTCCGAACATGATGTTCATGTTTTGCACGGCCTGACCGACAGCGCCCTTAAGCAGATTGTCGATGCATGACGTGACAAGCAGCTTACCGTCGATAACGTCGCAGTGGACCAGCGCCTTGTTGGTGTTGACCACCTGCTTCATGTCAAGCGGTTTGTCGACATAGTGCGTGAACGGCTCATCGGCATAGAATGCTTTGTAGGCGGACACGATGTCGTCGGCTGCGGCGTCGGTATGAAGCACCTCCGTGGCAAAGATGCCACGGGCGAAATTGCCACGGTAAGGCAGGAAATCGATGGCCGCCATCAGGTCTCCCTGCACCTGGCGCAGGCTCTGGCGGATTTCGGGTACATGCTGATGACGGAAAGCCTTGTAGATGCTTAGATTGTCGGTGCGCCACGAGTAATGGGTGGTGGCGCCCGGCTTGACACCCGCTCCGGTAGATCCCGTGATGGCATTGACCATCACATCGCTCTTGATGAGCTTCATGCTGGCTGCCGGCAGCAGTCCCAGCTGAATGCAAGTGGCGAAGCAACCGGGATTGGCCACATGCCGTGCGGCTGCAATGCGCTGACGGTTAATTTCGGGAAGGCCGTACACGAAGTCGTGGTTGTCGGGCGTATAGGGCTTCGACGGGTCGTAGTCGGCAGATGCTGCCAGACGGAAGTCTTGTGCCAGGTCAATGATTTTGACGTTCTCGGGGATGTGATGTTCACGCAGGAAAGCCTCGCTCTTGCCATGCCCGAAGCAGAAGTATACTACGTCGACATCGTTGAAGGGCATCCCGGAGGTGAACCGCATGTCGGTGTCACCATAGAGTCCCTCGTGGACATCGGTCAGGAGGTTGCCCGCATTGCTTTCGCTATTGACAAAAACCAGTTCTGCCTCGGGGTGATGGAGCAACAAGCGGATGAGTTCGCCGGCTGTGTAACCGGCACCGCCCAGTATTCCTATCTTGATCATTGTTTGTTGGTTGGTTTAGTATTTTGGCATGATGAGCCAGAGAATGATATATAACAGCAGTCCGGGAAAGCTGACGCTAAGCAAGGAAAACAGCACATAGGCCAAGCGCACAACGGCAGGATCCCAGCCGAAATATTCGGCGATGCCGCCACAGACACCTGCAATCCATCGGTCAGACGAGGACCGGACCAGTCTTTTGTTGGATGACATGGCTATTTCGTTTTGGTTGGATTAACGCTTCTCGTCGGGGTGCATGCCGTAGAAGACACGCAGCGGCGTGGAAGTGAGCTTGATGAATCCCTTGGCGTCCTCGGCGGTCCATCCGTGGTTCATCTCGCCATATTCGCCGAGCTTCGACTTGGTGAGGTCATCGGCCGAGTCGACTCCGACAGTCTGGAAACCATAAGGGCGCAGCTTGAGAATGGCGGTTCCGTTGACATGACGCTGGGAGCTGGTGAGGAATGCCTCCATATCGGGCATGACAGGCTCCAGATACTGGCTCTCGTGGAGGAACATGCCATACCAGTTGGCCACCTGGTCTTTCCAGTACTGCTGCCACTTCGACAGTGTGGACTTCTCCAGCAGGCGGTGGGCCTCAATGATAAGCATGGGTGCAGCGGCCTCAAATCCCACACGGCCCTTGATGCCGATGATGGTGTCGCCCACATTGCAGTCACGGCCGATGGCATAGCTGGCACCAATCTCTTCAATTTTCTGGATGGCCTTTACCTTGTCGTCGAAGGTCTCACCGTTGACCGCCGCAATCTCGCCCTTGTCGAAAGTGATGCGCAACTCTGCCTCGGGTGCCTCAGCGGTGACATGCTTCAGATAGGCCTCTTCGGGCAGTCTCTGGGTGGGGTCAAGAAGCTCGCCGCCACAGATGCTTGTCCCCCAGATGCCCACATTGTAGCTGTACTTCAGCTTGGTGAAATCGGCGAAGAAGCCGTGCTCGTTCAGATAGTCGACCTCTTCCTTGCGTGAGAGTTCCTTGTCGCGTGTCAAGGTGATGATCTCCACGCCGGGTGCCATCACGAGGAAGGTCATGTCGAAACGTATCTGGTCATTGCCTGCACCCGTGGAGCCGTGGGCAATGGCATCGGCTCCAATCTCCTTGGCATAGCGCGCAATGGCAATGGCCTGGAAGATACGCTCTGACGACACGGAAATGGGATAGCAGTTGTTGCGGAGCACATTGCCGAAAATCATGTATTTCAACGACTTGGCATAATATTCCTGCGTGACATCAAGTGTGACATACTTCACGGCGCCCAGCTTGATGGCGTTCTCCTCGTTCTTCTTCAGCTGCTCAGCGCTGAAACCGCCAGTGTTGGCGCAAGCCGCATAGACATCCCAGCCTTCCTGGGCGAGTTTCATCACGGTGTATGACGTGTCAAGGCCACCACTGTAGGCCACTACTACTTTCTTTTTCATAATTCTGTTCCTCCACTGTCCATCTTCCCAACCCTGCTGCCGGCAAGCCGCTTGTGCTTGGGTGGCAACGCTTCGGGCGATGGTGGTTTTATAGGGTTATTGTTGTGTTTTGATATTAATGTCAAAAGAAGATGTGCTCCATCGGCACAATTTATTCTGACTGTTGCGGCAATGACCTACGACTCTCCGTAATCGCTGGAGCTGGTAGCCAACTTGACTCCTCCGCCGTCGATGACGCGGATGCGCTCCATGACCTCTGCGGGAATCTTGGCAGGCAGATGCTCCTCTGGGTCAAAAAGCATGGCGGTGCAGATGCAGAACTTGCGCCCCGTACGCTGCAGGATGTCATGGTTGATGCAGCCCTGGCAACCGCGCCAGAAGGCTTCGTCGTCGGTGAGGTCGTTGAACGTGACGGGGTGATAGCCCAACTGGGTATTCATTGTCATCACGGCCGAGCCGGATGTGAGCGAGAATATCTTGGCGTGGGGCCAGCGGACACGTGCCAACGTGAACGTGAGATTCTTGATGCGCTTGGCCAGTCCGATGCCGCGATAGTCGGGATGGACAATCAGGCCTGACGTGGTGACATAGTGTTTGTTGCCCCACGTCTCAATGTAACTGAAACCAGCAAAACGCTCGCCTTCAAGCGCGATAACAGCCTTGGCCTCGCGCATCTTGGTGGCCACATACTCGGGCGACCGCTTGGCGATACCGGTGCCGCGCACCTTGGCTGCGTCTGCAATGGTCTGAAGAATGGTGTCGACATACTTGATGTGATTTTCATCGGCCACCATTACCTTTACTTCTTTCATGAATGTTCTTATTTGTCTACTATGTCGTTGATGCCTTCCACGACGGCGTTGCTATCCACGCCCTCACGGATCACGATGACGATTGTATCGTCACCAGCGATGGTTCCCAAAATCTCGGGAACATTACTATTATCGATGTTGTATGCGATGGAACTGGCGTATCCCGGACGGGTCTTGATGACACCGATATTGCCTGAAAAATTAATCGACAAAAAACCCGGACTGGCAAGCATCTCACTTACAGTCTGAGATTTCGGCGCACGCCTGTACATAGTCTCGTTAGGGAGCACATACACGTATTTCCCGTTCATCGAGGCCGCCTTGGCTACCTTCAGTTGCTTCATGTCGCGACTCAGGGTGGCTTGGGTGAGCTTAAAGCCTTCGCGGTGCAACTCGTTGAGCACCTCTTCCTGACTGCTCATTTCCATGCTCGAAATGATCATCTTGATGGCCTTCAGACGGCGGTCTTTGATTTTCATGTCTGTATTTTTATGCTTCATGTGTTTGCAAAATTACTGCTTTCTATGCAAACGGGCAAATATTCCTGTATATTTTTGATGCATACAACCCAAATTTTGCAAATTCGGGCCTCAAGCATAAATAAATATACAAAACCAAGACGTGCTTTATACAGGAATATCAATGTACGCCAAGTGACTAAAGGACAACTGCAATCGCGTTCAAGACAATCAGTATGGTGCCAAGCTTGATGTGCGACCCTGAATAATGGACGCAGCAATGCTTCTGCAGAGTAGGGCTTGTCGCCCGAATATACAAGTTCTAAACGGAGGGGTTTCAAAACTCCACGTAGTGACTGAGTCGCTCCATGTCTTTCGCGTCGAAGTCTTTGTGCAGACGCAGGTCATTGAGACTCTTCAGCGGTCCGCGCATGCGGCGATAGTCGACGATAGCCTTAGCTTGGTAGTAATTGATGTAAGGATGGCGCTTGAGCTGATTGAGAGCCAAACGATTGACGGCAATCTTGGTGGTCGTCCCATTGACAACAAAGTAAGGCAGAGCCTTCTCGGGAAAATCTTCTATCTCAAGCAACTGGTCGATACTGTAGAAACCGCCAAGCCGCTGGCGATAACTGGCTATCTCGCGGGCGAAGTAACGGCCGATGCCAGGCACGCGCATCAGCAACGTCGTGTCGGCGGCATTGAGGTCGACAGTCTCTGAGAACTGTAGCTTGGCTGGATAATGAGGCTTTAGACTGTCGCGAAACGAAGAACGGCTGGTGCCATAGCGGTCAGCGGCAGGCTGATAGTCGGGTGCGATGCGGATATAGGGTTTCAGCTCGCGGTACTCCTTTTGGGTGAGCCCGTAGAGCTGGGCGAAGTCGGACGGTTGGCGATAGACACCGCCTGCAGCACGGTAGCGATAGATATTGCGCACCTGCCATGGCCGGAGCCCCAGCCGCAGTAACTGGGTGCTGTCAGCTGTATTGGGGTCGAAGGGAAAGCGCTCAACCTGACGCGATACATTTTGGCGATAATAGCCGTCCGCCTCGCCTGGATCGTAGCCGCTGCGAGCTGGGTGACGACGGTTGTAGGAGCTGTCGGGCAAGCTATCGGACGACGACGGACCGACAACCAACTCATCGCGTCCAAGATAGGCCATGAGACCGCATGCAACAAGCAACACCATCGAGAAAAAGATGACGAGCATGCGGTCGGAACGGTTGAGGTAGAAGAAATCTTTGAATTTCACAGCCTGTAAACGATATGGGAAAGTTGGAGGCTACGTTGTCAGATGATACCCAGCTGATGGAGAAAGACCAACAGGATGCAAGCCGGCGAGATGAATCGGATGATGAAGAACCACACGCCAAGGAACACTGAATGAATCGTTCCCCAGTTGGTCACCTCATCGCGCACCACCTGCCGCGGCACAATCCAACCCACAAGGATGCAGGTGAAGAAGGAGCCCATAGGCAGGAGGATATTGGATGTCAGATAATCACAACAGTCGAGAAAGCTCTTTCCGAAGAGAGTAAGGTCAACTGCGCCACACGACAACGAGCAGAGCACTCCAATGACACAGCATGACACCGTCTCGATGAGGGCGCCCTTCTTGCGCGATATGTGGAGTTCCTCATAGAAGAGGGCTGTTCCGATCTCGTGCATGGAGATGGTGGAGGTGAGAGCAGCAAGAGACAGAAGGGCATAGAAGAGGATGCCGATAATGTATCCCAAAGTAGGGGTGAACGCCTGCTGGAATACGTTGGGCAAGGTAATGAAAATCAACGAGGGACCGCTGTCGGGATTGATGCCCACAGAGAAAGCTGCAGGGAAAATCATAAGGCCGGCAAGGATGGCTATGGCGGTGTCGACAACAGCTATCTGTCCGGCGGTCTTCAGCAGGTTGGTCTGTCTGCCAAAATAAGAGGCATAAGTGCAGAGGCAAGCCGTACCCAGCGAGAGTGAGAAGAAAGCCTGCCCCAAGGAGTCGAGCAGCACACTACGGGTGACTTTGGAGAAATCGGGCTTGAACAAAAACTCTACACCCTTGCCCGCACCCGGAAGAGCACAGGAGGCCACGACAATGACTAGCAGCAACACAAAGAGGATGGGCATGAGGGTGTTGCTGAACTTCTCGATGCCTTTGCGCACGCCGCGGATGACCACCAGATGCGTAATGACGATAAACACTATTGTCCACACCAGAGGCTTCAACGGGTCGGACGAAAACGTCTTGAAATACTCGGTCACATAAGATGGGTCACCCCGGAGAGTGCCCATGAATGATGCCACAAGATACTGGAGACACCAGCCGGCCACCACTGCATAGAAACCGAGGATGATCATGGCCGTAACAACACCCATGTAGCCAAGGGCCGCCCAACGGCGACCGCCCATCTTGTGATAGGCCCGTGCTGCGTTTGCTGCCCCGTGACGCCCCACGATAAACTCCGCCACCATGCCAGGGATACCCAGCAGCAGGATGCAGACGGCATAGATGAGAATGAAGGCCGCGCCACCATCCTGGCCTGTCATGTAGGGGAAACGCCAAATGTTGCCCAGGCCAACGGCCGAACCGGCCGTGGCGAGCACGACACCTATCTTGGTTCCGAAGTTACCGCGTTCTGTCATAAGATGTATTGTTTGGTCTGTAACACAACCTCATGAGGTCGTAAATCATATCACATTAAACTGATGGAGGAAGACGCAAAGGATAGCCAACGGACACACGTATCGTACCAGGAACAGGTATATGCCCAAGAAACGGCCGCTTACGGTGCCCCAGTTGGTAAACTCGTCCTTCACTATCTGGCGGGGCACAACCCATCCCAAAAAGAGGCAGGTGAGGAAACCGCCAATGGGAAGGAATATCTGTCCCGTAACAAAATCGAACACATCGAAAAGATTCTTGCCGCCAATGCTCAACCAATCAAACCGACCCAGTGACAGGGAGCAAAACGCTCCGATGACGATTGTTGTGACGGTAACAATACAAGCGCCTTTTTTGCGCGAAATATGAAGCTCCTCATAGAAGAATGCCGTACTCACTTCGTGGAGCGACATAAGCGACGTGAGGGCGGCCAGAGACAACAGGGCATAGAACAGAAGCGAGATAATCCACCCCAGCAAGGGCATACCCGAGAAGGCCTGGTTAAACACATTTGGCAAAGTGATGAATATCAAAGACGGGCCACTGTCGGGATTGATGCCCACCGAGAAGGCCGCCGGGAAAATCATGAGGCCGGCAAGAATGGCCACGAGTGAATCAATGACTGCTATCTGAACGGCCGACTGCAAGAGGTTGGTCTGCCGCGAATAGTAGGAGGCATAGGTGCAGATGCAACCCATAGCCAGGCTCAACGAGAAGAACGCCTGGCCGAGAGCACCAAGGAACGTGCCTTGATTGACCTTGCTGAAATCGGGCTTGAACAAGAATGTGATGCCCTGCTCGAAACCAGGAAGCATGCACGAGGCAACGACGATGACAAGCAGCAGCACGAACAGGGTTGGCATGAGCAGTTTGGACGCTTTCTCGATGCCGCCCCTCACGCCGTGAATAATGACAAAGTGGGTGATGGCAAGAATAACTACAAGCCAAATGATAGGCCGGATGGGGTCAGTGGAGAAAGACTGGAAATAACTCTTCACATACTCGGGGTCGCCATGCAGGTGGCCGGCGGCCGAGGCATAAATATACTGCAGGCACCAGCCCGACACCACAGCATAGTAACCCGTAATGAGATAGCCTGCCAACACGCCCAACAATCCGACATATTTCCACGCGCGGCCGTGTGCCATCCTCGAATAGGCGCGGTAGGTGTTGGAGGCACCATGACGGCCAATGATAAACTCGGAGACCATGCAGGGGATGCCCAGCAACAGCACGCAACCCAAATAAATAAGGATAAAGGCGGCGCCTCCATTCTCTCCGGTCATATAGGGGAAACGCCAAACGTTGCCCAGTCCCACTGCGCCTCCGGCTGTGGCCAGTATCATGCCTATCTTACTCCCAAAGTTAGCTCTTTCTTCTGACATACCAATCTTTCATTTCTTAACGCTTGCAAAATTATAAAATTTTATCTACTTTTGCATTAAAACGAAAGCAAAAAATGAAGATTCCGTACGACTCATTAAGACAATACCCACTTTCGTGGACATGTGTGGCCATCATTTGGGTGCTTTGCCTCATTCCCATCCCACAAACACCGCTGGGCGATGTCAGCATGATCGACAAGTGGACACACTTCGTGATGTATGGAGGCTTGTGCCTGATAGTGTGGGGTGAGCATGCCTACCGTCACACTACTCTCAGCAAGCGGTTCCTCTGGATATGGGCTTTCGCCGCTCCTCTTGTGATGGGCGGGCTAGTAGAGGTTGTGCAGGCCACATGCACCGGAGGCCGGAGGAGCGGCGATGTCGTCGACTGGTTGGCCGACGACATCGGCGTTCTCATCGGACAGGTGCTCGGTATGCTTCTGGCACGAGTTGTTGCCAGTTACAAAAAGGATCACTGAGCAGGCTGGAATTGCGATAATGGACATCGCCCGTAACCTCCGGACCTATGAAGTCGGGCTTTTCATAGCTCTCGTCTTCACTTTGCAACTCCACCTCTGCCACCACGAGCCCTGAATTGTCGCCATGAAACTCATCGACCTCAAAGGTGTGTGAGCCGCTCTTTACCAGCCAGCGGTGCTTGTCGACCACACCGCCCTGGCACAGAGCCATCAGGTGGGAAGCCTCGTCAAGAGTGATTTCTTTCTCGAATTCGTAACGGGTCAAGCCTCCGTTGGCACTATGACTCTTGATGGTCAGGTACCCCTTCTCGTCACGCACACGGATGCGGACCGTGGCCCCCTTTGCGGGGATGTAGCCCTGCTGGATGTGGCTACAAGAAAAGGCGGCGCGTTTATATGCGTCGCCTTTCTTGACGAGAAACTTGCGTTCTATCTCAAGTCCACTCATTATCTCACTACATACATTGACCAAATGACATAGAGGACGGCAAGCGCTATCAGTGCGCCGAAAATCCACTTGACGACCTTGTCGCCCTGATCCTTCTGCTTGTCCTCATGCTTCTCTCGTTTACGAGGCTGAACCGCCGGGTTCACCTCATGCACCACCGGGTGCTTTTCAATTTTCTTCTTGCTCATGATTTCAATATTTTAAGGTTGTTCAAAGATGCAAGTTACTGACAATAGATGCTGTCGCCCACACCTCCTGGAGGTAATTCTTTGGAGTGACAGGCTCCCGTCTTCTGGCCTATTGCGCCTCATCAACTGTTGGGAACTCCATGAGGAAGGCCTTGATGAAACCGTCAATCTTGCCGTCCATCACACCATCGACATCCGATGTCTGGTAACCCGTCCGATGGTCTTTCACACGGCGGTCATCAAAGACATAGCTTCGTATCTGGCTTCCCCACTCAATCTTCTTCTTTCCAGCCTCAATCTTTGCCTGCTCTTCCTGCTTCTTCTTCAGCGCGCGGTCATAGAGCTGGCTCTTCAAGAGCTGCATGGCCTTGGCCCTGTTCTTCGGCTGGTCACGCGTCTCGGTATTCTCGATGAGGATTTCTTCCTTCTCTCCAGTGTCGGGATCCTCGTACTGATAGCGCAGCCGGACACCCGATTCCACCTTATTCACGTTCTGTCCGCCGGCACCTGAGCTTCGGAAGGTGTCCCAACTGACCTTGGCGGGATCGACATAAACTTCGATCGTATCGTCGACAAGCGGCGTTACAAAGACGCTGGCGAAACTGGTCATACGCTTGCCTTGCGCATTGTAGGGCGACACACGCACAAGACGGTGCACACCGTTCTCACTCTTGAGGAAGCCATAGGCATATTCTCCTCCCTCGATAGTCATAGTCATGCTCTTGACACCGACCTCTTCTCCTGGCTGAAGGTCGGTGATGGTCACCTTGTAACCATTGCTCTCACACCAGCGCATGTACATTCGCATGAGCATCTGTGCCCAGTCTTGCGCCTCGGTTCCGCCGGCGCCCGAGTTGATTTTCATGACAGCATCCATGGAATCTTCCTCCTGGCGAAGCATGTTCTTCAGCTCCAGCTCCTCGATGGCATGGATGGCCTTGGCATAGTCGCTGTCGACCTCCTCCTCGGTGACCATTTCCTCTTTATAGAAATCGAAGGCTAACTGAAGTTCATCCGCAAACTGGCGGACCTCCTGATAGCCCTTCAGCCACTTCTCTATGCCCTTTACCTTCTTCATTTGGGTTTGGGCGCGCATGGGGTCATCCCAAAAATCGGGTGCCTGAGTGCGAAGTTGTTCCTCCTCAAATTCCACCTTCTTTTGGTCGATATTAAGATAATGATGGAGCTTTTCTGCCCGGTCCATCACATCCTTCAATTGATCTGCTGTTATCATCTGCTGTTATTCTAGTTGTTTTGGAAAGTCTCTGGAGGCTCGTCGCCTTCCGACCTTCTTATTCCTGATACATCTTATCTATGACATCCTTGTAGTTTTTGTTGATGACGGGACGCCGCATCTTCAACGTATTGGTCAATTCGCCCGACTCCATCGAGAAATGGTGGGGCAACAAGGTGAAACGTTTGATCTGCTCATAACTGGCCAACGACTGCTGGAGCGTGACAATGCGCTCCATCATCATCTCGTGCACCTGCTGATTGTCGCACAGGTCTTCGCGGCTTTCGAACGAGATGTTGTGGTCGCGTGCCCACTCCTCCACAAAACGAAACTCCGGAACAATCAGCGCAGAGACAAATTTGCGCTGGTCGGCAATGACCGCCACCTGATCGACATACTTGTCGACAAGCAGAAGCGACTCCACCATCTGCGGAGCCACATACTTGCCATTGCTGGTCTTGAAAAGGTCCTTGATACGCTCGCGGAGGAAGAGTTCGCCGTCTTTCATGTATCCGGCGTCACCCGTATGGAAGAAGCCGTCCTTGTCGAAAGCTTGCGCATTGACGTCGTCTCTATGGTAATAGCCCGGTGTGATGGTCGGGCCTTTGAGCAGGATCTCATCATTGTCACCGATCTTGATTTCCAGGCCGCTAATGGGACGGCCCACTGACCCGATGGTGTACTTTTTGCCCTTATGGTCGCAGGAGACCGTGGCCAGGCTCTCCGTGAGTCCATATCCCACAATCATCGATATGCCAATGGAATGTACAAACTGCTCCACCTCGGGCGAGACATAGGCTCCGGCAGTCGGGAAGATATTGGGATGTTCCAGGCCGAGTTGCTTGCGCACCAGACTCAATACCGTCTTGTTCACGACCTGATACTCCAAGGCGAGGGTCAAGGGAGGCCGCTTGCCGTTGGCCAAATACTCGATGTTGTATTTCCGTCCGATGTTCAGGGCATGGTCGAAGAGCTTACGCTGCACGCCACTGGCGTTATCCATTTTAGCCTTGACTGCTTGATAGACCTTTTCCCAAAAACGGGGCACGCTCGACATGCTCGTCGGGTGCGTCTCACGCATGGAGTCTTGTATTTCTTTCGGATAAGTGTTGATGATGAGCTGGGCACCTTCTGAAAGCGCCAGATAAGCCCAGCCGCGCTCGAAAATATGCGTGAAAGGCAAAAAATCAATGACCCGGTCTTTCTCGGTGATGTCGACCACCTCATCATTGGCGGCAAGAGCGGCGTTGTACTGCCCATAGGTTAGGATGACGCCTTTGCTGTCTCCTGTGGTGCCGCTGGTGTAAAGGATATTGCAGATGTCGTTGTCATTGGCTTCGCTCCAACGTTTCTCCACTTCCGTCTGACGCGGGAAATCCTCTCCCAATTTCAAGAAATCTTCGAAATAAAGGGCGTTGGGGTCATGCGTGCTGATGCGGACGCTGTCATCAAAGATGATGATCCGTTCCAACGAATGGCATAGAGGGAATATGCGGTGGGCCTTGTCATACTGTTCCTGTTCGCCCACAAAAAGATACTTCACTTCCCCATCGTTGACCATGTACTGTATTTGGCGTTCCGAACTAGTGGCATAAAAGGGAATGGAAATGGCCCGCACGCCATACGCTCCGAAATCGGTGTACAAATACTGTATACAGTTCTGCGCAAACACGGCTATTTTCTCCTGTGGCTTGATGCCGAGGTTCAACAAGGCATTGCTCACCTGTTTCACACGCATGGAGAACTGGTTCCATGACGCTGTCTTCCATTTCAGACTTCCAAAACTACGGAATGTCAAGGCAGGGCGAGCGCCATACTTCTTAGCCTGCTCATGGATGAGCACGGATAGATGACTAGAATTCTGCATGTTGTTTAGGCTTTTATATATCAGCAAAGAGTTTACCGTGCGCTATCACGAAGCGTTTCTTGCTGCTGATGGCATGAACACAGTCCGATACAATTCGCCTACCCCTGGCGACTACCGGCCTATCCGTCCTACCATCGCAACGCAAAGTGCTTTCAACCAGCGTGCAATTCTTTTATCATGCAAAGATAAATAATATTCCTTAAAGTAAGAAATAATTAGGCGTTTTTTCTTAATTTTGCCGTCGTTATGAAATACCAAGATTATGTGGGCGACGCTGTCGACTTGCTGTGCGCCCTGATAAGCACTCCCAGCGTGAGTCGTTCGGAAACCGACGCGGCCGATGTTATGGAACGGCGGATGAGGAGTTACGGCTTCACGCCGCACCGCGAGGCCAACAACCTATGGCTCATGTCCGACGGCTACGACGAGAAGAAGCCGACACTGCTGCTCAATGCCCACATCGACACGGTGAAACCATCGGTTTCATGGACCCGCGACCCTTTCAGTCCGACCATTGAGGGCGACTTGCTCTATGGGTTGGGCAGCAACGATTGCGGTGGTGGACTGACCACGTTGCTACAGGTATTCCGCTTCTTGGCACTGCGGCCGCAACCCTACAACCTTATCTATCTGGCTTCAGCCGAAGAGGAAGTGTCGGGCAAAGACGGTGTCAGCCGTGTCCTGCCGTTGTTGCCCAAGATTGACGTGGCGATTGTGGGCGAACCCACAGGCATGCAGCCGGCCATCGCCGAGAAAGGTCTGATGGTGCTCGATGTCATCGCCCACGGCAAAAGCGGTCATGCCGCGCGCAATGAAGGCGTCAATGCCATCTATGAGGCAGTAGACGACATGCGGTGGATACGCGACTACCAGTTCGAGAAAATAAGTCCTTTTCTAGGTCCGACCAAGATGACACTGACGGTGGTTCATGCAGGCACGCAGCACAATGTCATTCCCGACACCTGCCAGATGCTTGTGGATGTGAGGACCAATGAATATTATACCAATGAGGAGGTGTTCGACATCATCCGCCAACACGTCAAAAGTGAGGTACACGCCCATTCCTTCCGTCTTCACTCTTCACACATTGACACGCATCACCCGCTTGTCCGCCGTTGTGTGGAAATGGGGCTGACGCCCTACGGTTCCCCCACACTGAGCGACCAGGCCCTCATGCCTTTCGCCTCTTTCAAGCTTGGACCAGGCGAGTCTTCACGAAGCCACAGTGCCGATGAATTCGTCAAAATAAGCGAGATGCAGCACGCCTTCGACACCTACGTACATCTTCTCGACGGCAAGGAAATAGTCGATGGAATCACCGCTGAAGCGCAACAGTTACAAAAGTAGTGCATATCGCCCATCCCACAAAACAGCAATGTCTACCTCTTGTTTATGAGTCGCCCAAACGCAGAAAAAACTTTCCACAGGATCCCCGTAGGGCAGTCCCATGGAAAGCTTTTTGATTAGCGACTGTAGAAAAAACAGGTTGACAACCTATCGGCCCAGCCAGGCCTCCGGATTCAGCTTGTCACGTTCCTTGCGCAACTGGAACTGCAGGATATGATCGGGGCCTACGGTTCCCAATATCTGTCGGGTGCTCACCTTTTGTCCACGGCTGACATTCACCGACTTCAAGTTGCTGTAAACCGAGATGTAGGCACCATGGCGCACCATGACCACCATACTGCCACCGTATCCGATGACTGCACTCACCTCTCCGTCATAGATGGCGCGTGCCTGACATCCAGCTCCACCCAGGATATTGATACCCTTATTGTCGAGTGTTACGCCCTTTAGACCTTCCACCTGGTACCGTCCGAAATGGCTGACAATCTTGTATCCGCCAGTGATTGGCATGGGCAGCCGTCCTCGGTTGGCCTCAAAGCCACTGTTCATCATGCGGTCGACGGTCGAGAATTTCAGCATGTTTTCCGTCTCCTCTTTTGCCTCGGCCATTTCCTCCTTGGCTCTGGCGGCATCCGCCTTCTGTTTTCGCTCGGCAGCCACGCGCTGCGACTCCGCCTCGCGGGCAGCCTGTTCAGCCCTCGCTTTCGCGGCCGCCGCTTCCGCAGCTATACGCTGGGCTTCCGCCTCCTTGTCAGCCGCCGCTTTGGCAGCCTGTTCGGCCTTAGCAGCCTGTTCGGCCAACTCACGCGCTGCCGTCTTTTGGCGAGCCCTCTCGGCAGCCATCGCTTGCTCGCGGGCCTTCGCCTGGGCCGCCTGAGCCGCCTCTGCACGAGCCTTGCGGGCCGCAGCCTCTGCCGCCGCAGCCTTGCGGGCCTCCTCCTTCAGGCGTTCCTCACGTGCTCTGGCCTCAGCAATGCGACGTGCATTCTCACGTGCCGCCTGCTCAGCCTCAGCCTTCTTGCGCGCTATCTCTGCCGCCCTACGCTTGGCTGCCTCGACAGCGGCAGCCTTGCGTTTGGCCTCGGCAGCCGCACGCTCGCGCACCTTCTGCACCTCAATTTCGACCAGTCGGTCAATCTGGGCATTCAGCGCAGCATCTTTCTTATGTTGCTCTGCTATGATGCTCTGAATGGTCTTCTGCTGCTTTTGCAGTCCCTGCACAATCTGCTGTTGCTCTGTCTTGTTGCCCTCGAGCTTCTGCTTTTCCTGTCGTCCTTGGTAGAGAAGGTCGCTCTTCTGGCCGCGCACATGTTCCAGCTGCGTATTCTTGTTGTTCACCTCGTTCTGTTTGGCCTTTACCGCCTCGCCTTGTGCCCGCTGATACTGCGCATATTCACGGACAAACCTCAGACGCCTGTACATCTGCGCAAAGTTTTTGGCAGAGAAGATGAACATCAGCCGGTCTTGCACCGATCGATGGCGCGCCATATAGCGCATGGATTTCACATATCTGGCCTGGCGTTCTTTGAGTTGCATCTGCAAGGTGGCCAGCTGTGCTTTCAGAATACCTATGTTGCCTTCGATATGCTTGATATCCGTCTGGATATCATCAATGTTCTTTTGCCGCTGATCGATTTCGCCGTTGATGGCCAACAGGTTTTGAAGCCTTTTGGCCACGTCTTCCTTATTGGCTTTCAAAGCCTGTTCCTGTTCGCGGATTTTTTTCTGTATGGCTGCCCTTTGGCTTTGCAGCCCGCGAATGGACGCCGTGGAATATCGGGCGGCATTGTCCTGCTTTCCCCGGCCGGCCGTGGTCTTGGTCTGCTTACGTTGCGTGACGGTGGTTGCCTTCCGCTTGCGCGTCTTGCTGGAGCTCTTTGTTTGCGCCCCGGCAAGGGCCACCAGACACAGGGTCATCATGATGCAAAAAAATCTTCTCATCTCTATTATCTTGCGGCAACATCTTTAAAGTTAAAGGTACACTTAGTCGGCCTACATTTCCAGCAACTTTCCCAGAATGTCACTGGCATCCACCTTCTTGTATTTGTCAGACAACTTTGTGGTCTCCTCCCAGTCGTCAGATGTCTTCAGTTCATCCATAGACAGCTTGACCGTTGCCTTACGAGCCTGCTTGGTGGCGTTCGTGTCAAAGGAGAACACCTGGGTTGCCGGAAAAGTCTTCACGCCCAAAGCCTTGAAATCGGAATATTTCCATGTCAGTGTCGATGACCCTTGCGACACACTGGAGTACTTGACCACCGCCTCATTGATTCTGCCGCTGTTGCGGTCGGCTTGCCACGTGAACGACAAGTTTCCATTCTTGACCGAGACGGGCACATTGTCACCGCTTGTCGAGAGGTTCACGTCAAACTTTGCCAAGTCGCCCTCCGTCACCCGACTGGTTCCGGGCAGCAGCAATTGGTTCCAAAACAGCGCTTGCAGCGAATAGAAGTTCAATCCGTTGCTGCGCAGGAAGTCGAGCTGGTTGTAGTCGCCTTTGACATAGCGTTTGTGCAACCGGTCGACGACCATCACATAATCGGGCGTGAACTCAAGCCTTCCCACCTCCGTTCCGATATAGGGAATGAAGAGTTGCAGGCGGATGACCTTGTCGCGCCGCATGTGCAGCGATCCGGGCACATTGACCGACTTACCGTCCATCGAGGCTGTGAACGAAAGGCTTCCGACGATGTTCTTGGCATAGACTTTCTGGTCACTCACCTTCTGTACAAACGCCAGTTGCTGTCCCGCAGCCTGCTTGTCTGTCACCTGTGACGTTGCCGCAGAGCCGTTGTCCTTGACCAGCGACTTCTTGGCGCCGCACGAAGCTAACGCCAGTGGTGCACAGAGAACCAGTATCTTTACGATTGATGTCTTCATTTCTCTTTCCTGTATAAGTTCATTTTCCTTGTCAAGGCATCCTTGTCACCACCTGCATCAATGGCCTGCTGCAGGTAGTCGAGCGCCTTTTGCCTCTCGCCCACTTCCATGAAGATGTCGGCAGCATGTTCGAACTCCACACTGCTGATGGAGTCTTTGGGGCTGTTCCTCAATGTGGCCTCTATATAAATCTTGGCCTCCGCATACCGTCCTTGTTTGTAGAGCACCCATGCATAGGTGTCGAGGAAGGTCGCATTGTTAGGCTCGGTCTTCACCGCCTTGCTGCTCATCTCTTCTGCCTTCTTGAGGTCACCGCCTTCCTGTGCCAGGAAATAGGCATAGTTGTTGAGTGTCATGGCATGGTCGGGCTTCCACTGCAGGCAACTGTCGAAGGCGGCATACGCCTTGTCATTCTCTCCGTTGGTGTGATAGATTTCGCCCATGATGGCATAAAAGTCGCTGACGATATTGGGATTGCTCTTGTCATTGATCTCCGCTGTGCCTCGCTGGAAGGCGTCGAGAGCGCCCTTGTCATCCTTCTGGTAGTATCGTGCCAAACCTGTGAAGTAATAAAACGCCATTTCATCGGGGTTGTATAGCATACCCTGCTCAGCCAGGGCAGCGATAGTCGTCCAGTCTTCCGAAGCCCATTTGTTCTGGATTAGCTGGAAACGGGCCGAGGCATTGTCGGGCGCAAGCCTCAATAACCTCACGAGCGCTGTATCGATTTGCTCCTCCGGCAACTTCTTCAGCTGGTAATAGGCCACCCGCATCTCAGCCAGCGACGCATCCTTGGGCACCACCTGGCTCATGCGGTCCATGAGATGGATGATGGCCGTGGAGTCGCCTCCCCTGCGCTCGTTCTCCTGGATGGCCTGCTTGAGGAACTGCATACGGCTGTCCTCGGGTGTGTTCTTGCCCATGAGTATGCGCTCCATCATCTGCCGGGCCATCGAGTCCTGGCCCGAAGATCGGTAGTAGTCATACATAGAGCTCTGCGCATATGTGTTGTCCGGATTTTCCTTCAGCGTCTGGGCAAAGAGCTTGTAAGCCTCCTTGTGCCGTTTATGCTGCATGAGCCAGTTGCCCAGCATGACAGAAAAGGTTCTGTCATTGGGGTGTCTGTCGGCCAGACGCTTCAGTGTCTTGTAAGCGGTCCGATAGTCGCCCTTCATCTCATAGACGTTCATCTTGGCCAGTTCGAACTGGTCGTCGCTGCCTTCGAGTTCCTCCATCTTGCCAATGGCACCGAGCATCTTGTCGTAATTCTTCTGCTGCTGGTAGAGCTGTACCAGCACATTGAGCACGTCACTGCGCCCCCGGTTGTTGGCAAAGAGGCGCTCATAGGCGTTGGTTGCCTTGGCGTAGTCGCCCATGCCGATGTAGAACTGCGCCACCTTCTCCTGATAGATGCCGTTGCCGGGTCTCAGCTCGGCAGCTTTCTCCAGACACTGCAACGCCAGCGTGTCCTGCCGCAACATCGACAGAAAGCGCGCCTTGAGGAAGTAAGCCTCGGCAGCCCTGGGATTGATCTCAAGGCAGTGACGCAACAGGTCGAACGCAGCCGCATAGTGGCCCTCCTCCTGCTGCCGCACGGCTTCCAGGAAGAAATAATCATAGCGCCGGCTGTCATTATAGCTCAGCGTGTCAGCCACGGGAGCCACCGGGGGCTCCTTCGCCTTTTTCTTTCTGGACGAGGGCATGGCTGCTCCCCCCATCGCCACGACAGCGAGGGCCACCAACGTGATATTTCTGAACTTTCTGTACATGCGGTTCAAGCTCCTTTCATCATTTGACGCCTGTATGGCCGTAGCCCCCCTCGCCGCGTTCCGTCTCGTCGAGCTCGCTGACAAGCTCAAAGCCGACCTGCTCATAGCGTGCTACAACCATCTGTGCGATGCGCTCCCCGTCACGGATGATAAAGTCGTCATTGGAAAAATTGACAAGTAACACTTTGAGCTCGCCACGGTAATCGGCATCAATCGTGCCCGGCGTATTGAGCACCGTGACACCAAACTTCAAAGCAAGTCCGCTGCGCGGCCTCACCTGTGCCTCGTAGCCATCGGGCAAGGCTATATGCAAGCCTGTGGGCACAAGCACGCGCTCCATGGGGTGCAGCACTATGGGTTCTGACAGGTTGGCGCGGAGGTCGAGCCCTGCGCTCTGTGGAGTGGCATAAGCCGGAAGTGGCTGATGCCCCGTGTTGACTACTTCTATTTTCAGCATAACATTTGCAAAATTAATAAATTCCATCCATTTATATACTTTTTAATTATTAAAAAGGCGAAAAATGGAGAAATATCAAGTAACTTTGCGACAACAACCCACACGGCCTCAACAACTTGCCGGCAGGGACTACAAAAACGTAACGACATGAACTGGAACCAACTCATCTCCAACAAGCGTTTCGGACAGGAGGAGCGCCACGCCCTCCGCCACGACGACCGTTCGGAGTTCAAGCGCGACGGCGACCGTCTGGTCTACTCCGCTCCCTTCCGCCGCCTGCAAAACAAGACACAGGTGTTTCCGCTCCCGGGCAGCGTCTTCGTCCACAACCGCCTGACCCACTCGCTGGAGGTGTCGTCGCTGGGCAAGTCGCTGGGCGACGACGTGGCTCGCCGGCTGACAACACTCCATCCCGAATTGCGCGGCACCCTGTTTGAGGAGATAGGCACCATCGTGCACACTGCCGGCCTCGCCCACGACATGGGCAATCCACCGTTCGGCCATTCGGGCGAGAAGGCCATACAGACCTACTTCACCGAAGGCCCCGGAGCACAGTTGCGCAGCATGCTGAGCGACGCCTTTTGGGCGGACATCACCCACTTTGAGGGTAACGCCAACGCCTTCCGCCTGCTGGTCCACCAGTTTGTGGGCCGGCGTGCCGGTGGCTATGTCATGACTTACGCCACGCTGGCGTCCATCGTAAAATATCCATTCTCAAGCCTGCTGGCTGGCGACCACGGCAAGTTCGGCTTCTTCGCATCGGAGGCATCGAGCTTTGCACAGATTGCCGATGAATTGGGGCTTATTCGTCTCTCTGCTCCTGGGCAGCCGCTACGCTACACCCGTCATCCGCTGGTCTACCTCATGGAGGCTGCCGATGACATCTGCTATGAGATCATGGACATCGAAGACTCGCACAAGCTGAAGATCCTCTCCTATGAGGAGACACGCGACCTGCTGTTAGGATTCCTCGACACGGAGAAACAAGCCCACATCCTAAGCCGCCTCGAAGACGAGGGTGTGACCGACCGCAACGAGCAAGTGGTCTACATGCGGGCCTGCGTGGTGGGAGCATTGGAACGCGCCTGCGTCGACACGTTTGTAGAAAACGAGAACGCTATCCTGTCCGGCACATTCACAGGAAGCCTCATCGGCAACATCGAGCCGGAACTGCGCGACGCCTATCGGCGGTGCGTGGCCGTGTCGCGCCAAAAGATTTATCGCAGCAAACCCGTACTCGACGTGGAGCTGAGCGGCTACCAGATTATGGAAACGCTGATGGAGAAGCTCATCTCGGCAGCCGTCCACCCTGAGAAATTCCATTCCAAACAGCTCATCAGCCGCTTCAGCAGCCAGTATGCCATCGACAGTCCGGACCTGGAGACGCGCATCATGGCCGTGCTCGACTACATCAGCGGCATGACCGACATTTACGCTCTAGACATCTACCAAAAGATTGAGGGCATTGCCCTTCCCATTGTCTAACACGCAAAAAACACCAAAAACACCGATGAAACGGCGCATTTTCTTCAATCACAAGGAGGAGCTATGGAACAGCTGGAGCCATGCAGGCGGCATTGCCATCGGCGTGGTGTCTGGCGCGATCTTCCTCATCTGGTGCTTCCGCGTGGGTAACGGCTGGGCCACAGCGAGCATCATCCTCTACCTCTTCGGCATGCTCTGCTCCTACATGGCATCCACTGTCTATCATGCGTTGAGTGCCTGGTCGCCCTGGAAAGAACGCCTACGGAAGTGGGACCATGCAGCCATCTACTGGCACATCGCAGGCTCCTACTCACCCATCACACTCATCTGCCTGCGCGAGCAGGGCTATTGGGGCTGGACGCTCTTCACCTTCATATGGGTGGCAGCCATCGCGGGAACCATTGTCAGCTTTCGCGGACTGAAGGGGCACAGCAACCTGGAGACCGTGTGCTTTGTAGCTATGGGCCTCAGTGTCCTGGTTGCCCTGAAGCCTCTGACCGACTCATTGCCCACAGCCTCATTTTGGTGGATTATCGGCGAGGGGGCCAGCTACATCACCGGGGCCGTGTTCTACAGTTTCAACCGCCGCCGGTTCATGCACACGGTTTTCCATTTCTTCGTGCTCATCGGTTCGGTATGCCATATCATCGCCGTGTGGGACATCCTCATGAAGTATCTCTGAACATCATACCCGCAACCCCAAGACGGCCACAGGGCCACTCACGCCGACACAAACCTGTGTCTTCACGTGAGTGACCCTGTGGCCGTCTTGGGGAACATGCTGCAGAAACCTACGATTTCATCGTGCTTGTATCCTACAGCATCACCGTATTGGGACGCCCCGGGATGCTAAGCGCCTCGGGGTGTTCCTCCACAAAACTATTGATGTGCCGCACGCGCTTCTCCTCGAAAATCTCGTCAACGGCAATGAGAATACCGCTCTCCTCGACCTCACCGAACTCGTGATTGATGGCCGTTCCGAAGAACTTCATGGTGGGCGACAGGTTCATGTATGCGTTGACCAGCGGCGGAATATTATAGCCGAGCTGGCGCACGTTGCGATTGAGGATGCGGTAGTCCTTGCGGAAATCATCCTCACAGAAAATTTCGCGGAGCTCTTCCTCTGATGTCTCCAAAAGCACCGGTTCCATCGGGGTTACCAATCCGTCCTTGTCGCCAAAATGCTTGTGGAGAAAATAGAGTATCATGTCACGCCCGCGACGGCTGAACGACGGGTACATAGTCATCTTTCCCAGGAAGTATTTGCATCGCGGATTGATGACCGTGAGTGCGCCAAGACCATCCCAAAGGTTGTCGAGAGCAAATATTGACTTGGTATTCTTGCGCACGTTCTGATAGTCGACCGAGACAAACGAACGGCCGAGCTCCACCGTATAAGGTGCATAGTCGGCCATGAACTTCTCGGAGAAACGGAACATATGGGCCATGGCCACCTGCGGCTGGCCACTCTCATTGATTTTCCAATCATCGCAGAACAAGTAGCGGTAGCCTCCGATAATCTCTTCGGCCTCGGGGTTCCACACGATGAGCTGGCGGCAACCATCGTCCATGGTGTCAAACTCGTCGATATCGACCGATTTTCCGGTTCCGCCCCCGGCCGTGCGGAAAGCAATCTCACGCAACCGCCCAATCTCGCGCATGACATTGGGCGAGTTGCTGGCCGTGATAACATAAATCTCGTTGTGGCTCTTGTTGGTTGTCCGCAATTCGCGCTCCGGCGTAAGTTCAGCCTTGAGCAGCTCCTTGCTGACGGGTTGGCAAATCTCTTCTTCCATCTTTCTAATAATATCGACCTACTCGCCTTTCTCCGCGGCTGGCCCTGCTTGTTCGTAAACCTTATCTTCTACAAATTGTGCCCATTCCATCGGTGTCCGACTCTTGTCGAACGTCTGCCAGGGAATGGGCTTTCCGATGACCACCCGATAGTCCTTGCCCACATTCTCATACATCTCGTCGACAAGGAAGAGCATGGCAATGTTGATTTTCAATCCTAATTTCTTTTGCCATTTCGCAATGCGGTAGAACCGGTTGGAGTTGCGCCCGCTGAAGTAAATGGGCACTACATCGCGGTGATACTCCACACTCTTGGTGATGAATGTCTTTTTCCAGGGCAGATCGTGAATTTTGCCGTCTATCATCCTCGAGTTGAGTCCGGCAGGAAACATGAGCATGTGGTTGTCGCTCTGAAACCCAGCTTCCACCATACGGGGAAAATCGCGGCTCTGCTTGCCGGTCTTGTTGATGCCGATGCTCACAGGGCGCAGACCGGGAAGCGAAAGCAGGAGGTCGTTGACCAAATAGCGGAAACGCCCGTCGTAATGGGTTCCTATGATTGATCCCAGGCACACACCGTCCTCGCCTCCCAGCGGATGATTGGACACGAAGGTGTAGAGCTTTCCGTCATTCTTGTCGGGCAGGTTTTCCTCGCCCTCCAGGGTGACATTCATCTTCAGATACTTCACGCACTCCGTGAGCCATGCCGTGCCAGTCTTTTCACGGCTCTCCCACAGGAAACGATTCACCTCGTCTTCATGCACAATATGCTTCAGCCAATTGACCAGGAAGCGAGGCACCCACTTGGCCTTGCTACCCATTTTCCCGCGAAGTATCTTGTCTATATCGATGGTTTTTTCCATGCTTTCGCTAATCAAGCTAATCTACTAACAAGATGCAAATATACCATTTCTTTTTCTAAATCCGGGCCTTTTGCCTCAAAAAATTATCTTTTAGCCCGAATTGCAACCGAAATGACACATTCACTTGACACTCGGGCCTCAACTATCGAAGCCATTCCTTTGCTTTCAACCCGCCTTGTCCGCCACAGCCTGGCATCATACATCCTGCGCCACAAACCTGTCAAGTATGCCAAACAAGTCGATTTTTGTAAAACTACATGACAAATATCACACACCTCGCGACCACTGCAAATAGAACAACCGGACAGTCACCCTAACCACCTTTTATCTTCCCCGCCATAAGACAAGTGCCGAATCAACACACGATAGAGCATCCATCGTCGTCCGAAATGACCTCTATCGTCACTCGACAAGGCTGCAATCATGGCTTCATTCACGGCAAATCATCCGATAAAATGGGGTAAATGGCCATTCTGAGATAGCTTTTGGAGCAAAAATCGGGATACGCGAGTTCTCCCAGACACCATCCCAATGCCCCACGCTCTGATTCTCAACGCCTTATCAAAACATCACAAAAACGGGCGTATTTGGAAGCTGCTGGAGGCTCGGATGATTTCACGCGATTCTCAGCAGGCTTTTTGTCAATTCGTTTTACGTTTCTTCAAAGTTATCGACCTCACCCTCATGACACCTGGCAAATCAAGAAATCACATGAAAAAACATTTTTTGTGGAGAGAAGTGGGGGAAAGTGGGGAATTTTGTGTAACTTTGAACCCTGATTTATATATAAAATATCGCATGCGTTTTTTAGGCAATATCGAAGCACGGACAGACGCGAAGGGACGGGCCTTCCTCCCCTCGGCTTTTCGCAAGGTGCTCATGGCATCGGGCGAGGAGAGTCTGGTACTACGCCAGGACATCTTCGAGAAGTGCCTTGTCATCTACCCCGAGACGGTATGGAACCGCGAGATGGACGAGATGCGATCGCGCCTGTCGCGCTGGGACCGCCGCCAACAGATGGTCTATCGCAGTTTCGTGAGTGGCGTGACCAGCCTGGCCGTCGATGCCAGCGGTCGTATCCTCATTCCCAAATCCTTCCTTGAAGCGGCCGGCATTAAGCAGGACATACGCTTCGTGGGTATGGGCGACACCATCGAGGTATGGGCCAACGAAACCGGGACCGTCCCCTTCATGGACACCGACGAGTTCGGGCAGGCATTGGAACAGATGATGTGCCCCACCCACGGCGGCCAGACGCAGGCGACAACAAACCAAGAATAGAGACAACCCATGACCAAGACTGCTGAAACATATCATGTGCCCGTGCTGCTGAAAACCAGCGTCGACGGACTCAACATCAAGCCTGACGGCACCTATGTGGACGTCACCTTTGGTGGTGGCGGACACTCGCGCGAGATTCTTTCGCGCTTGGGAAAAGGAGGCCGCCTGTTCGGTTTCGACCAGGACGCTGATGCCGAGAACAACGTCAAGACGCTCTACGCTGCATCCGGACCGGACGCCGCCGAAACCGGCGGACGACCAGAGTTCATCTTCGTCAGGTCAAACTTCCGCTACCTGAAAAACTGGATGCGCTACCACGGCGTAGACCACATCGACGGGCTGCTGGGCGACCTGGGGGTATCGAGCCACCATTTCGACGACGAGAGCCGTGGCTTCTCCTTCCGCTTCGACGCACCACTCGACATGCGCATGAACAAACGTGCCGGCAAGACCGCCGCCGACATCGTCAACGAGTATGACGAGTCACGACTGGCCGACGTGTTCTACCTCTACGGCGAACTGCGCACCTCGCGCCGCATCGCCTCCGCTCTGGTCAAAGCGCGCCAACAGAGTCCCATCGCGACCACCCACGACCTGATGGAGGCCGTCGACCCTCTCTTCCACCGCGACCGCGAGAAAAAAGATCTGGCACGCCTCTTCCAGGCACTGCGCATCGAAGTAAACCACGAGATGGATGCCCTCCGGGAGATGCTGGCATCGGCCACCGACCTGCTGGCTCCGGGAGGACGCCTCAGCATCATCACCTACCACTCACTCGAAGACCGCATCGTGAAAAACGTCATGAAGACCGGACGGGCCGACGGCAAGGTGGAACAAGACTTTTTCGGACGCGTGGAATGTCCATACCGCATGGTCACCTCAAAAGTAATCACGCCCACCGACGAGGAGCAACAAGACAACCCCCGCAGCCGAAGTGCCAAACTCAGAATAGCCGAGAAGAAATGACTGAAAGCAAACCGAACACAAAGGAAGAAGAAAAAAAGCCTACAGAGCGCAAGCCTCTGGAGGAACTGACGCTGAAGGAAGTCATCGAGGAGACGGCCACAGAGGACGAAGCGCCACAGTCGATCAAATTCTCATTGCGCAAAATCCTTGGCGGAGACATCCTCAACGCTGCCATCATACGCCGCCAGGTGTGGCTCATCCTGCTCATCGTGCTCTTCATGGTCATCTACGTCTCCAACCGATACAGCTGCCAACAGGACCTCATCGAGATAGACAAGCTTCACCATCAACTGACCGAAGCCAAGTACAAGGCACTCAGCAGCCAAAGCGAGCTCACGGAAATCAGCCGCGAAAGCAACGTGCTCGACATGCTGAAAAACAACAAGGACAGCGTGCTGAAGATAGCCAGCCAGCCTCCTTACTTTATAGAAATACCCAATGATCGTTAATCTGTCATGAGCAAGTTCAACTACAAAAAGGTCATGCCGCGCTACAGCTTCATCAGCATGGTGCTGTCGGTGGTGGCACTGGGCATCCTCATCAAGGCAGGATACATCATGACAGCCAAACGGTCCTATTGGGAACAGGTGGCCAAGCGGGAGACGCGCGACAGCGTGCCCGTGCCCTCGCAACGCGGCAACATACTCAGCGATGACGGGCAGCTGCTGGCATCGTCGCTACCGGAGTTCAAACTCTACATGGATTTCGGACAACTGCACGAGGCAGGCAACGACTCGCTCTGGGAAGCCAAGCTAGACAGCATCTGTGCCGGACTGCACGAGATATTCCCCTCGATGACAGCCAATGCCTTCAAAACGCATCTGGAGAAAGGTCGCCGTGAGGGCAAACGCTATTACCCGATATGGCCCAAGCGCGTCAACTACAACACCTACTCGGAGGTGAAGGAACTACCCGTGTTCTGCATGAAGCGCTTTCAGAGCGGCTTCGTGCCGCAGGAGCTGCAGTCGCGCACCAGACCCTACGGCAACATGGCTGCCCGCACCATCGGCATGATGTACAACGAGAAAGACATGGGGCGCACGCCGCGTTGCGGTCTGGAGTTCTCCTACGACTCGCTGCTACGCGGCACCGACGGCCTGAAAAACCGCCGCAAGGTGCTCAGCAAATACATGGACATCATCGAACGCGAGCCCGAGGAGGGCGCCGACATCATGACCACCATCAACGTGAGCATGCAGGATTTGGCCGAACGCGCCGTGCTCAAGAAGCTCCAGGAGATCAATGCCGAGTTTGGCGTAGCCATCGTCATGGACGTGAAGACGGGCGACGTAAAGGCCATCGTCAATCTGGAGAAGTGTGTCGACGGCAAGTACCGCGAGATACAGAACCACGCCGTCACCGACCTTGTGGAACCAGGCTCGGTATTCAAGACTGCCTCAGTGATAACCGCACTCGAAGACGGTGTGTGTGACACGTCGTTCACCATCCCTACAGGCAACGGCATCTGGCACGTCTACGGACGCGACATGAAGGACAGTCACTGGCGCCAGGGCGGATACGGCAACATCTCGCTGGGGCAGGCCGTGGAGCTGAGTTCCAACATCGGCATCAGCTATATGGTCGACAAGTTCTACCACAACGACCCCGAGAAGTTTGTCAGAGGCATCTGGCGCACAGGCATCAACGACCCTAACATCACCATCCCCATAGAGGGACACGCCAAGCCCTGGATCCGCATGCCGCAGAAATACCCCAACGGACAGTGGAAGAACTGGAGCAAGACCGCCCTGCTTTGGATGAGCATCGGCTACGAGACACTCATACCGCCTATCTACACGCTCACCTTCTACAACGCAATCGCCAACAACGGCCGCATGATGCAACCGAGGTTTGTGAAGGCCACGGTCAAGAACGGCGACACGCTCACCACCTATCCACCCGCCGTGGTGAAGGGACGCGAGCACATCGCCTCAGAGAAGACCATCAAGATCGTACAGGACCTGCTACACCGCGTCGTGACCAACGGCACGGGAAAGAAAGCCAACAGTCCCAACTTCTGGGTATGCGGCAAGACAGGCACCGCCATGATCGCCAAGAACGGTTCCTACAAAGGCGTGCCCAACCACCTGCTGTCATTTGCCGGATGGTTCGGCGAGAAGGACAAGCCCTACTACAGCTGCATCGTCTGCATACAGAAACAGGGCATGCCTGCCTACGGATGGATGAGCGGCGAGGTATTCAAAGACATCGCCGAGGGCATCATGGCCAAGTATGTCAGATATGACATCAGCGACGCCCGAGACTCAGCGTCACACCCCATACCCGACGTGAAGAGCGGCAACATCTACTCCGCACAGCGCGTATTATCGCTGCTGGGCATCCACACCACAGCCAACTACGAAACACAGGCAACCATGGTATGGGGTGAAGCCCTGCGCAAGAGCAATAGCGTCACACTGAGGAAAGGGCCGGCAACCAACCGCCGATACATACCCAACGTGACCGGAATGGGGGCTCGCGACGCAGTCTACCTCATCGAGAGCCGCGGCGTCAGATGTCTGGTAAAGGGACGGGGGAAAGTCGTGGAACAAAGTCTGGAACCCGGACACTATATCAAGGGAAAAGAAACGTGCACACTAACATTGGAATAACAATAACAGAGAATACGTATGAAACTGCAAGAACTGCTGAAGAACACCAAGCCACTGGCCATAGCCGGCGACATGGACGTGAACATCACGGGAGTTGACATCGACTCAAGGAAAGCGAAGACCGGACACCTGTTCGTGGCCATGAAGGGCACACAGGTCGACGGACACCAGTTCATCCCCAAGGCCATCGAACTTGGAGCGGCAGCCGTGGTCTGCCAAGACATGCCAGAAGAAAAAGCCGACGGCGTGACCTATGTGCAGGTGGCCGACTCTGAAGAAGCCGCCGGTAAGATTGCAACCCTATTCTACGGCAACCCGTCGCATCACCTGACACTGGTCGGCGTGACGGGAACAAACGGCAAGACGACCATAGCCACCTTATTATATAACATGTTCCGCAAGATGGGACACAAGTGCGGTCTGCTCTCTACCGTATGCAACTACATCGAGGACGAGGCCATTCCGGCCGACCACACCACGCCCGACCCCATCGAACTCAACGAGCTCTTGGGCCGCATGGTGCAGGCAGGCTGCGAATATGCATTCATGGAATGTTCCAGCCATGCCATCGCACAGAAGCGCATCAGCGGCCTGAAGTTTGCCGGAGGCATCTTCACCAACCTGACACGCGATCACCTCGACTACCACAAAACATTCGAAAACTATCGCGACGCAAAGAAGGCGTTCTTTGACGGACTGCCCAAGACTGCCTTTGCCATCACCAACGCCGACGACAAAAACGGGATGGTAATGGTTCAAAACACCAAGGCCACAGTGAAGACCTACTCAATCCGCCAAATGGCTGATTTCCGTGCCCGCATCATCGAGATGCACTTCGCAGGCATGTACCTCGACATCGACGGGCACGAAGTGGGCGTACAGTTCATCGGCAAGTTCAACGTCAGCAACCTGCTGGCCGTCTATGGCGCCGCCCGCATGCTGGGCAAGGAGCCCGAGGACATCCTCGTGGTGCTCTCCACCCTGCACAGCGTCAGCGGTCGTCTGGAGCCCGTGCAGTCACCAGACGGCTGCACAGCCATCGTCGACTACGCACACACGCCTGACGCCCTGGCCAACGTACTGTCGTCGATCCATGAGGTACTCAACGGCAAGGGACACGTCATCACCGTCTGCGGAGCAGGCGGCAACCGCGACCACGGCAAGCGCCCGCTTATGGCACAGGAGGCCGTAAAGCAGTCTGACAAGGTAATCATCACCAGCGACAACCCACGCTTCGAGGACCCGCAAGCCATCATCGATGACATGGTGGCCGGACTCAACAAGGAGCAGATGAAGAAGGTGCTGACCATCGTCGACCGCAAGGAGGCCATCAAGACCGCCTGCATGATGGCACAGAAAGACGACGTGGTGCTGGTGGCAGGCAAGGGACACGAAAACTACCAGGAGGTCAAGGGCGTCAAGCACCACTTCGACGACAAAGAGGTGCTCCACGAGATTTTCGGTGCCTAAGGACCCAAGGACTACAGACGGCCAACGTACTAGACGCACGCCAGCCGACCACCTTATTCACAGATAAAAACAACAACCAATGTTATACTATCTTTTCAGATTTCTGGAACAGTTTGGCATCAGCGGCTCGGGCATGTGGGGATACATCTCCTTCCGCGCGCTGTTGGCGCTCATCCTGTCGTTGGTCATCTCGACATGGTTTGGCGAGAAATTCATCAAGTATCTCAAGAGCAAACAGATTACAGAGACGCAGCGCGATGCCAGTATCGACCCGTTTGGCGTGAAGAAAATCGGGGTGCCCTCAATGGGCGGCATCATCATCATCGTGGCAATACTCATCCCCGTGCTGCTACTCGGACGATTGAGGAACATATACCTCATCCTCATGATCATCACCACCCTCTGGCTGGGATTTCTCGGAGGCATGGACGATTTCATCAAGATTTTCCGTCGTAACAAGGAGGGTCTGAAGGGCAAATACAAAATCGTCGGACAAGTGTCCATCGGTCTCATCGTCGGACTAGTGCTTTGGACATCACCGGATGTCAAGATGAACGAGAACCTCACCTCCGAAAGGCAGAACGGACAGGAGATGATGGTCAGGCACAGCACAGAGGCAGAGAAGTCGCTCAAAACAACCATTCCGTTTGTCAAGGGACACAACCTCGACTACTCACAGATCATGTCATTCTGCGGCAAATACAAGTCGGCGGCCGGGTGGATACTGTTCGTCATCATGACCATCTTCGTCGTGACAGCCGTCAGCAACGGGGCCAACCTCAACGATGGCATGGACGGCATGTGTGCCGGCAATTCCGCCATCATCGGTGTGGCACTCGGCATACTGGCCTATGTGAGCTCGCACATGGAATTTGCGGCCTATCTCAACATCATGTACATACCAGGCTCGCAAGAGCTGGTGGTCTTCATGTGTGCCTTCGTGGGAGCGCTCATCGGCTTCCTGTGGTACAACGCCTATCCCGCACAGGTGTTCATGGGTGACACAGGGTCGCTCACCATCGGCGGCATCATTGGCGTGGGAGCCATCATCATACACAAGGAACTCATGCTGCCCATACTCTGCGGCGTGTTCTTTGTGGAAAGTCTCAGTGTCATCTTCCAGGTATGGTACTACAAGCTCGGCAAACACAAGGGCGTGAAGCAGCGCATCTTCAAGCGCACACCCATCCACGACAATTTCCGCGTGACCGACGACCAGCTGGATCCGGAATGCAAATATCTCATCAAGGCACCTCACGCAGCCAAGCACGAGTCGAAAATCACCATCCGTTTCTGGATTATCACCATCATCCTCGCTGCACTGACCATCATCACTCTGAAGATCCGATAAAAGCAAAAGGGTGGACCGGAACGGTCAGAAACGCACACAACAGGAGACCACGGACAACCCGCAGGAAGGCGGGCGACATCTCCACACAACAACAATCGTTAAAAGAAAATCCATGAAAAGAATTGTAGTTTTGGGAGCTGGAGAAAGCGGCGCAGGAGCAGCCGTACTGGCCAAGCAAAAAGGATTCGACGTGTTTGTGTCTGACATGTCGAAGATCAACGACAGATACAAAAAGGTGCTCGATGACCACCACATCGCGTGGGAAGAGGGGCACCATAGCGAGGAACTGATCCTCAACGCCGACGAGATCATCAAAAGCCCCGGCATACCCAAGGAAGCGCCCATGGTCAAAAAGCTCACGGAGCAGGGCACACACATCATCAGCGAGATAGAGTTTGCCGGACGCTACACTCACTCGAAAATGATCTGCATCACAGGATCCAACGGCAAGACCACCACAACCTCGCTCATCTACCATATTTTCAAGGCGGCCGGGTATGACGCTGGTCTGGCCGGAAACATTGGGCGGAGCCTGGCCTTGCAAGTGGCCGAGGATCCGCACGAATACTACATCATCGAGCTGAGCTCATTCCAGCTCGACAACATGTACGACTTCCGCGCCAACATTGCCATCCTGCTCAATATCACACCCGACCACCTCGACCGCTACGACTACAAGTTCGAAAACTATGCGGCGGCCAAGATGCGCATCACACAGAACCAGACGGCTGAGGACAGCTTCATCTACTGGAACGACGACCCCGTCATCAAGGAGGAACTCAAGAAATATGACATCAAGGCCGTAGCTTGCCCGTTCTCGGAACTGAAGGAAGACGGATCCATCGCATACATCGAGGAGGGACAGTACAAGCTGGAGTTCCCCACTCCATTCAACATGGAACAGGAGGAACTGTCGCTCACCGGCAAACACAACATCTACAACTCGCTGGCGGCTGGACTGGCCTCGAATATCACCGGCATCAAGAAGGAAATCATTCGCAAAAGCCTCAGCGATTTCCCCGGTGTGGAGCACCGGCTGGAAAAGGTGTGTGATGTGCGTGGAGTACACTACGTCAACGACTCGAAAGCGACCAACGTGGATGCCTGCTGGTATGCTCTTGAAAGCATGAAGACTCCCGTGGTGCTCATCATCGGTGGCAAGGACAAAGGCAACGACTACAACGAGATCAAAGACCTGATAAAGAAAAAGTGCAGAGGACTGGTTTATCTCGGAGCAGACAACACCAAGCTGCACAATGCCTTCGATTCACTGGGTATCCCTGTACGCGACACACACAGCATGAACGATTGCGTGAAGGCATGCTATGACATGGCCCAAACTGGCGACACCGTGCTGCTGTCGCCCTGCTGTGCCAGCTTCGACCTCTTCAAGAACATGGAGGATCGGGGCGAGCAATTCAAGACACTCGTAAGAAGCTTATAGCCAAAGGGCGGCACTTCTGCCAGCCACGCAGCTACAATTAGGAAATGAACAAAAAGTTATCCAATATATTCAAAGGTGACAAGGTCATCTGGATGGTCTATTTCTTCCTTTGCATCATCAGCATCGTGGAGGTCTTCTCGGCCTCCTCAGAGCTGACCTACAAGGGTGGGAACTACCTGGCACCCATCATCAAGCACATCGCCATCATCGTATTCGGGTTCGGACTAATGGTCATCACGCTCAATATCAGTTGCAAATATTTCAAGATCGTGACACCCGTCTTACTGTTGTTTACCGGCATTTTGCTCATTTGGGTGCTCATTGCGGGACAAACCACCAACGGGGCCAATCGATGGATACCCATATTAGGCATACAATTCCAACCCTCAGAGCTGGCCAAAGGAGCATTGGTTCTGATGACCGCACAGATTCTGAGTGCCATGCAAACTGACAACGGGGCCGACCGGAAAGCCATGAAATACATCTTCTGGATTGCCCTGCCGTTCCTCACACTGATTGGTGCAGAGAACTTGTCAACGGCGGCTCTGCTCTGTACGGTAATCTTCTTCATGATGATCATCGGGCGAGTACCGGGTCGACAGATCGGCCGACTGGTGCTGACGGTGGTCGCTTTGATTACCCTTGCCGTGTCACTCGTCATGTTTGTAGGTGAGGATACAGGCAAAGAGGAGACCGCCCAAAACCTGACCGAACAAAAAACTGCCAACGGACAGACAGTCAGTACGGAGACTAAAAAGGGACACAAGGGACTGTTGCACCGACTCGACACATGGAAATCGAGAATAGACAAGTTCATCGATTCTAAAGATGTACCGCCAGAGAAGGTAGATCTCGACAAGGGAGCACAAGAGGCACACGCCAACATAGCCATCGCCACCAGCAACATCATAGGAAAGGGACCAGGCAACTCCGTACAGCGTGATTTCCTCGCACAGGCCTTCTCTGATTTCATCTACGCCATCATCATCGAAGAGACTGGCATAGGGGGAGCATTCGGCGTTGCCATGCTCTACATCATACTGCTCTTCAGGACTGGACGAATCGCCAACCGTTGCGAGAACAACTTCCCGGCGTTTCTCGCCATGGGACTGGCCCTCTTGCTAGTCGTGCAAGCCTTTTTCAACATGTGCGTGGCCGTCGGTCTGGTGCCCGTCACCGGACAACCGTTGCCTCTAATCAGCAAGGGCGGCACCTCAACTCTGGTCAACAGCGTGTACATCGGCATCATCCTCAGCATAAGCCGCACAGCCAAAAAGACTAAGGATGACAAGGTGGCCAAAGGCGAGATGTCAACCGCGGTCGCCTAACTTCTGATGACTCGACAATCCGGGAAGAAGGGCAGACTGGAAACGAAAAATAGGGCTACCAAGAAATTAAGATGAAAATGATCAAAAGTGGGAAATTTTGATTACTTTTGCAAAAATAAGAAATTATGGACAAGGAGTTAAGAATCATCATCAGCGGAGGGGGAACAGGCGGACATATCTTCCCCGCCATATCCATCGCCAATGCCATCAAGGCCAAACATCCTGAAGCCAAAATACTGTTTGTCGGAGCTCTTGGACGCATGGAGATGCACCGAGTGCCGGCAGCAGGCTATGAGATCAAGGGGTTGCCCATCTGCGGCTTCGACCGCAAGCACCTGCTGAAGAACATTGCGGTCCTGTTCAAAATTTGGAGAAGCCAGCATATAGCCAAAAAGATTGTCCGGGAGTTCAAGCCCATGGCAGCTGTCGGAGTGGGCGGATATGCCAGCGGGCCAACACTCAACGTCTGCGCAAAGAAAGACATACCCTGCCTCATACAGGAGCAGAACAGCTACGCCGGTGTCACCAACAAGATATTAGCCAAGAAAGCTAGCAAGATTTGTGTGGCATACGACGGCATGGAGCGTTTCTTCCCAGCGGAAAAAATAGTCAAGACAGGCAATCCCGTCAGGCAAAATGTCCTCAACAACGAGATGTCCAAAGAGGAAGCGCGCAAGAGCTTCGGCCTGGCACCCGACAAAAAGACGGTCCTGCTCGTAGGCGGAAGTCTCGGGGCGCGCACCATAAACGAGAGCATGAAGCAACATCTCGAAGAGGTGAAAGATGCCAACGTGCAGTTTATCTGGCAGACAGGAAAATACTATAATGAGGAAATGAACCAAGCCGTCAAGGACTTCGGAGACATCCCCAACCTCAAGGTACTCGACTTCATCAGCGATATGGGTGCTGCCTACAAGGCCGCAGACCTCGTCATCAGCCGTGCCGGAGCAAGCTCCATCAGCGAGTTTTGCCTCATCGGCAAGCCGGTCGTTCTGGTGCCAAGCCCCAATGTGGCAGAAGACCATCAGACGAAAAACGCCATGGCCTTGGTCAACAAAGACGCAGCCATCTACGTCAAGGATGCAGAAGCACCCCAGACATTGCTGCACACGGCACTCCAAACTGTGACAAACGACCAGAAGCTGGCTTCGCTCAGCGAAAACATCAAGAAACTCGGACTAAAAGATTCTGCCGATGTCATCGCCGACGAAGTGATAAAACTGGCTTGGAAAAACGATTAACGGACTCATCCAAACAGCTGAGAGAACGAAACACTTGCAGGCAGAAGGTTGCCAAACAAGCTACCAGAACGTCTGAAGCAAACAATGAAAGACAGGAAAAAACGAGACATTCAAATCGTGATAAACGTAAGACAATGGAACTGAAAGACATCAAGGCAGTATACTTTATAGGTGCAGGCGGCATCGGCATGAGCGCCATCGCCCGCTATTTCATACACCGTGGCCTCGTGGTGGCAGGTTATGACCGCACACCATCTGAGCTCACACGCCGGCTGGAGAAAGAGGGCATGCTAATTCATTATGAGGAAAACGTGGACGAAATACCCCATGCCTGCCGTGACAAGGCTTCGTGCCTGGTTGTCTATACACCCGCCATTCCCGCAGAACACAAGGAACTTCAATTCTTCCAAGAGGGAAACTTCGTGATAGAGAAGCGCGCCCAAGTGCTCGGAGCACTGACCCGCACACACAAAGGACTGTGCGTGGCGGGCACACACGGCAAAACTACCACGTCTACCATGTGTGCACACATCATGCACCAGAGCCACGTGGACTGCAACGCTTTCCTCGGGGGCATCTCCAAGAACTACGGCACCAACTACATCCTTTCAGACACCAGCGACTATGTGGTCATCGAGGCCGATGAGTTTGACCGTTCGTTCCACTGGCTGAGACCATGGATGAGCGTCATCACATCCACCGACCCCGACCACTTGGACATCTATGGCACAAAGGAGGCTTACTTAGAGAGCTTCCACCATTACACGGAACTGATTCAGCCGGGCGGCGCACTGATTATCCACACAGACCTGGAGATGAAGGCCAACGTACAGGAAGGTGTCAAGACCTACACCTACAGTCGCGGCAAAGGCGACTTCCACGCTGAGAACATCAAGATTGAAAACGGTGAGATTACCTTCGACTTTGTATCGCCCATCGAGAACGTGAAGAATATCCGCCTGGGCCAACCCGTCCCCATCAACATCGAGAACGGCATCGCTGCCATGGCTATGGCACAGCTCAACGGATGCACGGCAAGTGAGCTTCGCTACGGCATGGAGACGTATCACGGCGTAGACCGAAGGTTCGACTTCAAGATACGCAACAGCCGTCACGTATTGTTGTCCGACTATGCGCATCATCCAAAGGAAATCCTTCAGAGTGCCAAGAGCCTCAAGGAGATTTATCCTGACCGCAAGATTACAGTTATCTTCCAGCCGCACCTGTACAGTCGTACCCACGATTTCTACCAGGACTTTGCCGATGCGCTGAGCCATTTCGATGAGGTTATACTCACAGAGATTTACCCGGCAAGGGAAAAGCCCATTCCCGGAGTGACCTCCAACCTCATCTACGACAATCTGAAGCCCGGCATAGAGAAGAGCCTGATCCAAAAGGATGACGTGCTCAGTCTGGTGAAAAGCCGCGATTTCGACGTGCTCATCACTCTGGGCGCAGGCGACCTGGACAACTATGTGCCGCAGATTGCCAAGATTATCGAAGAGAAGGACAAGACTGTCGATTAAAAACATGCATATTCCCGGACACCTAACTGGTCAGAGCTAATCCGAAGAGAACAAAAAAAACAAATCACCATCCACCATGCGTTTCAACTGGAAGAAGACCCTCTTGATAACTCTTGATGTAGCCCTTGGAGCTTACATCGTTATGGCGTTTGCCTACTTCGACAAGCCGAAAGAGGAGACTCCGGTGTGTCAGAAGGTGAGCATCGACATTCAGGACGAGACGACCAACGGCTTCATCTCTGCTTCCGATATCAAAGAACGACTGCAAAAGGGAAATCTCTATCCGCTCAACAAGCGGATGAAAGACATCAGCGCACGCGCCATCGAAGAAACTCTGTTGCAAAGCCCTTTTGTGAAGACGACCCAGTGCTACAAGACACAGGACGGCACGGTGCACATCAGCCTGACGCAACGCATGCCAACCCTGCGTATCAAGGCAGCCAATGGAGACGACTACTACTTGGATGACGACAACCGCATCATGCCCAACTCGCATTACACCAGCGACCTCATCATAGCCACTGGTCATATCAGCAAGTGGTTTGCGCACAACTACGTGGCTCACGTAGGCAGCACTCTGATGGCCAGCGACTTTTGGAAAAACCAGATTGAGCAGATCAACGTGCTGCCCGACTGTGGCATTGAGCTTGTCCCCCGCGTGGGCAACCACATCATCTACATCGGACAACTACCGCAGACATCCTACACCAACGACCGCAAGAAACTGGTGAGCGACTACGTTAACACCAAGCTTGACCGTATGGAGAAATTCTACAAGTACGGCTTGTCACAAGCGGGATGGAACAAATACTCCTACATCAATGTGGAGTTTGACAATCAGATTATTTGCAAGAAACGAAATTTGAATTGATAATTATCATAGATCTATGGCAGAATTTACAGTAGCTATTGAACTGGGCTCATCGAAGATGACCGGTATCGCGGGCAGGAAAAACCTCGATGGCAGCATCAACGTGCTTGCCGTGGTCAAAGAAGACTCCACGTCATGCATCCGGAATGGCGTGGTATACAATATGGACAAGACAGCGCAAGCGCTGGCCAACATTATATCCAAGCTGGAACGCACACTGAAAACGAAGATTTCCAAAGTTTATGTGGGCGTTGGCGGACAATCCATCCGCAGCGCAAAAAACACCAACGTAAAGGATCTTCCTAACGGCACCATCATCACGCAAGACATGATCAACGAACTGATGGATGCCAACCGAAGCATGCTCTATCCCGACCTGGAAATCCTGGATGCTGCCACACTGGAGTATAAAGTTGACAACCAGTACCAACTCGATCCAGTGGGCATACAGTGCTCACGCATCGAAGGCAACTTCCTCAACATCCTTTGGCGCAAGTCGTTCTACCGCAACATCAACCAGTGTTTCGACAACGCCGGCATAGCCATCGCCGAAATGTACCTTTCCCCTCTGGCTTTGGCCGACAGCGTACTCACTGATGCAGAGAAGCGCGGCGGCTGTGTGCTAGTCGATCTGGGTGCCGACACCACAACCGTAGCAGTATACTATAAGATGATTCTCCGCAACCTCACGGTTATACCGTTGGGAAGTAACAACATCACAAAGGACATCGCCAGCCTGCAAATGGAAGAAAAAGAGGCGGAGAAGATGAAGTTGAACTATGCATCGGCATACACCGAAACCAACGAGATAGACGCAAACAAGGTCTATCCGATAGACAGCGACCGCAATATCGACCAGCGAAAGTTTGTGGAAATTGTCGAGGCGCGTGTCCAGGAGATAGTGGAGAATGCCTGGTGCCAGGTACCAGTGGAGTACCAAGACAAGCTGCTGGGCGGCATCATCCTCACAGGCGGCGGTTCAAACATGAAGAACATCGACCGCGCCTTCCGCAACCATACCCGCGTTACGAAGATCAGAATAACCAAGTTCGTCACACAGACCATACACCCTAACAACACATCCATAAACACCAAGGACGGTACAATGTGCACTATCCTTAGCCTTCTTGCCAAGGGTGACATGAATTGTGCTGGCGACCCCATTACGAATGACCTGTTTACAAACGGCAACGAAAACAAGGGACAGGCTGCAGCCGACCCCCGCAAGCCGAAGCCCATGGACGGAACCGGCACTGGAAAAGTACTGACCGAAGCAGAAAAGGCGGCTGAAGAAGCCGCTCGCGAGGCGGCACGCAAGGCAGCGGAAGAGAAAGAGCGAGCCGAAGCGCAAGCCGCAGCAGCAGCCGAGGAGGAGGAACGTCGCAAGAAGCGCGAGAACTCTGCGCCCCGAAAGGCATGGCGCGCCTTCAAAAAATTTGTCGGGAACATGATCGAGGAGGAGGAGGAGGAAAAATAAAAAAACTCTCTGACATCCCAATAACAACAAGCAGCATCAAATAGACAACAAACAGCAAGACCATTATGGCAGACAAAGATAACAACCAGCAATTGACCGACTGCAACCGCCCTTCGTTGCTCGAGTTTGGCGATCCCTGCAAAGGTAACAGCATCATCAAAGTGATTGGTGTCGGTGGCGGTGGTGGCAATGCAGTCAACCACATGTACCGCGAAGGCATCCACGACGTGACATTTGTGCTCTGCAACACCGATGCACAAGCACTCAACGACAGCCCCGTACCCGTGCATCTGCAGCTCGGAAAGGAGGGACTGGGGGCTGGCAACCGCCCTGAGCGAGCACGACAGGCAGCCATGGAAAGCACTGAGGACATACGTCATATGCTGGACGACGGCACCAAAATGGCGTTCATCACTGCTGGCATGGGCGGCGGCACCGGTACGGGCGCAGCACCGGTTGTGGCCCAAATAAGCAAGGACATGGACATTCTCACCGTTGGTATCGTTACCATACCGTTCAAGTTTGAGGGCCCAAGGAAAATCGACCAGGCACTCGACGGTGTGGAGGAGATGGCCAAGCACGTCGATGCCCTGCTGGTCATCAACAACGAACGTCTGCGAGAGATTTATCCGGGGCTCAACATCCTCGACGCTTTTGGCAAAGCCGATGACACGCTGAGCGTTGCTGCAAAGAGCATTGCGGAGATCATCACTACCCACGGACTTATCAACCTCGACTTCAACGATGTCAAGACGGTGCTCAAAGACGGTGGCGTGGCAATCATGAGCACGGGATTCGGCGAGGGCGAGGAGCGTGTAAAGATGGCCATCGACGACGCTTTGAACTCTCCCCTACTCAACGACAACGACGTCTTCAACTCCAAGAAGATCCTTCTCTCCATCGCCTTCTCCAACGGAAAGAACGAGGATAACAACGGCCTCAGGATGGAAGAGATGAACTATGTCAGTGAATTCATGTCGAAGTTTGGCGCTGACTTCGAAATCAAGTGGGGCCTTGCCCTCGACCCGGAACTCGGCAAGAAGGTAAAAGTTACCATCCTCGCCACAGGATTCGGTGTGGAAGACGTGGAGCCTACAGAAGACCGCAATCGGCGAACCATCGAAGAAATCAAGCGACAAGCAGCCGAAGAGGACAAGCAGGCCGAACGTCAGAACCGACGCAACCACTACTACAGCGACGACACCAACAACCCGCAGTACAAGCGCCGCCCGCATATCTTCATCTTCTCACAGAAGGATCTCGACAACGAAGACGTCATCCTCAAGGTAGAAGATACGCCGACCTACAAGCGCACCCGCCAAATGCTGGAGGACATTCGCAGCCAGTCAAGCGGTAACGATGACAAGAAAGACAGTGACGACCACGACAATAAGGTGCAGGGCATCATCAGCTTCGTGTAATCTCTGACAACAGAAAAAGAAGACGTCAAGCCACAGCGTGTTGTCCATCCACCCGATGGACAACACGCTGTGGCTTTTATTTACTCATATCAGGGACCTTCAATACTTCTGAAGGCAAAACGCCAAACTCCTTGCGAAAACACTTTCTGAAGTATCCTGGGCTATTGAAGCCAGTAAGCGATGCCACCTCATTGACATTATACCGACCCGACTTCAGATACTCCATGCCACGTTTTAATTTGATTTTCCTCACATATTCATTGGCCCCAATGCCCGTGAGTGCCTTCACCTTGCGGTAAAAGGTAGAATGGCTCATGGCCATCCGGTCCGTAAAGAACGACATGTCCATGTCAGGTCCTCCCAGGTTTTCCTCTATCAAATGGTCCAGTTTGGATAAGAATTCTTTGTCAAGAGGATTTAGCTCCATCGTCTTAGTCACAGGACTCTGCGCTTTCTGACTCTCATCCTTCTCAACATCCACCTCTGTCCCTTCCATGCGGTCTAAAACAAAGGCCGCCAATCGGCGCCTTCCCTCCAAAATGTTTTTCACTCTACTTCTCAACAAACGGGAGCTGAACGGTTTCGTGAGATAGGAGTCGGCACCACTGTCATAACCATTCTCCTGGTCAATCGGACTTGTCTTGGCCGTCAACAACACCACTGGAATATGGCTTGTTCTCATGTCCGCCTTCAACAGGCGCGTCATCTCCACGCCGTCCATCTCGGGCATCATCACGTCACTCACAATCAAGTCGGGACTCATCTTCAACGCCATATCCAGGCCATCCTTTCCTTGGTGAGCCTCAACAATTCGATATTCATCATGCAAAGACTCCACAATGTATTGCCGCACTGCCTGATGGTCCTCCACCACAAGAATCAGTTCGCGTTCATCGCAGTTCTTGTCAGTTGCACTTTCCTGATCATTAGCTTCGCTTTGGGTGGATATAGTTTCCTCTGACTCATGCAAAGCATCAGGATAGCCCCTGTCCAACGAAATGGCAAAACAGAAGGTCGCCCCTTTTCCCTCCTCACTACGTGCTGACAGCTTGGCATCATGCAGTTCGGCCAACGATTTCACAAGTGCCAGCCCAATACCAGTGCCTGGGGCCTGGCCTACGCCTCCTGCTTGATAGTAGCGGTCAAATACATGAGGAAGCGCCTCCTGGCTGATGCCTCTTCCGGTGTCACTTACCCGGATCATCCCCTCATGGCCTTCAACAGCCAGTTCCAGCACGACAGTTCCGCTCGGTGTATACTTCAAGGCATTTGACATGAAATTGTCCACAACTGTTGTGATAATGTCGGGATCAAAACAAGCACAAATCGGCGACTCGGGTACTTTCACGTCCACTTTTATCATCTCGTTGCGATTCAAATCACGGTACCTGACTCCAAGACTTCTAACCAAGGCCGCTAAGTCTCCGCACACCACAGAGAGCCTACGATGCTCCGTTTCCACTTTCTGAAACTCCAAAATACCGTTGACAAGGCTGAGCAACCTTAGTGCGCAAGCATGAATATGGGTTACTTTTCCGAAAAACATTTGCGGCAACTTGCCATCACTTATTAAGTCTTCCAAGGGACCAATGATGAGCGTCAACGGCGTTCGCAGCTCATGAGTGATGTTGGTAAAGAATCGCACACGCTCATCCACCAACGCCTGTCGTTGTTTTCCTTCCCAACGCTCCTTTTCCAAAGAAACGTTTAAGAGCAACCGTTGCCGGTAAGAATAAAAGACATAAGCCACAATGGCCGCGACCAACAATCCGTAAACCACTTTCGCCCACCACGTAAGCCACAAGGGAGGCGACACAACTATAGACGCCTCAGCCATTGTTGCAGTCTTCCAGTCTTGCCCACGCAACTTGGCTCTCACACAGAAAGTATAGCTCCCTGGCGCGAGGTTGCGGAAAGTAACACTGTTCTTATCTTCCGTATCATACCATTGGTCATCCAGTCCCTTCATGCAGTACACATATTCCACATCACCCTTTTGCGAGTAGTCTGACACTGTGAAGCGCAGTATGATGCTATTCTCATCATGACGAAGCCGTAGCCCCCCTTGTGCGTCGGGTTCCACAAGATGCCTACCGGCAGGATTGTTTTCCCCAGTCAACCGTTCACAATCAATCATTGCTAAAGGAGAAACTTTTCCTTCACTCGCAAACGAAGATGGTCTAAATTCACACACGCCTCCAGGCGAACCAAAGAGCAACAAACCACTTGGCATGCTTGCCACGGAGGCAACTACGAAGTTGCCCATGGGCAATCCACTGCTAAAGCTGTAGTTAGAAAAGCGTTGCGCCTTTTTGTCAAACCGCGAAAGCCCAGCATGGAGACTCATCCACAAACTTTCATCCTGTCCTTCAGCGATAGCACTAACGAAATTGTCGGCAAGTCCTTGCTTGATGTCATACACTTTGACGTTGCCCAGACGTTTCACGTCGCTCACACAGGCCAGACCTTTGTGTGTCGCAATCCATATTGTCCCGTCAGCTGATTGAATGATTTGATTGACCGAACTCGATGGTAACCCTTTCAACCTCGTGACACGACGATGATCTTTCGACAGCACCATGACGCCTTTGACCAGCGTCCCTACCCACAACCTCCCGAGTCGATCCTCGCAAAAGTTGCTGGGGAACGCATCTGTACCAATCAGCCGATTGATGGCCTCCTCTCGTCTCACCTCTCCATGCTCCGCCACATAGACACCCTTTTCCGTACCCATCCACACCTTGCCGTCACGCCCTGCGAAAAGGGCGATTACATCCATTCCCCGCGTTTGGGGGATGCAAACCATTTGTCCTGTCACTGGATTTAGCTTCAGCACGCCATTATCACTGGTTCCCATCCATACATTACCAGTTGGGTCCTCACAAAAGCTATAGATTACTGCCGCTGAATTGTCAATGTGCGGGGATATGTCAAACTGCCGATAGCCACCGTTCTTCAAGAGCACGGTCACCCAGTTGTCTTGGTTGACCCACAGCCTCCCATGACCGTCACAAAACAACCCAGTCACTCCCGTCAAGGGTTTGCCATTGAGCGAAAGCAAACTGAATACTTGCTGTCGATGAGGCAAGAAATCAACACCTAAAGCGTAGTTGGCCACCCAGAGGTTCCCAAAAGCATCCTCCACGGCGTTCCTCACATGATTCGATGACAGTTGCCCGCCATCTTGGGTCAATCTTCCAAACACAACCTTGTCATGAAATTCATCGAAGCGGTTCAAATCGAGCGTGCTAACTCCTCCGATATCGGAAGCAACCAGCAAGACATGCCCCCTTGTCTCGTTCACATGATGAACATTATCGCCAGCCAGACTATTCACATTGCCCATTTCATGGCGGAATGTTTTAAACCGTCCCTTCAACAGGTCAAACAGCGCCAACCCGCCATTCGTGCCCAACCACACACGACCTTTGTGGTCCACAAACACACATCGAACATTGTTACCCGGCAACCCCTGCGGGGTGCCCGTCTTATGCGTGTATTGCCTGACCTTGTGTGTGCGGAGGTCATAGACGAGCAACCCTTCCATACGCAGCCCTATGTAGAGGCTTCCCTTACCGTCCTCGGCCACCGTCCTCACGCCATCGCGTATCCTTGGCAGTCTCGAGCGGGGCACCCGCCACGACTTCCCTGTCAGAGGGTCCAGGTGATGCACCTCTCCCCCATAGTGTGCCAGCCACAATCCCCCGTCAGACGCTGTGCCGACCGCAACGATGTCGGTCGGCATTTTTCCATCAAGCAATGGACGTGAGAAGCGCCGGGTGGTGCAATGGAACACGTCAAGCATTCCATTTTTCCCAATGACCCACACCGTGTTGCTCTTGGCATGATAGTGCACTCCCACCAGCTCGTCTGTCCGCAAATCCGAATTGGTCGTCTTGAACGTTGTGGCCTTGCCTCCCGCCAAACAATTAAGCCCCGACTCAGTTGCCGCCCAAACAAAGCCGTGGCCATCCAGGTCTATGTCTGCCACAAACCCATTCGACAAGCCATCGCCTATAGTGAATGTCTGTCCCAGACGATGGGGAAGGGCACGCATAGAGGCTGTAGGCCATAACAAGTCAATCGCCAGCAATAAAAGAAAAAACAAATACTTAGATTGGTGTGTATGATTCATAGGTTGCTGATTGTCTTTCAAGGCAAAATTAAGAATTTAAAATCATCTTGCAAAGTTTTTCCTCCCAAAACGAACTGAAAAGCATGCGAGGCCAAACGATTTGTTACACTGAATGACAAAATCGTCACCATGATGTGGATGATTGAAGGATTTGTACCCTTCTTTGAATGAAAAGTAACGCATTGCACGACTTCAAATGAATAATTTTGCGGCAACAAACAGAATAGCAAAACAATCCAACTGCCATGAAACACATCTTATTACTATTGTTACTGGCTCTCAGCTGCCCATCAGCTTACGCCTCTCTGGCCGAGCTTGACCTTGTGGGCCGGGAAGTCAGTCTGGCAAGCGTGGAGGACATCGGGGGCACCCCAGAGGACAGGGTGACGCGCCGTGAGTTCTATACCATCGACGGCCGTCGGGCAAACTCCGCCCCTCAAAGAGGCATCTACATCGAGCGTCTCCACTATGCCAATGGAGCCTCACGAACATTCAAATACATAAAATAACACCTTTTATATCCTTTTCGAATGAAAACAAGCAGAATGAAAAAAGTTTGCCTGTTGACCGCAGTTGTCGTGCTGACAACGGCAGGCCAACAGGCAGCCGCCCAAACGGTCTCCTCAGACAGCGAGACGACAGACATGACCAGCCGCATCGTGAATCCGAACTTCGACGACGGCACCAAGGGCTGGAGCAACACCACAGGTGCACAAGCCAAGATCAGCACAGTAGAGAAGAAAAACGGCAACATCACCATCGCCGCCAACCAAAACCATTGGCAGCTATGGTCGGGTTCCGCCATCAAGGGACGCGCCTACCAAACCATCAGCAACCTGCCCGAAGGACGATACGTGGTATCGGCGGATGTCATCAACTGGGGCTACACAGGCTCCCTGTCGCTCTTCGCCAATGACAACAAGACTTCCGTCGCCTCCAACAGCGGCGATCGCTACTCTGTGTCGTGCCTTGTCTACAATGGGACGCTGACTTTCGGGCTCGACTGCGCCACGGGTGGAGCCACCATCGACTTCGACTCTTTCACCCTGCAATACAAGGGACAAGACGTCGCAGCACTGCGCGAGGTGCTCAACACTCGCCTGGCTGGTGCCAAGAAGACCCTGGCCAATGCACCGAAAGAGGCTGACACCCGTAGTCTCAAGCAGGCCATCAGCAACGCTGAGAGTCTGTCCGGCAGTGCGTCGGCCGACGAGTTGCAGGCTGCGCTCAAGGCCTTGGCCAAAGCCTTGGATGACTACCAGGCCAGCCTTGACTTACTGGCGGAGCGCGCCGCACAACTGGCCCTCTTCGAGAGCACACTCAGTGGGGCCAAGGCTGAGCGACAGGCCGATGACTATCCTGGCACAGCGGCTTTCGACAAGGCCATCGCCGAAGCTGATGCTTTCCTGCAAAAGCTGAAAGCCGACAACTCACTGCCATCCGACTCGGCACGCAACGTACTCAACGCCGCCCGCGAGACCTATTACAACTCGCAATACACCGTAGTACCCATCCGTCACAAGGTGTCGGAGGTGGATCTCTCTCTCAATGGCTCGGAGAAATACGTGCTGCGTGTGGACGGCAAGCCTTATTATGGCACAGAGATACAAGTGCGCCCTGACAAGCTCCGCGGTTACCAAGGCTGGAGCGAAGATGAGATTGAGGCAGCCTTCAAGCGTGCGGCCGATGATGGGTTCAACACCCTCAGCGTGCCCCTATTCTGGCGTGAAGTGGAACCCGAAAAGGACCACTTCGACTGGCGCATCCTCGACCGTTACATGGGTTGGTGCCACAAGTATGGCATGAAGATGGAACTGCTGTGGTTCTCTTGGAGCAGCGGCGGACGTGTGCAATGGCTATGGAACTACAACGGCAAGCAGGTGCTTCGCACTCCCGACTATGTGTGCTCAGCCAACGGCAAGTCAGACTACAACATGCTCCGCACACAGTGGGAATACTCGCTCGACTGGCGCGACAACGACCTTCGCGACCGCGACGCTTACGTGTTGGGCCGCATCATGGACCATGTGGCCCTATGGGATGCCAACAATGGGGCTACCCACACCGTCATCGGCGTGCAACTGGGCAACGAAGCACGATCACACGGCAACAACACGGCCACATCGGCGGAAATCATCAATTACTATCACCACGTGGGAGCGGCAGTGAAAAACTCAAAGTACGTCACTTGGACGCGCCTCAATTGCGTGTCGTCGGAGACCAATGAACGCGCAACTGCCAATGAGAACAAGCGACAAAACGGTGGTACAAACATAGACTTCGTGGGCATCGACGTCTACGGAACCAATGCCGGTAGCGTCATTGGCAACCTCAACGGACAGTTGGGAACCAACGGCAAAAACTTCCGCATGATCATGGAGATCGACGCCAAAGACGCCAATTCGCCCATCTATCAACTGGCGGCACTGGCTGGCAACAAGGCGTTCGACTACTACAATCTCGGTCCTGTGGATGGCAATGGCCTCTACACCAACGACGGGCACAAGCTGGCGGAGCGCTCACACATTATGCAGACCCGACAGCGCAACAAAATCTTGAACCTTGCCAACCAGGACATCGCCACGCACAAGCATGGCGCGGGGCTCTATGTCTATAATTATGCGGGCAACTCCACCAATACGGAGAAGGGCATCAACGACATCGCCTTCACGCCCGACGCCACCAAGACGCAGGCCATTGCCATAATGCATGCCACCAACCAGATAGCTCTGCTTTCCACCCAGCGCGGCGTGTTCACCCTGCCTGCGGCACTCAATGCCACATCAGCCGAAGTGGGGCATTTCGACAAAGACAACAACTGGGTGAAGGAGGGCAACGTGGCCCTCACAAGCAACCGCATCGTCATGCCCACAACCTCTTGCGTGCTGGTGCGTCTCAACGGTGACCAGGCCCCAGACGGCATCAGCTCGGCCACAACCGACAGCGCTCACAAAATCATAGCCTACTATGGTGTGGACGGTCGCCAGATGAGCAAGAACGCAAAAGGACTGGTCATCGCTAAATATGATGACGGGACGACCGACAAGCTCTTGCGAAAGTAACTTTGCAACGGCCGACCACTGGCAAATATAAGAAAGGCCATCCGATCCACAAATGATCGGATGGCCTATCTTCATTGATGAAAATTCATGGCTGCAAACGAGCCTATGTTTTCCTGCACAGGAGCCAACGCATCCCACTCACGAGCCTATTTTTCTTCTCACAAGCTATGGAAGAGAATGGCTTTCCTGGCCTTTATCGCAGGCCCTTGTGTGCCTCGCCAAACTCCTTGGAGACGTAGTTATAGAGACTCTTGCAGCAATCCGCAGAAAAGTCCATGGCGCAACCCACCACGTGGTTCCACTGGTCAGTGGTGAGTCCCTGGCTGAGCGTATCGCGCGTGATGTCATACTTCAGCAGGCCATAGATGAAACCAGCGTTGAAATTGTCACCCGCTCCAATGGTGCTCACCGTGTCGGTCTCGGGCACGGGATAGCTGAGCTTCAGTCCATTGTCCGCCCGCACCTCCACGGGATGGCCGCCCTGGGTGTAGATGAACTTCTTGCAATAGAACGACACCTCTGAGGAGTAGACCTTATCGGGATCCTGCATCTTGTAGAGCACATCGAAATCCTCTCGGCTACCGCGCACGATGTCGGCATACTCAAGGTTCTCCAAAAAGTTGGGAGTAATCTTCATCACCTCATTGCGGTGCGACGAACGATAGTTGACATCATAATAGATGATGGCACCATGGGCCCTGGCATAGTCGAGCAGTCCCACAATCTGCGGACGTATGACGGGATTGACGGCATAGAAAGAACTGAAGATGACGATGTCGTCGGGCTGGATGTCGGGATAGACGAAATCGAGCTGGTCGTGGGGATGGTCCTTATAAAATAAGTACTCGGCATCATTTCGTTCATTAAGGAAGGCCAGTGAGATGGGCGATTTCGAGTCGGGGAATACGTTGACATGGTCTGCGTCGACCCCGTTCTCTCTTAGAAAACGAATGACGTTTTCGCCCACACGGTCGTGTCCGGCCTCGCCAATAAAGGTACAGTCTACTCCACAGCGTCCCAACGAGATAAGGGCGTTGAAAGCGGAGCCGCCCGGATAAGCTCCGATAGGCTGTCCGTTCTTGAAGATGATATCTAGTACGGTCTCTCCTATTCCTATTACTTTTCGCATAATGATAATGTACGTTAACCATTGTCCTGCGCACGCAGCTTCATAAACCAGGCTGGGCGAAAGGACAATCCGCATGCAAATTTCTACAATTTCAAGCACATTTCAAAGCAATTTTGGGTATTTTTGCAGTTGAAATGAAATATAACACTTGCACACTCAGCAACGGGCTCCGCGTCATTCACCTACCGTCAGCCTCACCTGTGGTCTACTGCGGGTTTCAGGTTGGCGCTGGTTCGCGCCACGAAGAGCCCGGTGACGAGGGACTGGCCCATTTCTGCGAGCACGTAACCTTCAAGGGAACGGCCCGGCGGAGCGCCTGGAGCATCCTCAACTGCCTGGAACAAGTGGGCGGCAGTCTCAACGCATACACCAACAAAGAGGACACCTGCTACTATGCGGCTATCCTCAAACCGCACATGACACGCGCCGTGAGCCTGCTCACCGACATCGTATTCGGGTCCACCTATCCGCAGGCCGAAATCGACAAGGAGGTTGAAGTCATCTGCGACGAAATCGAGAGCTACAACGACTCGCCCGCCGAACTGATTTACGACGAGTTTGAAAACCTCATCTTCGACCGTCACCCTTTGGGCCACAACATCCTCGGCACGGCCAACCACGTGCGCACTTTCACCACCGCCGATGCCCTGCGCTTCACACGATGTCACTATCGTCCGGACAATGCTGTATTCTTCGCCTATGGCGACATCTCGTTTGCCCAACTGGTACGTGACCTCAATCGAGCCATGGAAAAAGCCAACATGGGTGCAGCCGAAGCTATCTTGCTACCTAAATCTATCATTCGACCAAATATGGAAGAAGCCGAAAGCACTGTCTACAAAGAGGTAGAGCATGATTCGACCACCTGGGGACATGTCTTCACAAGCGACCGCGACACCCATCAAGCCCACGTGGTCGTAGGCAGCCGCAGCTACAATGTCCATGACCCACGGCGCATGAGCCTTTACCTGCTCAACAACATCCTGGGCGGACCGGGCATGAACGCGCGTCTCAACGTAGCCTTGCGCGAGCGAAACGGCTTGGTCTACACCGTAGAGAGCAGCATGGTAAGCTACAGCGACACGGGCGTGTGGTGCACCTATTTCGGCTGCGACCACAACGATGTGGCGCACTGTCTGCGACTCGTCCACCGCGAACTCGACCGCTACTGCCAGTCACCCATGAGCGAAAGCCAGCTTCGCGCGGCCAAACGACAACTGACGGGGCAGATTGGCGTGGCTTGCGACAACCGCGAAAACTTTGCCCTCGACTTCGGGCGGGAGTACCTACACTATGGCCGCGAGAAAGATATCGCCCGGCTCTGCGAGCAGGTGGAGGCCATCACAGCCGAGAGTATCATGCAAGTGGCGCAAGAGATATTCTCCCCCGACCGCATGAACACGCTCGTTTTCGGTCACGCAAAAATATAGTGCCGCCCATACTAACGAAGCCGCCCGACGCATCTGATGCGCCGGGCGGCTTTGTCATTGTGGGAGCTACACATGGCTCCTGTGGTGTATGGATTTACTTGGCCACTTTCTTTCCGTTCACGATATAGATGCCATGGCCGAGGCGGCTCACGCCTGTAGCCTTGCGGCTCACAAGGCGGCCGTCGAGTGTGTAGACTCCCTCACGTGCGGTGGGCTGGTCCTGCGTCTGCCGGTCGGAAATGGCCTCGATACCTAACGCGGCGTTGTTCTTGACGCGCATCTGAGCCTCATCAAGTATCACCCAGCGCTGGGCAGTGGCAGTGTTGGCAAGATTGAAAGTGTTGCGTGTCACCATGCCAGTGTTGCTGGCCGCCAACGTCGAAGGATTGCGGCTTGCATGCCGTGTGATCCAGTAGCCACGCGTGCCGTCCTCGCTGACATCGACGCGGCCCTTCATGAGCTGGAAGTCCTGCTGTCCGGCGGGTGTCACTTCCTGTGCGCTGAAATAGACGTTGTCGAAAGTGAGGTAGTGTCCTGTCGCTGCATTGCGGAACTGATAGAACTGGTTGTCCGGCGTGAAGGTCACATACCATGCGCAGCTGTCATTGTCTGCAAGCTCGTCAGCGGCCTTCCGCACCATGGTCAGCGAGCCGTTGGTGCCTGTCTCAGCGAGATAAGCGGTATAGAGGCCATTCTCAGACTTTTCATTGGTGATGTAATACTTCACATTCTCCTGATGTTCGAAGGCCCAATAAGGCTCAGCATAGTGACTGTAGGTGTGCTCCAGTCCATCCTCGCCCAGAGCTTGGCAGATCAGGCCGTTGCCGTAGTAGAGCACATCCGAGTGGTTGTCCTCATTGGCACCATTGATGCCATAAGGCCACATGTGCTGGTAGTCGCCGTGGAGGAAGGAGCCTGTGGTGTTGTCCCAAAAGTCGAGCACTGCCGAGACGCGCTCGCCGAGCCAGTTGCCCGACCCTTTCTGCGAGCCGCTCACATCCTGGCTACCGGCGCGAAGCACACCGACCACGCTCCACTGCGTGTCGGCCCATGGAATGACTCCCACACCGTGTAGCCACTCGTGCATGATGGTTCCGGCCGACTGGTAAGACGTGTTGGAACCCACTCGCACATAGCCACCGTAGGAACAGTCGGCTGTCGGCGTGCCAGAGTTATAGCCCACGTTGGGCCTGTAATCTTGCATCTCGGTCAAGTTGTTCCAGACGTCGACCGCCGTGTTCACGGCAGAAGTGATGCGCTGACGGATGGCCTCGTCGCTGATGTCGCGTATGGTGGCTCTGATGTCGCCCTTGGGAATGGTGTAGAAGCGGATAGTGTTGCCGTAAGCCACGTTACCCTCCTTGTTCTCTACATAGGCACGCATGAAATACTGCGTGGCGGGCTGCAGGTTCTTGAAGCAGTAGATCGTGCCATTGTTGGTGAGCGTCGAGGTATGCTTGGTGTCGGCCACGGTGGGTTTGTCCTGTGTGCCGATTACGAAGCCCTGCTCCTTGACATCGCTGGACTTGGCCGTCGTGGTCATGCGGCCGAAGGCCATGGTGGCTCCGCGTGCATAGCGCGTGTCGGTCACCACCGTGACCGATGAAATCCACTTGAAGTTCTTGGTGGCATCCTGCAGGTCGGCGTTGGCCTGAAGCAGGTCAGCGCAAGTGGCATCGGTGTTGTCGAGCACTGCTTGCGCCTGACTGATGGCGTCCCGGTAGTCATCGGCGTCTGAGCCTGTAGCGTCTCCCAGTGCAGCTGTTGCCACACTGATGGCCGTCTGCAGGTCAGCGCGTTTCAGCTCCATATCTGAGGCGTCGAGCGGTGTGGTACGCAGAATCTTGACCCAGTCGATGATGGGCAGGGCATGGTTGGCCTGGCGTGCACTGAAGCCGAGACGGATACGGCCTGCCACTGTCTTCGTGAGGGTGAACGAGATGGTATCAGTGTCCCACTCATGAGCGGCAAAGTTTTTCTTGGCAAAGCCTACCCTGCTGGCATCGCGGGTGTTGTAGGGTTGCCAGGCCGACGAGTTGGTGCTCACTTCCTCGTTGTCGGAAGCATTGTAGACGGCCATCACCACCTTGTAATCACCTGCAGGAAGTTTCACGGAGTCTTGCAAGATATTAATGCCGCTGGTGGTCGACAGGCCGAAAGCCAGTCCGCCACCGGCCGCACCGCCAAAACCGGCCGCAGGCACACTCAATCCCTCGAGGGTCTTTGCCGAGCCCCATTGCCAGACGCCCAGCACACCGACCTTGACTGCCAACACGTCCCAATAACCGACGGGGCTGATGTTGTCGGCCACCACATTACCTGTATCGCCGACCGCATAGGTGAAGCGCTGGTCGAAACCGGCGTTCAGCAGATAGGCCGATGTTACGTCGTAATAGTCTTGCGCATAGGCACCCGACGCCACACCGGCTACCGCCAATGTAAGAATAAGAGATTTTGCTGTCATGAGTAAATAATTTGATTGTTTTATTGTCCTAAACTGATTATTGCTACAAAGTTAATACATTTCCCGTTGTCACTGTACCAATAGAAGACAAAAAAATCGTAATTTTGCAGTGTCTATTCGGCCGACTTTCTCTTCGCGCACGCTGCGCCAGGGCGAAAGAAGGCCTATCATTTCAACCCATCAATCATGAAATTGAAACAAATCATTGCATTGGCAGCCATGGCCCTAAGCATGCCTGCTCACGCAGACGAGGGCATGTGGACGCTCTACAACCTGCCCACACAGGTCTACGACCAAATGTGCGGCTACGGTTTCCAACTGCCCTACGGCAGTCTCTACCAGGGAGACCAGGCCGTGAAGAACGCCGTGGTCAATTTTTCCGGCTACTGCTCGGGCGTGGTGGTCAGCCCCGACGGACTGGTCTTCACCAACCATCATTGTGGCTTCGAAAGCATCCGTTCCCACTCCACCGTCGAGCACGACTACATGCTCAACGGCTTCTACGCCAAGAACCAGAGTGAAGAGCTGCCAAACGACAACATGTTCGTGGCCTTCATGGTGAAGCAGGAGGACGTGACACCGGTGCTCGAGAAGGCAGGCTTCAGCAAGCTCGGACGTGAAGGAAAGGCCGCAGCCGTCGACTCGCTCGAGAACATCATGACGCAACAAGCCAAGGCACAGGACTCGTCGCTCTACGTGAGCATCGACGCCTTCTACGAGGGCAACCAGTGGATTGCAACCACCTACCAGCAGTTTGACGACCTGCGCCTGGTCTTCACCATCCCCAAGAGCATGGGTAAGTTTGGCGGAGAGACCGACAACTGGATGTGGCCGCGCCAGACGTGCGACTTCAGCGTCTTCCGCATCTACGCCGACCCGAAGACCAACGGACCAGCCCGCTACTCCAAGGACAACGTCCCCTACCATCCCAAGCACTGGGCTCCCGTCTCGCTACAGGGCTACAAGGACGGTGACTTCGCCATGACGATGGGATATCCCGGGTCGACCGAGCGCTACCTCTCGAGCTACGGCATCGAGGAGATGCACATGCGCAACGCCGTCAGGGCACAGGCACGCGGCGTCAAGCAGGATGTGATGGTGCGCCACATGAGAGCCGACGAGGCCGTGCGCATCAAGTATGACTCCAAGTTCGCCAACAGCTCCAACTATTGGAAGAACTCCATCGGCATGAACAAGTGTATCGACTCCATCGGTCTCATCCAGCAGAAGCGCGACTACGAATATCGCATCAAGGCTTATGTCGACTCAACAGGCTACCTCAAAGACAGCCTCAACTTCGACACACTCAAGGCCCTCTACGCCCAGAAGGCGACGGCCACACACGACATGCTGCTGCTCAGCGAGAGCTTCAACCGAACCAACGAACTCACCATGCGCGCCATGCAGGGCAAACGGGTGGGCAACGTGGTAGAAAACGAGAAGAAGCCCGGCAAGAGCTACATGACCTTCGACGACGACCAGAAGACGTGGGATGCCAGTCTCGATAAGGAAGTGCTGGCCGTAGCTCTGAAGAACTACAAAGAGCACGTGGCCGACCAGCACAACCTGCCTGCCTTCTACACGACCATCGCCACCAAATACGGCAATGACTACCAGCGCTTTGTCGATGACATCTGGAGCAAGTCGGTGCTCATGAAGAGCGGCAAGCGCATCTATTTCAACCAGAAAAGTTACGACAAGGACCCCGGCGTCAAACTGGGCAAGGAGCTCAAGGACATCTCCATGAAGCTCTACGGGCAAATGGGCAACGCATCCGAGCGCATCAAGACCCAGGAGCGCATGCTCTGCGCTGCCAAGCTGCGCATGGAGGAGGACATGCCCCACTACTCTGACGCCAACTTCACCATGCGTCTGAGCTATGGTCGCGTGGGCGGATACAACATCGGCGGGCAACCATCAGGCTACTATACCACAGCCGAAAGCATCGTCGAAAAGATGAAGCAGGGCGACAAGGGGGTCATCGACTACCAGGCCGAGCCTGTCATGCATGAGCTCATGAGCGCCGACAACTACGGACGCTACGCCGACAAGACGACAGGCAAGATGCAACTCTGTCTGCTCACCAACAACGACATTACGGGCGGCAACAGCGGATCGCCCCTCTTCGACGGACAGGGCCGCCTCATCGGACTGGCCTTCGACGGCAACTGGGACAGCCTCGCTTCCGACATCATGTTCGACAAGGTTCTGGCACGCACCATCTCGGTAGACATCCGCTATGTGCTCTACCTCATGGACCACTGGGGCCACGCCGACCGCCTCTTGCAAGAGATTGGAGCTAAATAAGCGGCCCGAGGACACACCACTGACCGAAAGCCAATCCATCGAAACCGAATAGGAGAAAAACGTCGTTTTTCTCCTATTTTCGTTTATGGGTGTCCGGTAAACATTGCCTACAATGCTATAATCACCAAAATTTCCCAATCCGAAACTTAAGTAAAATAGCGAACAACTGCCCTTCTCAGAATCGCGTATTTGCAACGAAGCATATACTTGTCTGCATATACACGATTCTGACAAGCTTTTACGCAAAGTCCTGATTTTCCATCTGTTACAAACGACAAGTAGAAAATCCAAACGCCGTTCGCACTTCTGCTCTTGCGAAAGGTGCCGTATCAAGCATCGAAAGATGCCTTATCGACTCTGCATAGGTGCCGCACCGTGTATCAATGAGCCATCAATCGCAACATGATTCACCGTCTTTCGAAGCGTTCCACCAGTCTGCCAGCGTCATTGTCGCTTCCGATTCTCGCTTTCGCTGCCATGAAAGCGCTCCGTTGCTCTCCAGAACAAGCCCCCAGCAGCACCGTGTTTTTTCAGAAATCATACGACAAATTGCATTTCCATCAAGAGCCTTGAGCGGTTAGGGATGGAGACACACAATCGCCTCAATAACTGTCAAAAACGGCAAGAAAAACCAGGATTATTTGCAAAAATGCTTCAAGAATTAGCATTTTTTTACTAAATGTTTGCACAAGTTGTAACTATTCAGCAATATTGTTTCCATTGTCTTCTATCACTATCTGATTAGATGGGAATTGGCGAGTATACTTATTTACGACGAAGAAAATCATT
>CAVDNW010000005.1:0-118848 GCA_963610435.1 Oscillospiraceae bacterium | reverse complement strand
CAAAAAGTAGATAATGTGGTACCAATCCACACTTATACATACTAATGCATACTAACCTGAATAAAGTTGGACAAAATCTTAGGCTCAACCATTGCTTACTTGCAAGACTCTAAACTATTTACAGGGTACTTTTACAGGGTACTTTCATCATTTATAGGGTACTTTTCTGTGTTTACACCGACATTCCCCATAATAGTACCCTGTAATTTGGGAGCCTTGTCAATCTTTTATTTCTGACCCTTACCTTTGTTGTGTTTTGACAACCGTCCGTCATCACAAACTTGTATTACTTTCATTGCTTCTCTCCATCATTGTCTTGGTGATTCTGGTGATGACGACCAAGATAGTCTTGTACCACAAGAAGGACATGGGGACAATTGATGTAAAATCCACGATACATGGCCGAAGAAGATGCCGTACGCTGCATAATGGAAGGTGTGTGCGCACACAGTTGCTTGATTTATGTCAAAAATGAGGTGATATTCGCAGAAAAATGGGGGGAAAGTATTGCGCCGTTTTTGAAATCACACTAACTTTGCAGTGTCGAAAGGATAAAAGACAACACGTGAGTGTTACAAGAGATAAAGAGAGAATTTGAGAGAGAACAGGATGAAAGGAGAAAGCCGTACGTAGGTTTAGTTTTCATAAGGTAGAAGATTGTAGGGTAGGTATCAGTCAAGGTAGGTAGAAGATTGTAGTGAAGGCATTGGCAAGAAGGTAAAAGATTGTAACGTTCGGGCATTGGTCCAGGGCAAAAGATTGTTGAAAGGTACAGGATACGAAACCGAACGGATAGCAAGAGGGTAACGTGCGACCAGTCGTGATGACTACGTCTGCTCAGGATAACCCTTCGTTCCGGGGAGCCGGCTTTTGTGGAGAAGACAAAGACATTAACTGAAGAAAAGGAGGAAGGAAATGAATGTGACAATGATATTGGCCATGTATGCGGCTTTGTTCGTCTCATGGAAATGGCTCAATGACAACTCAGAACACAACACGTGAGCTCAGGATGTTGCACGATGGAAAACGAGAGAGAATGCTGGAACATTAAGGTAAGCATAGAACATTAGAGATTTGGTTATATAACGCAGAGGGCGGTTTCCCATGTGGAGGCCGCCCTTGTTTTCTTGCGCCTCCCTTGTCGCAAGTGGTATCCGCTAAGCGAAAAAGCGGGTGCAGTCTTTGTCAATTGTCGTTTTGTCAGTACCTTTGCAGTCATGTCCAGCAATAAGAAAAGTGACCGTCTCCTCGCCAAGATTCGCAATGGTGCCCACTTGTCGGGCCGCGAGAAGCTTGAACTCATTGTGGAACTGAGCGTCCCTTCCATGCTTGCGCAGATTACCACGGTGATGATGTTTTTCATCGATGCCGCCATGGTGGGCCATCTCGGTGCCGCTGCGTCGGCGTCCATCGGTCTTGTGGAGACCACCACGTGGCTCATGGGCAGCATTCTGAGTGCGGTGTCACTGGGATTTTCGGTGCAGGTTGCCCATTTCATCGGTGCCAACGACTTTGTGCGTGCCCGCCAGGTATTTCGCCATGCCCTCGTTTGTGGTGGTGTGGTCAGCGTGTTGATGGCCCTTGTGGGTGTCATCGTCCACACGCCGTTGCCCTATTGGCTGGGTGGCATGGAGGACATAGCCCCCCAGGCGTCGTCCTATTTCCTCGTATTCAGTCTCACCCTGCCCGCCGTGTTTCTCTATCACCTCATGAGCGCCATGCTCAAGAGTACGGGCGAGATGCGCGTGCCCAGTGCGCTGAGCATCATGATGTGCTGTCTTGATGTGGCGTTCAACTATCTCTTCATCTATCTCCTCAAGATGGGAGTCTTGGGGGCGGCTCTCGGCACGATGTCGGCCTATGTGGTTACCGTGGTGCCTATGGCATGGCAGGCCACCTGCAAGAACAAGATTATAGCTCTGCGACTTGACCGCACACCGTTTGTATGGATGTGGTCGTATGTGCGCAATGCATTGAAAGTCAGTTTGCCTGTGGCTGTCCAGAATATCCTTATGGGGTCGGCTCAGGTGGTCAGCACGCTCATTGTGGCGCCGCTGGGCAATGTGGCCATTGCCGCCAACTCATTTGCCATTACCGCCGAGAGCCTCTGCTATATGCCGGGATATGGTGTGGGCGATGCCGCATCAACGCTGGTCGGACAGACCTATGGCGCCGGTCGCCGCGATCTCTGCAAGAGCTTTGCCCATCTCGCCATTGGGGTGGGCATGCTGGTCATGGCCTTCATGGGTGTGGTGATGTATATTCTGGCGCCCGAGATGATCGGTTTCCTGTCGCCCGTTGCCGACATCCGCCAGTTGGGTGCAGATGTGTTGCGCATCGAGGCGTTTGCCGAGCCGTTCTTTGCCGCTGCCATCGTCAGTTATGCGGTGTGTGTGGCTGCAGGCGACACGTTGCGCCCGGCGGCCATGAGTCTCTTCTCCATGTGGTGTGTGCGTCTGACGATGGCCTACGCCTTTTCGCAAACCTATGGCCTTCGGGGTGTGTGGGTCGCTATGGCCGCTGAGTTGACGTTTCGCGGCTGCATCTTCCTTTGGCGCATCCGGAAGGGCAGCTGGCTGAAGGGCCTGAAGCCGAAGGTGGAATAGGCGAGACCGGTTCAAGCTCCCCTGTTGCTGCAAGGCTATTTGCTGGGAGAAGATAAAAGCATCAAGCGGCGTGCCCGTTAGTGGGCACGCCGCTTGATGCTTTTAGTGACAGGTGCTTGTATCGTTAGTCGAAGAACCGGGGCTTGGCCTGAAAATCGGGCACGTCGGTGCCGGCACGGTAGTAGGATACCAGTTGGATCTCGAAAATCAGTACCGAATGGCCGGGGATGGTAGAGCCGCTGCCGGAGTCGCCGTAGCCCAGATCGGAGGGCACGTAGACCTCCCACTTGTCACCGATGTGCATGTGCTGCACGGCTGTGGAGAAGCCGTCGGTGAGCTGGCTGACGAGGAACTGCGCCGGTGCGGATGTCTCGGTCGATGAGCCGTTGGAGAAAGATGTGTCAAACTGGTAGCCGTTCTTGTAGGACGTGGAGGGCAACAGCCGCCCTGTGTAGTGTACCCGTACCGAGTCGGTGTAGAGTGGCGACCCCGACCCCGTCCCCTCGTTGAGCACGTGTACAACGACATACTGCGTGTTGGCCGTATGCGTCGTGTCGGGCAAGCTCCACTTCTTCAGGATTTTCCAGCTGGTGTCGCCGGCGGCGATGCGCTCTGTTGTCTCGGCGTAGAGCTTGTTCCAGTAGTCTGTGTTGGTCTTCTCCCAATTGGGGTACTCGTCCACCTCGTCAGACTCCTCGGAGCAAGAGACGGGCAGCAGCAGGAAGGCGAAGAGGAAGAGCGGCAGGGCAACGAGTGCCTTTGCCCATTTCCTGCTTGCCGTGTCCAAGCTTGTCTTGTTCATATTCATTCTGCCTGTAAATAAGGATTCGTAGCGCGATGTGTTAGAACTGCTTGATGGCCTCGTTGAGCTTCTTCAGTACGGAGGTGATGCTCACGCGGTCCTCGATGATTTCGCGGAGCTTGTCGACTGACACGCGCTCCTGTTCCATGGAGTCGCGGAAGCGCAGGGTGACGGTGTTGTCCTCGAGAGTCTGTCCGTCAACGGTGACGCAGAAAGGCGTGCCGATGGCGTCCTGTCGGCGGTAGCGCTTGCCGATGGAGTCTTTAGCCTCGATGTGCGTGGTGAAGTGGAACTTCAGGCTGTCCACGATTTCCTGTGCTTTTTCGGGCAGTCCGTCCTTGTTGACGAGCGGCAGCACGGCACACTTGATGGGGGCCAGAGGCTCCGGCAGGCTGAGCACCACGCGTGAGGTGCCGTTGTCGAGCTTCTCCTCCTTGTAGGCATGGCACATCACGCTGAGGAACATGCGGTCGACACCGATGGAGGTCTCCACGTCGTAGGGTACGTAGCTCTCGTTGGTGTCGGGGTCGAAGTAGCGCATTTTTGTGCCCGAATACTCCTCGTGCTGCGAGAGGTCGTAGTTGGTGCGGCTATGGATGCCCTCCACCTCCTTGAAGCCGAACGGCATCTTGAACTCGATGTCGGTGGCGGCGTTGGCGTAGAAGGCCAGCTTCTCGTGGTCGTGGTAGCGGTAGTTGTCGTCGCCCATGCCCAGGGCCTTGTGCCATGCCAGGCGCGCCTTCTTCCAGTATTCGAACCACTTCATCTCTGTGCCGGGCTGGCAGAAGAACTGCATTTCCATCTGTTCAAACTCGCGCATGCGGAACACAAACTGGCGTGCGACAATCTCGTTGCGGAAGGCCTTGCCGATTTGGGCGATGCCGAACGGCAGCTTTTGGCGTGTGGTTTTCTGCACGTTGAGAAAATTGACAAAGATGCCCTGTGCGGTCTCCGGGCGGAGATACACCTTGTTGGTGGCGTTGGCGTTGGATCCGAACTCAGTGGAGAACATCAGGTTGAACTGTCTGACGTCTGTCCAGTTCTTGGTGCCGCTGATAGGGTCGACGATTTCCTCGTCGAGGATGATCTGCTTCAGTGCCTCGAGGTCGGGGCCCTGCATGGCAGCGGTGTAGCGGGCGTGGAGCTCATCGCGCTTCTGCTGGTGCTCCAGCACGCGCGGGTTGGTTTCGCGGAACTTGGCTTCGTCGAAGCTGTCGCCGAAACGCTTGGCAGCCTTCTTCACCTCTTTGTCTATTTTCTCTTCATACTTGGCAATCTGGTCCTCGATGAGCACATCGGCGCGATAGCGCTTCTTCGAGTCGCGGTTGTCGATGAGCGGGTCGTTGAAGGCGTCCACGTGGCCGCTGGCCTTCCATACGGTGGGGTTCATGAAGATGGCGGCGTCGACGCCGACTATGTTATTGTGAAGCAGGACCATGGAGTCCCACCAGTATTTCTTGATGTTGTTTTTCAGTTCCACGCCGTTGGGCCCGTAGTCATAGACAGCGGCCAGGCCGTCGGGATAAATGTCCGAACTCGGGAACACGAAGCCGTATTCCTTACAGTGACTTACAATCTTCTTGAAGTTGTCTTCTGCCATTTTCTTCTGAATGATAAGTTGGTGTATATTTTGCAAAGGTACTGATTTTCCGTTGATAATGTGAACGGAATGCGTTAAAATAAAAGAAAAAGCGGCGTTTTGGCTGAAAATGTCCGACAAAATGCTTTGCCAGAAGGGCGTGGAAGTCACGACGGGCATGGTTGGGTGCAAATGGGCGATTTTTGGAGGGTGTAAGGCATTGTTCTGATAGTCAGCGTCTTATGATGATTTGTGAAGAAATGTCAGAGTTCGGCATTCCGCTAGCCTTGCGATAAGTGCCGTATGGAGGCACGATAGCTGTCTTGTCGCCATGCGATAGATGTCCGGTCTTGTTGCGATATGACATCTGTCGGGATGCGTAAGGTGCCGAATCGACGGCTCTCGGCGCACGAGGCTGCACTTCGTCCCTTTGCAGCCGTCCTTCAGGAGGCGCGTTTCTGCTTTGCGGCTCGCTGGTTGGCAGTCTGCGGAAGTGTTAAAAAACGACCATATAACTTTACAAAACAAATGACATCCAACCAGATGCGTTTTTCTTGCCGTCGCTTGCCCGTACCGACTTCCCCTGCCATCCGACTGCAGGAACAATGCCCGACGAAATAAAAAAAGTGTCAGCGAAAGGCTTTTTGCCGATTTTTGTGTACCTTTGCAAGGGTAAGCCTCCTGGGCTCCACAAACCAATACTTATGGACGACGACAAGACAATCAACAACAACGATACGCCGCAGGCCGACGACGAGTTGACGGCCGACACCCATAGCGACTACAGGCCAGCCGACCGCTTTGACGCCTCGGCCGTGCATCACCTGTCGGGCATGTACAAGAACTGGTTCTTGGACTATGCCTCCTATGTCATTCTTGAGCGTGCCGTGCCCCACACCGGCGACGGCCTGAAACCCGTACAGCGGCGCATACTGCATACCATGAAGCGCATGGACGACGGCCGGTACAACAAGGTGGCCAACATCGTGGGCGAGACCATGAAGTTCCACCCCCACGGCGACGCCTCCATCTACGACGCCCTGGTACAGCTCGGGCAGAAAGACCTGCTCATCGACACCCAGGGCAACTGGGGCAACATCTTTACCGGCGACTCGGCGGCCGCTCCCCGATATATCGAGGCACGCCTCTCCAAGTTTGCTCTCGAGACCGTCTTCAACCCGAAGACCACCGACTGGCAGCTCAGCTACGACGGCCGCAACAAGGAACCCGTCACTCTGCCCGTCAAGTACCCGCTACTCCTGGCCCAAGGGGCCAACGGCATCGCTGTGGGCTTGTCGAGCCGTGTGCTGCCCCACAACTTCAACGAGATTTGCGAGGCGGCAGTGAAGTATCTGCGCGGTGAGGAGTTCCATCTCTATCCCGACTTCCCCACGGGCGGTTCCATCGATGTCTCGAAGTACAACGACGGTCAGCGCGGCGGTTCCGTGCGCATCCGTGCCAAGATAGAGAAACTCGACAGCAAGACCCTCGTCATCCGCGAGATACCCTACACCAAGACGGCCGACTCGCTGCAGGACTCCATCACCAAGGCCATCGAGAAAGGCAAGATCAAGGCCCGCAAGGTGCTCGACCTCACCGCCCGCGACGTGGAGATACAGGTGCAGCTCACCCCCGGCACCTCGTCGGACAAGACCATCGATGCCCTCTATGCCTTCACCGACTGCGAGATCAGCATCTCGCCCAACTGTTGCGTCATCGAGGACAACAAGCCCCAGTTCCTCACCGTCAGTGACGTGTTGCGCCATAGTGTCGACCGAACCATGGGCCTCTTGCGCCGAGAACTGCAGATTCGCCGCGACGAGCTGATGGAACAGCTCTTCTTCGCCTCGTTGGAGCGTATCTTCATCGAGGAGCGCATGTACAAGGAGAAAGCCTTCGAGCAGGCTCCCGACCAAAAGGCTGTCCTTAAATTCCTTGACAAGAAGTTTGAACCGTTCAAGGCGAATCTGGTGCGCGAGATACGCGACGACGACTATCTGCGTCTGCTTGAAATCAAGATGCAGCGCATCCTCAAGTACAACAAGGACAAGGCCGACCAGCTCATCACCAAGATCAAGGCTGAGGTGAAGGGCATTGACCACGACCTGGCCCATATGGTCGACGTCACCGTCGCCTGGTATGACCACCTGCGCGAGACCTACGGGGCCGACCACCCGCGACGGACCGAAATCCGCAGCTTCGACACCATCGAGGCGGCCAAGGTCGTGGAGGCCAACGAGAAGCTCTACATCAACCGTCAGGACGGTTTCGTGGGCACTGGGCTGAAGAAGGACGAGTTTGTCTGCAACTGCTCGGATCTCGACGACATCATCCTCTTCTACCGCGATGGCAAATACAAGGTGATACGCGTGGCCGACAAGATATTTGTCGGCAAGAACGTCATCTGGGTGCAGGTGTTCAAGAAAAACGATGCCCGTACCATCTACAATGTCGTCTACCGCGACGGCAAGAAGGGACCTTATTACATCAAGCGGTTCAATGTGACCAGTGTCACACGCGACCGCGAGTATGACCTCACACGTGGAGAGGCCGGCTCGCGCGTCATCTATTTCTCCCCCAATCCCAACGGAGAGGCCGAGATCATCAAGGTGACGCTCGACCCCGACACCACCAAGAAACGCCAGAACATCTTCCTCGAGAGAGACTTCTCCGATGTGGCCATCAAGGGACGTGCCGCCCGCGGACTGCTGCTCACGCGCAAGAGCGTCCACCGCATCTCGCTCAAGAGCCATGGACGGTCTACCCTCGGCGGTCGCAAGGTGTGGTTTGATCCCGACGTCAACCGCATCAACTATGAGGAGCATGGACGGCTGCTTGGCGAGTTCAACGATGGCGACCGCATCCTCGTGGTGCTCCGTGACGGCACCTATTTCACGACCGACTTCGACCCCAACAACCATTTCCCCGACAACATACGCATCATCGAGAAATGGATGGCCGACAAGGTGTGGACCACCGTGCTCTTCGATGCCGACAACAACGGCTATCCCTATCTCAAGCGCTTTCTCATGGAAGACTCGCGGAAACCCGTCAACTACATCGGCGAAAATGCCGACAGCCGGCAGGTGCTGCTCACCGACACCGTCTATCCGCGCATCCAGGTCACCTTCGGCGGTGCCGATGCCACACGGCCGCCAATGGAGATTGATGCCGAGAGCTTTGTGGGTGTCAAGGGCTTCAAGGCCAAGGGCAAGCGCGTGGCCGTGTGGCAGGTGGAGCAGGTGGAGGAGTTGGAGCCCCTGCGCAAGCCGGAGCCTGACCCGGCAGAAGCTGCAGAAGAGAGCGGCGAGCCCGCTCCGGAACCTGTAGCTGACCTTGACCCCGATGCCGGGAAAAGCCAACAGCAGGTCATCGACGAGATGACAGGCCAGCTCAACCTGTTTAACGATATCGACAACAAGCCTGATGATGCAGACTAAACATACTTCCCACAACCCCTTAGCACAGTTCCGGCGCATGATTGCCGCCCTGGCACTGGTCATGTCAGCGGGGCTTACGGCCTCCGCACAGCGGCTGGCAGCCGTCTCCGTGTCTCACACCGACATTCTCGACACCTACCTGTCGCAGGAAGCGTTTAGCGGAACGGAGATCAGTTTCATCGGACAGGCCATACACCAGCGCGACAGCAGCCGCGTCTCGCGCGAGTTCACCCACCACGCCTGGGTGTCACTTGCCGGCACGCGTGGCAACGCCAATTCGCTGTTGTCGGGCACCTACAATCTGCGCTTCGGCTGGCACTACAAATGGACTTACCCTGCCCAACGGCTCTGCTTGCGCGTGGGCGGCATGGGCGATTTTCTCTTGGGAGGAGCCTACGACACCCGCAACTCCAACAATCCTGCCCAGTTGCGCCTCGCCTTCTCTGTAGACCCGTCGGCCTCCCTGTCATGGGACTTCGCCCTAGGGCACAGACCGTTCACCCTGACGTATGCTGCCGCTGTGCCACTCGTCGGCCTCGCCTTCTCGCCCCACTACGGGCAGAGCTACTACGAGATCTTTGCACGCGACAATTATGACCACAATGTCGTCGTCACCTCGCTCTTCGCTGCGCCCCAGCTCCACCAGATGCTCACGCTCGACATCCGTTTCCGCCGCACGTCACTCACCGTGGGCTACGTGGGCGACATCCTGCAGATGAAGGCCAACGGCCTCAAGTATCACCAATACAGCCACGGCATCATGGTCGGCTGGAAGTATTGAGCGACACGATTAACCCTCTTTGACCACAACAAGCTATGCCTATCAACCGACACTTTTCATTCCGTCATCCTTCCGGTAGCTCCCACACAGGCCACACCTCGTGGCCGTCGGCCTGCGGGGTGCTGTTGTTCCTGATTACCTTCCTCTTGTCCTCCTGTGTCACCGAGGAGACGTTCGACGACACACAGAAGGGCAATTTCGAGGCCTTGTGGAAAATCATGGACGAGCACTATTGCTTCTTCGATGAGAAAGGCATCGACTGGGACTCTGTGCACACGGCCTACGCCCGGCAGGTGGACGGCACGATGAACGACACCCAGTTGCTCGAAGTGCTGGCCAACATGCTGGCGGAGCTGCGCGACGGACATGTCAACCTTTACACATCGTTCGACATGGCACGCTACTGGGGCTTCCATGAGAATTACCCCAGCAACTACAGCGACACACTCGTCGACAAGTATCTGGGAACCGACTACAAGATAGCCGGCGGCCTGAGCTACCGCATCCTCGACGACAACATCGGCTATGTGCGCTGCGCTTCGTTTGCCAGTGAGGCTGGTTCGGGAAATCTCGACAACGTGTTGCTCTACCTGGCACCTTGCCGTGGAATCATCATCGACCTGCGAGACAACGGAGGAGGGCTGCTCACCGCAGCCGAGAAGTTGGCCGCCCGCTTCACCAACGAGAAACGGCTGGTGGGGTACATGCGCCACAAGACAGGCCGAGGGCACAACGACTTCTCGTCCATGGAGGAACAGTGGCTCAAGCCGGCCAGTGGCCTCCGCTGGCAGAAACCCGTGGCCGTGCTCACCAACCGACAGGTGTTTTCGGCTGCGAATGAGTTTGTGAAGTACATGAAATGTTGTCCGAGGGTCATCGTTGTGGGCGACAAGACTGGCGGCGGGGCTGGCCTCCCCTTCTCCTCCGAACTGCCCAATGGCTGGAGCGTGCGCTTCTCGGCGTGCCCCATGTACGATGCCAGCAAGCAGAGCACAGAGCAAGGCATCGATCCTGACATCCGTGTGGATCTCGATGCCGACTACCTGACCACCGGGCGCGACGCCATCATCGAGGCTGCACGCCAGGCGCTGAGACAAAGACAATAAGGATATTGCGCCTTTCACCTAATTATTATTGACAAGAATGAACCTTCTCACACCAATCATAGCAGAGCGACTGGGTATAGCCACCACGCAAGTGGACGCCACGCTCGGCCTGCTGGAAGATGGTTGCACCATACCTTTCATAAGCCGTTACCGCAAGGAAGCCACAGGCAATCTCGACGAGGTGCAGGTGGCGGCCATCAGCGATTTGGGCGACAAGCTGAAGGAGTTGCAGAAGCGCAAGGACACCATCCTCAGGACCATCGACGGCCAGGGTAAGCTCACCGACGACCTGCGGCAGCGCATCGGCACCTGTTGGGATGCCACGGCGCTCGAAGACCTCTATCTGCCCTACAAGCCGAAACGCCGCACAAGGGCACAGATTGCACGCGAGCAGGGGCTCGAACCCTTGGCCGCTACCATCCGCTTGCAGCGTGAGCAGCATCCCGGGCAGGTGGCTGCACGTTTCGTCAAAGGCGACGTGAAGGACGCCGAGGCGGCCCTGAAGGGTGCCAAGGACATCATTGCCGAGGATATCAGCGAAGACGAGCGCACCCGGCAGACCGTGCGGGCCGTGTTTCGCAGGGAGGCGGTCATCACAGCCAAGATAGTTGCCAAGATGAAGGACGAGGAGAAGGCACAGAAATATGCCGACTACTTCGACTTCAGCGAGGACCTTCGCCGATGCTCGTCACATCGCCTGCTGGCCATCCGCCGGGGCGAGGCGGAGGGTGTGCTGCGTGTTGGCATATCGGTCAACGACGACGATTGCACCGGCCGCCTGCGCCGGCAGTACATACGGGGTTATGGACCGTGCCAGACCTTGATGGGTGAAGCCGTAGACGATGCCTACAAACGGCTCGTCGAACCGTCGATCGAGAATGAGTTTGCGGCACTGAGCAAGGAGAAGGCCGATGATGAGGCGATACACGTCTTTAGGGAGAACCTCCGTCAGTTGCTGCTCGCGGCACCCCTCGGACAGCAGCGCGTGATGGGTGTCGACCCGGGCATCCGCACGGGATGCAAGGTGGTGGTGCTCGACGCACAGGGCAACCTGCTCCATCACGATGTGGTGTTTGCCGTCAGGAGTGACCACGGCGGTCGGGCCTGCCAACACGGCGGCGACCCGCTGGAACGCTTCACCGCCATTGCGCACCGCTACCAGGTGGAAGCCATCGCCTGCGGCAATGGAACAGGGTCGCGCGAGACGGCCGACATCCTAAGGCAGATACCCGACATACCCACATACGTGGTCAGTGAGGACGGAGCCAGCGTCTACTCGGCGTCGGAGGTGGCGCGAGAGGAGTTCCCCGATGAGGACGTCACCGTCAGAGGGGCTGTCAGCATCGGACGGAGACTCATGGACCCCCTCGCCGAACTGGTGAAGATTGACCCGAAGAGCATTGGCGTTGGGCAGTATCAGCATGATGTGGACCAGACCAAACTCAAGCACAGCCTCGACCAGACGGTCGAGTTCTGTGTCAACACGGTTGGCGTGGATGTCAACACGGCCAGCAAGAACCTTCTCACCTATGTGAGCGGTCTGGGACCGTCGCTGGCGAAGAACATCGTTGACTATCGCCGCGAACATGGCGCGTTCACCTCGCGTAGCCAACTCCTCAAGGTGCCGCGCCTCGGTGCGGCAGCCTACCAGCAGTGCGCGGGCTTTCTCCGCATATCCGGAGCCAAGAACCCGCTCGACGCCAGTGCCGTCCATCCGGAGCGTTACGGCATCGTCGAGCAGATGGCCAAGGATTGCGGATGCAAGGTGGCCGACCTCATGGCCGACCCCGCGCAGCGCAAGAAGATAAACATAGGCCGCTATGTATCGGGCGATGTGGGAATGCCCACCCTTATGGATATCATGAACGAACTGGAGAAGCCGGGGCGCGACCCGCGCGGAAAGGCCGAGACGTTCGAGTTTGACCCGCGTGTCAAGACACCCGAAGACCTTGTGCCGGGCATGGAACTGCCGGGCATCGTGACCAACATTACCAATTTCGGGGCTTTCGTCGATGTGGGCGTCCACCAAGACGGACTGGTGCACATCTCGCAGTTGGCCAACACCTTTGTCAAAGATCCCAACGATGTGGTGAAGCTTCGCCAGCAGGTCATGGTCAAGGTGCTCGACGTGGACCTGCGCCGACACCGCATATCGCTCTCCATGCGCAGATGACGCTTCTGCCATGTGCAGGCGTCCTTACATTCATGCACAGGCGAAAAGTTGTGCCTGTGCATGTGAGCAATGACAACCCGTAACAGAATACCAATATGATCAAGAGACGAATCTTTGTCCTGACGGCCGTGGCCTGTATGCTGACACTCGCTGTCGGCGCCCAGCAAGCTCGCCAAGACATCCGCCGGCACGTCGATTATGCCGGAAGCAACTATGTGGCTTATCCCGGTCCGCAGAAGAAACTCACAGCCACACCGAGCGGCTATGAACCGTTCTACATCAGTCATTACGGACGGCATGGCTCGCGGTTCCTCATCGGCACCAACGACTATGACAAGTCCTACAACATGCTCCTGAAGGCCGACTCGCTGGGCAAGCTGACGGCAAAGGGCAAAGACGTGCTGGCCAAGGTGAAGCTCATTCGCGAGGAGGCGCAGCAACGCGACGGTGAGCTGACACCTCTGGGCGCTGAGCAGCACCGTGGCATAGCCAAGCGCATGTATGAACGCTTCCCGCAGGTGTTTAAGGGCAAGACGGCTGTCGACGCCCGGTCGACCATCATCATACGATGCATCCTCTCCATGGAGAACGAACTGCAGCAGTTGGCCAGCATGAACCCGCTGCTCAAGATCACACACGACGCCAGTGAGCACGACATGTGGTACCTCAACGACAGCCGCAGCCCGTATTCGCGTTTGCGCAACAACGCGGAGACCTCGCAGGCCAACAGCGAGTTCAGCCGTCGCCATGACAACTGGAACCACCTAATGACGGTGCTTTTCGCCGACCCCGATTATGTCAAGACCATCAAAGCCGGCAGTCTGGCCCGACACCTTTTCACGCTGGCCAGCAACGTGCAGAGCACCGAGTTGCGCCACCAGCTGGACCTTTGGGACATCTTCACCGAGGACGAAATATATGACTTCTGGCTGAAGGAAAATGCTTCGTGGTACTCGTATTACGGTCCCAACAAGACCAATGACGGAGCGGGCATGTACACGCAGGCCAACCTCTTGCGCAACATCATAGCCACGGCCGACACCTGCATCACCAAGGCGCATCCAGGTGCCACGCTGCGCTTCGGCCACGAGGTGTGTGTCATGCCGCTGGTGTGTCTGCTCGACCTCAACCACTATGGCGAGCCTGTGGACAACCTGGAGGACCTCGACGACCGCGGATGGAACAACTACCAGATCTATCCCATGGGCTGCAATGTGCAGTTTGTGTTCTATAAGCCCAAGAAGCAAGCACCCAACGCCGGCAACGTGCTGGTGAAGGTGTTGCTCAATGAGGATGAGGCCACGCTGCCAGTCAGCACCGACCAGGCTCCTTATTACCATTGGAAGGATGTGCGCAGCTATTACCTGAAGAAGCTCGACGACTATCAGGCGCGCTACGTCAAGTAGTCGTCAAGCGCTCCCGTCATCATCAAGACAAGAAGGGCAAGCATGCCTCAGCCGAACGCTGAGGCGTGCTTGCCCTTCTTTCGTCAGATAGTGAGAGGATCAAGTTCCTGGGGAAGTGGTGTCTTTGTACCATTTCTCCCATCGGTTGTCCTTCTCATAAGAACACTTGCGGGCTTTTCTCTTGAGAGCGTTGAGGGTGATTCGCTTGAAAGGATGGTCTTACCCATAGGCATAATACACCACGGAGTCTGCCTTGGATGTGCTACCGGCAATGGCAAACTTTTTGAAGAGAATTTTTGTCGGCCTACCGTATTTTTTTTATTCTGAACTGAGGCATCTTGAAGCTTCGCTTTTGGGTGAGAAGCGAGTGTGTGGGAATGGGCACAATGATGGTCGTTTGGGTTTATTTGTTGCGTGAGCGGCTTACTTGGGTTTGCGTTCCGAGGCTTGCATGTCGCTCAGCACCAGGTTGATGTCTTCCCAGGTGATGTCCGCACGACAGGCGTTCTTGAGGTCGGTGCGTGTGGCCTCTGGGCCGAGCTGGGCCATGGCGTGGCGCACGGCCTTGATTTTTGAGGGGCTGATGAGTGCATCGAGGCGTATCTTTCCTTCTCTCACAAAGCGGAGCAGGTGCCCCGTGATGGTGCTTGCGGTGAGTCCGCGGGTGGTGGCTATGTCTTGTATGCTCATGCCTTTGCAGTAGAGCTCGTAGGTGTCCTGATAGGTCTGCCCCTTCGGGTGCTTGGGCTTGTCGGCTGCTTTGGGCTTAGAGGGCTTTGTCTCGCCGTCCAATCCGTCGGGGAAGTCGTCCGCCTTGCGCTTGCGTTGCCGCCGCTGTCGCATGTTGCCGGGTGCCACCAGGTCCATGGCATCGAGCATGGCCTCCTGCTTGGTCTGCATGTAGCCCGACACGGTGAAGGTCTCGTCGGCCATTTCCTCCAGTAGTTTTGTCTTGGCAAAGTATTGCAACATCCACTCCTTATAGCGCTCGTCCATCAGCTCCAGTGCCTTCTTGTTTTGGCTTTTCACCATCTTCGTCTGTTCCAAAAGGGTGGGGATGAGGCTCTTGAGCTCCCGGAGAAAGTAGTCTTCGCTATGTTGCACTCGCTCGAGGAAGACGTCCTTGTGTAGCTCTTTCCGCTCCAAGCCGCGGATAACGGCCGCCCACTTGTAGGCCACATCCATGACACGTGCCTTCAGTGAGTCGAGGGTTGCCTTGTGAGCGGCGGAGAGCGTCGGATAGGCGTGGAAGAACTCCACGATGGTCCGGTAGACCAGTTGCTCGGCATCCCACAGTCCCGAGAAGTTGAACATGTCGAGCAGTTGGTAGCGATAGTACTCCTCCTTCAGGTCGGGCAGGGCCTCCACGCTCCGCTCCGTAGCCTGCTGTTGGTGGGAGATGTAGTCGGTGACCCGCTGGTCGTTGATGATGTTGGCGGGACTGATACGTGAGGCCAGTACCAGCCCTTCAAGACTCTTGCACCGGCTCAGGGCCACGTACACCTGACCTGGCGCAAACGACTGTGCGGCGTCGATGATGGCGTGCTCGAACGTCAGGCCCTGGCTCTTGTGGATGGTGATGGCCCATGCCAGCCGCAACGGATACTGCTTGAACGTGCCGAGCACCTCCGAGTCGATGGTTTTCGTTTGGTCGTTGATGACATACTTCGTATTTTCCCAGGTGTCGCGCTCCACCTTGATGGCGTTGTCGTCGCCCGGGCATTTCACCTCGATGCCGTCGCCACTGATCTTGACCACATGTCCGATGCGGCCGTTGTAGTAGCGGTGTGCTCCCGATGCGTCGTTCTTGAGGAACATCACCTGTGCGCCCTCTTTCAGCACCAGTTGCGCCTCCACTGGATAGTTGTTCTCGGGAAAATCGCCGTTCACCTCCGCATCGAAAGTGAACCGCTGTCCCGGTAGCTTGAGCAGTGCGTTCTCGTTGTAACTGTCGGCCAACCGGTTGTGGGTGGTGAGACGGATGTATCCGTCTTCGGCTTTGGGGATGAACAGAGGCTTGTGACGTGTGTTGAGAAGGGCGATGTCGTCTGTTGTGGGATGGCCGTCGCGAATGTGGTTGAGGATAGAGATGAACGTGTCATCCTGCTGTCGGAAGACATGCGTCAATTGTATGGTGACATAGCTAATCTGCTGCAGGGCCTTCGAACCGAAAAAGTAAGGCGTGTCGTAATAGGTTCCGAGAATCTGCTCGTCCTTGGGTGTCACGACGGGGGTGAGCTGTTGCAGGTCGCCGATCATCATCAGCTGTACGCCCCCGAAGGGCTTGGTGTGGTCGCGGTAGCGGCGCAACACGAAGTCGATGGCATCGAGCAAGTCGCTGCGCACCATGGATATCTCGTCGATGACCAGCATGTCGAGCGTGCGGATGATGCGCCGTTTCTCCTTCCGGAAGTCGTAGCGGTCGCGGATGGTTGTGCCCGGCACATAGGGCGTGAGGGGCAGTTGGAAGAATGAGTGGATGGTCACTCCGTTGGCGTTGACGGCGGCCACACCTGTCGGTGCCACCACAATCATGCGTTTGGAGGAGTGCTCCTTCACAGCCTTGAGAAAGGTGGTCTTTCCTGTTCCGGCCTTTCCCGTCAGGAAGATGCTGGTCCCTGTATGCTCAACAAAGTCCCAAGCCAGTCGTAGTTCGTTGTTTTGTTGCATAGCACAAAAATACGATTTTTCTTTCTATAATGCGGAAGGATAAAGGGATTTATTTCCTATTTTTGCAGCATGAAGTTGCGTACCCGTCTTCAAATATATCCTTTCCTGCGTTTGTCTGTGGCAATGATGGCCGGCATCGTGGTTGCAGACCAGTTTGGCGAGCGTGTTGCTGTAGTCAACTGGCTGTGGCTTGTGGTGGGATTTCTGGTCCTGGCCCTGGCGGCTTCACGTTTGCACGAGGCCCGTTGGACATGGGTGCAAGGCCTGTTTCTGATGTTCACCACCTTCTTTCTTGGTGCCACCCTGGCCTGTCTGGCTCACGGAAGGCTCCGCGTGTCTCTGTCGGCAGACTCCATTGGCTATGGCGCTGTGGTGGTGTCGGAACCGCAAGTCAGAGGCAAGACAGTGCGCATGGACTTGCTCATTACTCAGGTGGAAGGACGTCCCTTGTCTCGTCCTGTCAGTGTTAGGGCTTCCCTCTTGCGTGATACCTTGTCGGGGCGTTGGCGGCAACTGCATGTGGGTAGTGGACTCAATGCCTATTCGACGCTTGAGGCCATAGATGCCAAGAATCGTTCTGGCCATTTCGATTATGCAAGGTGGGCCCAGGTGCATGGCTATCAGGCCCAGACATTCATCTACTATCGCGACTGGGATCCCGTCGTGCCCGACGTCTCGGTGCTCTCCACCCTGCAACGCGCCCGGCTGCGGATGCTGGTCTGTCGCCAGCGCCTGTTGCAACGCTACCGTGCGCTCGGTCTCGACCAGCAGCAATATGCCGTCGTTGCCGCCATGACGCTGGGTGACAAAAGTGCCTTGAGCCAAGCGACCAAGGACAACTATTCCATCAGTGGAGCCAGTCATGTGCTGGCCCTGTCTGGTCTTCACTTGGGTATCGTCTACGCTGTCCTGACTTTTCTTCTTGGCGGACGCAAGCGAAGGTCGTTGGTCGGACAGACGCTGGTCTTGTGTGCGGTGTGGAGTTATGCGCTGCTGGTGGGCTTGCCGGCCAGCGTGGTTCGTTCGGCGACCATGCTGACCGTCTATTCCTGTTGCGTGTTGTTGCGCCGTGAGCATGCGTCGGTCAATGCGCTTGCCCTTGCCGCGCTAGTGATGCTCGTTGCCAATCCGCTCTCGTTGTGGGACGTGAGCTTCCAGTTGTCGTTTCTGGCGGTGCTGGGCATCCTGGTCTATCAGCCCCGTCTCTTCCGTCTGTGGCATCCTAAGTACAAGCCCGTGCGCTGGGCTTGGGGTATGGTCACGGTGTCATTGTCGGCACAGATTACCACCTCACCTCTGGTGGCCTACTACTTCGGACGCTTCTCCTGCTATTTCCTGCTCACCAATTTTATGGTTGTTCCGGCGGCAACTCTTATCCTGTATGGAGCCATTGCGCTCTTTGCGGCAACTCCTTTTGTGACTGTCGCGCAAGGCGTGGCATCGGCCTTGGTGCTGATGGTTCATTGGCTTAATGAGGCTCTGTCTCTGGTGGCATCGTGGCTGGGTGCCAGTGTGGAGAATATCCGTCTCTCCTTGGTGCAGGTGTTGCTGCTCTACGTCATGCTATTGTCGCTGACGGTCATCGCGACGCGTGTCGGGCGCCTGTGTGGTTTGGGTGCGCTCGACACCTTCAACCGCGCAACGCACAGAAACAACAATCCCGCATCGGATGTTGGCAACGAGGCCATTGACGATGCGGGACTGATGGAAGAACTGCGTTCAGAGAGACGGTGATGCCAGAATGGTGCACACCTTGTCCTGGAAACGGCGCCCGTTCTTGCCGTGCATCACGCCCTGATTGATGATCGAGAAGCACAGGTGGTGGCCGTTGGCTGCCGTCAGGTATCCGCAGAGGCTGCTGATGCCGGTCACGGTGCCTGTCTTGGCGTGCACGTTGCCACGTGTGAAGGCCCCCGTCATGCGCTTGCGCAGGGTGCCGTCGGTGCCGGCGATGGGCAGGGCTGGCAAGAGATGATTGTAGATGTTCTGGTCGTGATAAGCATAGCGCAGCAACTTTACCTCTAGCTCCGCGCTCACATAGTTGTAGAGCGAGAGGCCGGAGCCGTCGGCAAACTGGTATCGCGAGCCGTCGAGCCCCAACTTGTTGACCAGTTGCTTGATGATGGCGCGGGCACTCTTGGCCGTTGCGGGATGGTTGCCCGTTGATGCGGCGATTTGGTAGAACATGGACTCCGCATAGAGGTTGTCGCTCTCCTTGAGCATGCGCATGAGCACTTGGTCGATGGTGTGGAAGCGCCTCACGATGCAGTTGGCTTCCTCTGGTTTGCGCTTCTCGCCCAGCGAGCCGGTCAGGTAGATGCCCGCCTCGCGCAGGTCGGAGTAGAACTTGGGCAACAATTGGTCCTTGCGCGAGAGCAGCAGCGGTGAGAGCGTCGGGTTGTCGTCGTCCCAGCACCATCCCTCTCCGTAGGGATTCTTGTCTTTCATCGACTTGTCGGCGTAGATGCTGCCGCGTATGGTATCGATGCCCAACCTGCGAATGCCCTCCACGAAAGCCCGGAGGTCGTCATTGTTGAAGCGCGGGTCGAAGCCGCCCACGCAGTAGATGTCACCCTGAAGGGTGCAGCTGTCCACCCGTCCGGTGTAGCATAGGTCGGTCTTGAACTGGTAGCTGCCTCCCAGTCGGCTGAGTGCTGTGATGGCTGTGATGACCTTCATGGTGGAGGCTGGGCGCATGAGCTGACGCTCGTTGTGGCAGAAAATGGCAGAGTCGGCGTCAAGGTCATAGACCATCATGCCGAGCTGGGAGGTGCGGAACATGTCGCTTTGCAGCAGTTCCTCAATCTGCGCCTGCACGTTTTTCGGCCAAGGCAATGTGTCTCCCTTCACACTCAGCGAGTCGCTCCACAGCGAGTCGGTGGCGACGGTGTCGTTTTCCTCGGTCATCTCGTCCTCCTCGGTGATGTCGTTCTGCGCCTGCAAGGGCAGAGCCAGCCATACCAGAAGGGCCCACAAGTAAACTCTAAATGTCTTCATCCTTTCTTTTTATCATGTTTTTCCGTGCAGCCAGACACTTCAGGAATGATGCCTCGTCGGCTGGTTGCACCAGGGCAAACCGGTCACCGCGCAGTCCAAGTATCAGGAAACGTGTCAAGCCGAAGGTGGCAGTCATGGGCTTGTAGCCTACGATATCGGTCAGGGCTATCGTTTTCTTCCGTGCGAAGCGGCCGCGGCAGATGATGAGCTGGTCGTCGCGAAACACATACTTGGAATGCAGTACACGTTCCATGAGCATCACGCAGACTAGAGATGCAAGCGCACCCGCTATGACCCATTTCTCCCAAAACAGCCAAAAGGAAACCCCTGCGAAAAGAATGATTCCGCAGACGGCACCCAATGAAAAGCGATGTTGAAATGTCCTGTCCATAATTTCAAGGTGCAAAATTACGAAAAAACGTAGAGTTAGAGGAACGTGTATTGTATATTTTTAGTAATTTTGCAAAGACATAACACATTCATTATGACTTACGAGTACGACTTTTTGGTCATTGGCGCCGGTATAGCGGGCATGAGCTACGCCCTGAAGGTGGCCAAAGCAAAAAAAGGAAAAGTATGCATCATCTGCAAAACAACACTTGACGAGGCCAACACGCGGTTTGCGCAAGGCGGCGTGGCATCGGTGACCAATTTGGAGAAAGACGATTTTGAGAAACACATCCATGACACTATGATTGCTGGCGACTACATCAGCGACCCGGCGGCTGTGCGCCAGGTGGTGACAAAGGCACCCGGGCAGATTCGCCAGCTGGTGGAGTGGGGAACCCAGTTTGACAAGCAGACAGACGGCCTGTATGACCTACATCGCGAGGGCGGCCACTCGGAGTTCCGCATCTTGCACCATGCCGATGACACGGGTGCTGAGATACAGCGTGCGCTGATGGCGGCCGTGCGGGCCAATCCCGATATCGACATCAAGGAGAATCATTTCGCTGTGGAAATCATTACGCAGCATCACTTGGGTGCCCGCGTCACGCGACGCACACCCTATATATATTGCTACGGGGCCTATGTGCTCAACACCGAGAACAGGGTCGACACCTACCTAAGCAAGGTCACGGTGATGTGCACCGGTGGTTGCGGTGCCGTCTACCAGACAACCACCAATCCTGTGGTGGCCACGGGTGACGGTGAGGCTATGGTCTACCGTGCCAAGGGAACGGTGAAGGACATGGAGTTTGTGCAGTTCCACCCCACATCGCTTTATCACCCCGGCGAGACCCATCCCGCCTACCTCATTACCGAGGCCATGCGCGGCTATGGCGGCATCCTGAAACTGGCCGACGGCACGCCTTTCATGAAGCAGTACGACGAGCGCGGCTCGCTTGCGCCGCGTGACATCGTGGCTCGTGCCATCGACAACGAGATGAAGAAGAACGGTGTAGACCATGTCTACCTCGACGTCACTCATAAGGACCCTGAGCAGACCCGGCACCATTTCCCCAACATATACAAGAAATGCCTGTCTATCGGAATCGACATCACCAAGGAGATGATACCCGTCCGTCCAGCTGCCCACTATATGTGTGGCGGCATCAAGGTCGACCTCAACGGCTGCTCAAGCATTGAGCGTCTCTATGCCTTGGGTGAGTGTTCGTGCACCGGTCTGCACGGCGGCAACCGCCTGGCCAGCAACTCTCTCATCGAGGCGGTGGTCTACGCGGACGCGGCTGCCCAGCACTCTCTGGAGCATGTCGACGAGTATGATTTCAACGACAAGGTGCCCGACTGGAACGATGAGGGCACGCTTACCAATGAGGAACATGTCCTTATCACGCAGGCCAACAAGGAAGTGGGCGAAATCATGAGCAACTACGTGGGCATCGTGCGCTCTGACCTGCGCATGAAGCGTGCATGGGACCGTCTCGACCTGCTCTACGAGGAGACTGAGGCCCTCTTCAAGCGTGTGAAGATTTCGCGCGACCTTTGCGAGCTGCGCAACATGATCAACACGGGATACCTTATCACCCGCATGGCCATTGAGCGCAAGGAAAGCCGTGGACTGCACTATACCGTTGACTATCCGTGGCATGCCTATGACAAGAAGGCATAGTTGTTCTGGTGATAGGGTGCTACACACCTGACATCTGACGACAGGAAATCCGAAAGGCGGCCGACCGACATCCAGAAGCTTCTGGTATCGGTCGGCCGCCCTTCTTTTGTGTCCGGAGGCGCTTGTCAGTCTGTTTCGTGCGTCTTTTGGCCCTGGAGAGCCGCCAGGGCGTTCTCTGCCAGGGCCAGCATCTCGTCCTGTCCGGGGTAGACCGCCACGGGAGCCAGCCAGCCGATGCGTCGTCTGAGCCGCGTGACCACATAGTCGGCGTGGGCCATGCCGCCCGTGAGGATGATGGCATCAGGCGGTCCGCAGAGCACGGCGGCCTCTGAGACGATGGCCTTGGCCGTGTGCCACACCATGGCGTCGACGATGAGGCGTGCGTGGTCGTCGCCGTCCTCGATGCGGCGCACCACCTCCTGCATGTTGTTGGTGCCTAGGTGCTCGGTCAGCCCGGCTTGTCCGGCCACCCGCTTCAGCAGTTCGGTTTCGGTGAACTGGCCACTGAAGCAGAGACGGATGAGTGCCGCAGCGGGCAGTGACCCGGCACGTTCGGGCGAGAAGGGACCCTCGCCGTCGAGGGCGTTGTTGGCATCGATGGCCTGTCCGTGGTCGTGTGCGGCAATGGAGATGCCGCCACCGAGATGGCAGATGATGAGGCGCAGGTCTTCATAGCGGGTGTCGTGTTCGCGTGCGTAACGCCGTGCGATGGCCTTTTGGTTGAGCGCGTGCCAGATGCAGATGCGCGGCAACAACGGCGAGCCGCTGATGCGTGCCTCGGGTGCCAGCTCATCGGTGGTGCCGGGATCGGCGATGAGCGCTTGGCAGCCCGGTATGTCTTGGGCAATGGTGTAGGCGATGATACATCCCAAGTCGCAGGCGTGCTGGTGCTCGCAGGCACGCTCCTCGGCAATCATAGTGGGTGTGACGGGATAGGTGCCGCTCTTCACGGGGCGTGCCAGTCCGCCGCGTCCGATGACGGCATCGAAGCGCAGGGGGATGCCGCGCGTGGCCAGTTCTTGGAGCACCAGTTGCCGACGGAAGTCAAACTGGTCCATGACGGTGGGAAACCGGCGCAGTTCCTGCAGGTCGTGTGCGATGTCGGTGACAAACAACGGCTGGCGGTCATCGAAGACAGCAATCTTTGTCGAGGTTGATCCGGGGTTTACAACAAGCACGCGAGGCATAGGCTCAAGTATTTGGCTTCTGCCGAGTCGCCGCGCGAGGGCAGCACCACGGGCACGTCGGTGCCCTGCAGCACACCGGCGGTACGTGCTTGGCAGAAGAGCGTGATGGTCTTGTAGAACAGATTGCCGGCCTCGATGTCGGGGAAGATAAGGGCATCGGCGTCTCCACCGACGGGCGAGCAGATGTGCTTCACGGCCATGCTATGGGGCGAGCACGAGGTCTTCAGGTCGAGCGGCCCGTCGACGATGCAGGGCCCGAAGGAGCCCTGTGCGGCCATCTCCTTGATTTGGCCGTATCCGGCGGTGTAAGGGAAGTGTTTGGCGTCGACCTTCTCCGAGCAGTGGATGAGCGACAGGCGTGGCTGCCCGATGCCCAGGCTGTGGCATAACTGCACCGCATAGGATACTTGCGCCACCCGTTGCTCGTGGGTGGGATAGGGGATGACGGCTGCGTCGGTGAAGAGCAGCAGCTTGTGATAGCCGGACATTTGTGCGACGGTGATGTGGGTCATGACACGTCCTTTGCGCAGGAGGCCATGCTCCTTGTTGAGCATGGCGTGTAGGAGCACGTCGGTATTGACAAAACCCTTCATGAGCACATCGGCCTCTCCCCGGTGCACAGCAGCTACAGCTTGGGCAGCCGCCTCGGCAGGGTCGTCAGCGCGAAACAGAAGTGGTGAGGCGATGCCGTCTTGCTGGGCGGCAGCCAGGGCTTGTCGTGTCGTGTCGTCATCGGGACAGACAACGGCCACTCTTTTTTCGGTGCCTCGTTTTTTCAGGTGAGCGGTTAGCTCTTCAAAAGATTGGATAGGCATAGGCATGATGTTCTTGTTGGTTTCAAAGTTACTGAAAAAACAAGCATGCCTACGCAATTTTTCTGAAAAAATATACTAAGTGATGGTAAAAAATGTTAGTGCCTTGATGATGGCGGTCATTGCGCTTCCACAACGTCGTGCTTCAGTTCGGTGATGCGGGTAACCAGCGTGTCGCCCTTAGGCGTAGTGAAGAACACCGCGCGCACCACATGGCCTACGTCGGCATTTCCGTGCACACGGATGTGTCGGCTCTTGGCATAGACAGTCGAATCGCGCCGCGAGGGAAAGCTCAGCAACTGCACTTCGTGGCGTGTGGAGGCTGGTCCGATGACAAAGATGTCGGCACTGTCGGCGACAGGCTTCAGAGAGCTGTCCTTGGCGGCTGCCTTACGCAGTGCGGCCGTGTCGGGCGGATAGAATTCTTTGGCGGACACGGTGTCGCCATTGTCCTGTGAGGGTGCCATGCGGCACGACATAACGACGGCTTGCACGGCGATGAGCAGGACGGGTAGAAATATGAGTTTGCGCATGTGTTCTTGATGATTGGTGCCTGTGTAGGCGTTGGGGTCAGAGCAGGGGCTGTGCGGCCAGTCCGCCGACGCCAGTTTCCTTGTAGAGCGAGGGCAGGTCGTGGCCGGTCTGTTTCATCACTGCCACCACGCGGTCGAAGCTGACGCGGTGCTTGCCGTCGCTGAATGAGGCGTAGAGATTGGCGTCAAGGGCGCGTGTGGCGGCAAAGGCGTTGCGTTCGATGCAGGGAATCTGCACCAGTCCGCATACGGGGTCGCACGTCATGCCGAGGTGGTGTTCCAGTCCCATCTCTGCGGCATACTCTATCTGCGACGGACTGCCTCCGAAGAGTTGGCAGGCCGCTGCCGAGGCCATGGCACATGCAGTGCCCACCTCTCCCTGGCATCCCACGTCGGCACCCGAGATGCTGGCGTTCTCCTTCACGATGTTGCCGATGAGGCCTGCGGTGGCAAGCGCGTGCAGAATCTTGCGGTCGGTGAATTCATGGCCTTTGGCCAAGTGGTAGAGCACGCCTGGCATGACACCGCACGAACCGCACGTGGGTGCTGTGACGATGGTGCCGCCCGAAGCGTTCTCTTCGCTCACGGCCAGCGCGTAGGCATACACCAGACCTCGTGTCTGTAGATTCTGGCGGTAGCCCTTGGCCTTGATATAGTAGGTGGAAGCCTTGCGCTGTAGGTTGAGCGGTCCGGCGAGCACGCCTTCCTGGTCGATGCCCCGTTCCACGCTATGCTTCATGGCCTCCCAGATTTCTTGCAGGTAGTCCCAGATGCTTTCGTCCTCACACTCCTTGACATACTCCCAATAGGCGCGCCCATGGTCATCACACCATTTCTGTATGTCGCTGAGCCGTGTCAGCGGGTAGATGTCTGTCGATGGGGGCAGCACGCCTGTGGGGTGCTCGCCCTCGGAGAGCGCCCCGCCGCCTATGCTGTAGACCGTCCAAGTCGTGTCGGGCCGTCCTTCGCCGTGTGTGGCCTCAAAGGTCATGCCGTTGGGATGATAGGGCAGAAACACGGTGGGCTTCCACTCGATGGTCACCGGCGCTATGGGTTGCAGCACCTCCATGATGGCCACGTCGGTCATGTGTCCCTTGCCCGTTGCGGCTAGGCTTCCATAAAGTGTCACATGGAACGACTGGGCGTTCTTGTTTTGTCCGGCAAATATCTGTGCGGCCTTTTGCGGGCCCATGGTGTGGCTCGACGAGGGGCCCTTACCGATTCTATATAGTTCGCGTAATGATTTCATTACTGCAAAGATACAAAAAATGTGGCGTGAGCGCTTGGCCCACGCCACATTTTTATGGCTAACGGTTGTTAAGTAACGATAAAAAGGCCATGTGTTGCGCCTTCCTCTGCGTTGGCTGCTTGCCGGGCAACAGGCAGTCCGGCCGCTACGTGGGTACGGTCTTCAAGACGCTGATGCTATGCCGCCGTCATGTGTGGGCGTTCGGTGCCTCAACCGATGAACTGTGGCACGAACGATGACACGATGAGCACCACGATGCCCACTATGAGCACGGCGATGGTCTTGCGTGAGCAACCGCGCCACTCATGGAGCACGATGCCCCAGACGTTGGAGAACACCACGTTGAGCGACATGAGGATGCAGAAGGCCAGCGTCAGCAGGGTGGGGGACGAGGCCAGGAAGCCCTTGCCCAGACTCAGACCGAAGAACTGGGAGTACCACAGGGCGCCAGCCAGAAGGCAGAACACGAGGTTGTTGCCCCATACGCGACCTTTGGCGTAGTCGCCCCACGTATGGTTCTTTCGGTTCTGATAGAGGCAGTAGGCCAGGTTGGTTGCAAAGCCGCCCGCAGTGACGAGCAGCGTGGCCGGCAGCGTGCGGAACATCGGGTCGGTGAGCGTGCCGAAGTTGATGTCCTTGCCAAACTCCAGGCCGACATTGAAGCAGCCGCTCATGAAACCCGAGAGCAAGGCGATGGCGATGCCGAGTGGGAAGTTGAAGTCCTTGACAGACGCCTTCTTCTCCTCTTCGCTCAGCGACTGGGCTTTCATGGCGCCTGCCGTGCCGATGATGGCGATGCCCACGAGTGTGATGGCGACTCCCGCGATGACGGCCGCTGTCAGTGATCCCAGAGCACCCAGCTCAGGAAAGAACACGTCGAGCAGCACAGGGCCCATGACCGTGCCCAGTGCAGCGCAGGTGCCCAAGGCTACCGACTGGCCAAGAGCCACGCCCAAGTAGCGCATGGAGAGGCCGAACGTCAAGCCGCCCACGCCCCACAGGATGCCGAAGAGCACCGTCATCCACAGATGGAACGATGGTGCCTGTGCGAAGAGCCCCCACAGGCTTTGGCCTGAAGGCACGGCCAGCAGCGCGCCGAGAAACGGCAGCAACAGCCACGCGAAGACGCCCTGCACGAGCCAATAGCTCTCCCAGCTCCAGTCTTTTACCTTGTTGATGGGCACATAGCAACTGCTCTGGCAGAACGCTCCGATGGCGATGATGACAAGACCGATGATGATGTCCATGGTTGTCAGGCGCGTTTGAAGGTCACCTCCTGCTCGTAGCGTTCAATCTCGGGGATGAACTCTTCACCCACGGGCACGTTGTTCTTCAGGTTGAAATAGTCGTAAACCGCACCGAAGGGCAGCGTCTTCTCCTCTTCCAGGAGGGCCAGTCGCTCGAAGAGCTTGCCTTCGTCCTCATATTGGCGCAGCTTGTCGAGGGGCTCAAGGAAGGCGGCCAACAGACTCTTCTGTGTGGCGCGCGTGCCGATGACGTAGGCTCCGAGGCGGTCGATACTGGCATCGAAGTAGTCGAGACCGATGTGTGCGCGGTGCAACTGGCCGGCGCGCACGAGCTCTGCGAAGAGATTGCGTGTATTGTCGTCGAAACAGGTCACGTGGTCGGAGTCCCAGTGCATGGGACGCGAGACGTGGAGCATCAGCTCCGGCACGAAGAGCAGGAGCGACGACACGGCGTCTGACACGTTTTCGGTGGGCTCGTAGTGGCCTGTGTCGAGGGTGTAGATCATCTTGTTCTGTGCGCAATAGCCCGCCACGAAGTCATGGGAGCCCACGGTGTAAGCCTCCAGGCCGATGCCGAAGAGCTTGGCTTCGAGACACGTCTTCATGTGGGGCAGTGCCTCACTCATGATCTCGTCGAGGCTCTCCTTGAAGATCTGGCGGTAGCGGTATTTCTCCACGGTGTAGTCTTTCGATCCGTCGTGCACCCAGATGTTCATGATGCAGGGATCGTCCTGGTATTGCCCCATGGCTTCGGCTATGCGGCGGCAGCGCTTGGTGTGCTCAATCCAGAAGTCGCGCACGGCCTTGTCGGGGTTGGCCAGCGACAGGTTGCCGCTCTTGGGGTGGGAGAAAGAGGTGGAATTGAAGTCGAGCTTCATGCCGCGCTCCTTGGCCCATTCCATCCAGCTCTGGAAGTGCTCGGGGCCACATTGGTCTCGGTCGACCAGCTTTCCGTCGAAGTCGCCGTAGGTCTCATGCAGGTTGAGGCGCATGGGGCCGGCCAGCAGTGAGGTAGCCTTTTCGATGTCCTGGCGCAGCTCGTCAATGTTGCGGGCGCGGCCCGGGAAGTTGCCTGTGGCCATGATGCCGCCCGAGGCGGCCAGGCCACGCTCGAAGCCTACCACGTCGTCGGCTTGCCAGCAGTGGAGAGAGATAGGGGTGTGCTCGAGGGTCTCGATGGCTTTGTCGGTGTCGACGCCCAATGCGGCGTAACGCTCCTTGGCGAGCGCATAGGCTTTTTCAATCTGTTCGGATTTCATGGTTTCTTGTTTTTATGGTTTGTTATGTTTGTCTTTTGGTGACTTTCGGGTGTTCGTTATGCTTCGGTGATGCGCAGATAGCGCTCGTAGGCAGCGTCCCAGACGGCCGTGTCTTGTGGCTCAAAGCGGTGGAGGTCGGTGGAGGCGGCGATGATGCGGCGCATCTCCCACACGTCGGCCACGTCGCCGGCGGCTTTGGCCTGCAGCATCACGTTGCCGATGGCGGTGCCTTCCTGCGGGCCCGCGAGCACCGTCACGCCGCAGGAGTTGGCGGTGAACTGGTCAAGATACTCGTTCTTGGAACCGCCGCCGATGATGTGGAGCACGTCGATGTCGAAGTCGGCCAGTTCCTTCAGCCACGTGAACACTTGCCTGTATCGTAGGGCCAGCGAGTCGAATATGCATCTGCAACAGGCGGCATGGCCCTCGGGCGCGGGCTGTCCCGTGCGCTCGCAATAGGTGCGGATGGCCTCTACCATGCTTGCGGGATTGGCGAAGAGCGGGTCGTCGGGGTTGATGAGGCTTCGGAACGCCTCCTGCCCCATGGCCTCGCGCTGCAGCTCGGCATGGCCCAGCCCCTTGGCCTCCGGCCATTCCTGGCGGCAACGTTCGTAGATCCACATGCCGCAGATGTTCTTCAGGAAGCGTGTGGTGCCCTCGATGCCACCCTCGTTGGTGAAGTTCTTGGCAAAACTGCCCTCATTGATGATGGCATGGGGCGACTCGATTCCCATGAGGCTCCATGTGCCCGAGCTGAGATAGGCGAACCGCCCGTCCTTGGCCGGCACGGCGGCAACGGCCGAGGCCGTGTCGTGGCCCGCCACAGCAATGACGGGAACAGCGCCCAGGCCCGTCAGGCGCTGCACCTCAGGTGTCAGCGTGCCGATGGGGGTGGTTGGTGTGGTGATGGGGCCCAGTTGGTCGCGACGCAGGCCCACGCTCTGCAGCAGGTCGGTGTCGAGGTCTCCCGTGGCGGGATTGAGCAGTTGGGAGGTGGAGGCCACGGTGTACTCGCAGACGGCATGGCCCGTGAGCAGGTAGCTCAGCGCATCGGGGATGAACAGCACCTTGGACGCCTCGCGCAGCGCCACGTTGCCGTCGAGACGCATCTGGTAGAGCTGGAAGAGCGAGTTGAAGTTCATGAACTGGATGCCAGTCTTGTCGTAGACTGTCTGCCGCGACATCACCTTATTAAAATAATTGTCCATCGTGTGGCTGGTGTGCGGGTCGCGGTAGGCCAGAGGGTTGGAGAGTATCTGTCCGTCGTCGGCCACGCAGACGAAGTCGCAGCCCCATGTGTCGATACCGATACTCTGTATGTCGAGCCAGCGGTCGTGTACCAGGCGGAGACCACGGACGACCTCCTGATAGAGTGCGAGGATATCCCAATAGTAATGTCCGTTGGCCTCGATGAGCTGATTGCCGAAGCGGGTCAGCTCCTCCAACGTCAGCTTGCCGCCGCTGAGGGAGCCCAGAATGGTGCGGCCACTCGTGGCACCGAGGTCCACGGCGAAGAAGTGTTTGCTTGTTCCCATAGAAAAAGGCTGATAGTGTTTTGGTTTTTATGTTGCAAAGGTAAGACAATTCACCAGGTGAGGACATCATATTTTGATTTTTAAGCCTATTAATTTGAGAATTCTTTTTAACTTTGCAGCAACAGAGACAATGCTTGTCGAGACAGGATGTTATAACCATAAGATAAAAATCATGTCATCATTAACTATTGCGATTGTGGTCATGTTTTGTGTGGGCTATCTCTTCATAGCCCTTGAGAGCGTGACCAAAGTGAACAAGGCTGCCATTGCCTTGCTGATGTTCGTAGTGTGCTGGACGCTCTTCATGGTCGATCCCAGCAGTTATCTGCCCGGTGCCACAGGCCAGCAGCTCATCAATGAAGTGGGCGAGGCCATCGAAAAGCATCTGGGAAGCACGTCGACTACCCTCTTCTTCCTCATGGGAGCCATGACCATTGTGGAGATTGTCGACCAAAACGGCGGATTCAATTGGGTACGCTCGGTGATGAAGACACGCAGCAAGCGGGCGCTGTTGTGGCGCATAGCATTCATGACTTTTTTCCTGTCGGCTATCCTCGACAACCTCACCACGAGCATTGTGATGATCATGATCCTGCGCAAGCTGGTGCGTGAACACGGTGACCGCATCGTCTACGCATCGCTGGTCATCATTGCTGCCAACTCGGGCGGCGCGTTCTCGCCCATCGGCGACGTGACGACCATCATGCTCTGGAACAAGGGCGTGATTACGGCTGCGGGGGTTATCTCCGAGATTCTGGTGCCGTCGCTGGTGTCGATGGTGGTGCCGGGACTGTGCCTGCAGTATATGCTCAAGGGCGAGCTGCCCGAAGCGGCGCCTGTGTCTGTGGCAGCCGATCGCCAGGATTTCAGCGATCTCCAGCGCAAGGCCGTGTTTGTCATTGGTGTGGGCGGCCTCATTTTTGTTCCAGTGTTCAAGGCCATCACCAACCTGCCGCCGTTCGTGGGTATCCTGCTGGTGCTGGGCGTGCTATGGACTACCACTGAGACCTTCTATCGCCGCTTGCCGCATGACAAAGACCAGGAGGGCACGCAGAAGCGCGTGGCCAACCTGCTGCACAATGTCGACATGACGACCATACTCTTCTTCCTCGGCATCCTGATGGCCGTGGCCTGTCTTGAGGAGGTGGGCGTGCTGACTGCGCTCGGTAAGGGGCTCAATGAGGCCTTTGCAGGCAACCACTATATGGTGACGGGCATCATAGGCGTGCTCTCGAGCATCGTCGACAACGTGCCGTTGGTCGCAGGCTGCATGGGCATGTATCCACTGGCATCCACGGGCGACATGGCCGTCGACGGCATCTTCTGGCAACTTCTGGCCTACTGTGCCGGTGTGGGCGGCTCCATGCTTATCATTGGCTCGGCTGCCGGCGTAGTGGTCATGGGACTTGAGAAAATCACCTTCGGCTGGTATATGAAGCACATCAGCTGGATTGCCGCCGTGGGATACCTGGCAGGCATCGTGAGCTACTGGTGCATCCGTACGTTCATAATCGCCACGCCGCTGTAAGCGCATGCCGCTGTAAGCAGGCGTGACACGCACAAGAAAAGCCCCGTGTGGACAGGCGCTTGTCGCCAGGCCTGATGGCCTGATGGCAGAGCAGCCTTTCACACGGGGCTTTCTCGCTTGTTTCGTTGGGGTGCCGGCTCCTTGTGGCTTAGCGGGGCAAGTGGAATACCCGGCTCATTTCGGCCATCTGCACATCGCCCATGCCCTTAGGTTCATAGCCCATGGCTTTACAGTCGAGATAGATCTTGGCACTCTTCGAGAGCACGTCAATCTGGTCGAAGGCGTCCATCACATCCTTGCCCTTGGCGAAGACACCATGCTTCTCCCACAACACCACGTCGTAGTCTTCTAGCTCGTGCAGGGTGTCGTGGGCCAGCTCGGAGCTGCCCGGAAGCTGGTAGGGCACCACGCCAAGGCCCAGCGGACAGAACGCCTTGGTCTCGGGAATCATGCTCCACAACAGGTTCGTGAGCACGTCCTTGCCCAGAAAATGGTCGTTGTGGCTCATGGCAACGAGCTCGATGGGGTGGGTGTGTACTGTGGCCTTGTAGTCTGATCCCAGTTCAATCTGGCGGTTGTGGACAGCCAGATGGGAGGGCAGCTCGGATGTGGGCTGCACGGGATGGTCGGCTATGATGACATAGCTCGCACAGTCGTCGAGGATGCGGATTACGCTGCCATTGTCCATGGGCCAGCGTGCCAGGTCACGCATGCGCTTGCCTGTGCCCTTGCAGTAGAAGTATTGTCCTTTCAGATGGGGGAGGGTCTCGCCGATTGGCTTGACGTCGGAGATGGCAGGCAGGGCCTTCATGGCCTCGTCGGCATACTCTGTGATGTTGACGGTGATGTTGCCTCCGTTGCGCTCGGCCCATCCGTTCTGCCAGAGATAGCCTGCCGCCTCGGCTATCTTGTCAATCTCTTTTTTGAGGGCTTCGCGCCCGTCAAGAATGCTGTTTGTCATTGTCATGGAATAGTTTTTAGTTTAAACTGCTGCAAAATTACGAAATCTTTGCATGCTCACGCAAGAAGAATTGATTTTTGTGCCGTGACTTTTGGCACGGCGCACAGGGTAAATGATGGTAAAAAACTGGCGTATAGGTCAAAAAACTTGAGTATGCAAAATTTCTAAATCCGAAACTTGAGTTAAGTAAAATAGCGAACAACAGACCTTCTCAGAATCGCGTATTTGCAACGACACATGCGCGTGTCTGCAAATACGCGATTCTGACGAGTGTTTGCGTAAAGTATTGAACAACTGGCTGTTATAAACGGCTGCAGGAAAATTCAAACGCCGTGAGCACTTTCGCTTTTGCGAAAGGTGCCGTATCAATCATCGAAAGGAGCCGTATCGACTCTGCATAGGTGCCGCACCGTGCGTCAATGAGGTGTCGGTCGTGACATGATTCGCCGTCTTTCGGAGCGTTCCACCCGTCTGCCAGTGTCATTTGTGCTGCCGATTTTCCCTTTCGCTGCTCTGAAAGCACCCTGCTGCGCTCCAGATTGAGGTTCCCGGGTGAGCCTGTTTTTTCAGAAATCATACGACAAATTGCGCATCCGTCAAGAGACCTTGAGCGTTTAGTGACGGTAAAAGGCAGATCCGAAACTTGAGTGAAGATTGTTAGGTGCGAATGTGTTGACGGAAGAAGGCAGGGTGCCTGTGGTTCAGCGGGCCTGTTATCTGGGCCAGATTTTAGTGCCCTTGCCGTCTTGGAAGCGTATGACGGGCAATGTCACCAGGGCTGTGGCCCCGGCCGGTACGGTAATCTGGTAGGTGGTCGTTTGCGCAGTGCGCTGCCAGGCCATGCCCACGCGGCCGCGCGGAGTCATAGTGGCTATGTCAGGCATCAGCCGGACACAGCTTTGCTGGCTCATCACCAAGGCATCAACTGTGTGTATGAGGCTTCAGACGGACGGCTCTTGGTTGGCACGCTCACCGACGGAGTCTATGTTTACCGCAATAGCATTCTCGAAAAGCACCTGCAGGTAGGGCGAACGTCGTGGATGTGCCACAACGACTGTTACGCATTGGCAGAGCTGTCTTCGGGCAGGATGCTCATGGCCTCATGGAACGGCCTGTATCTCCTGACGGCCGATATGCAACATGGACAAATCGTCCGTCACATAGGAACAACGGACATCCGGCATACGCACATTCTCACGATGAACCGTACAAGTGACACTGAGCTGTGGCTCGGACTCGTTGGAGGCATCGTGCGAGTGACCTTTCGTGATGATGACCTGCACCATGCACGCCTTACGCTTTACACCAAAGTAGGGGTGCGCGGGGACAGGCAACCCTCCAGGCTGAATGCCTTAACCGACAGTCACCCAGCCTCCGGGCCTTATCAGATAGGTGGCATTTATCGTATCGTGGAGGACAGAGCGGGACGGATATGGGCTGCCACCAGCGAGCCGGGCCTACTGCTCTATGATGCAAAGGCTGATGCGTTTCAGTCTGTCAGCGCGCGATACGGCATCAAGGGCGACAACGTTCACAGTATGGACGTGGACGGGAACGATGATTTTTGGCTGACCACCAACTATGGCATCATGCAGTTGCGGCTCAACAAGGCTGGTGAAGTGACTTTCCAACGACTCTATACGCAACATGATGGACTGCCAACCCATTATTTCGGCAACGCCATCAGCACACGGCTGGACGATGGAACCATCTGTATCGTCAACCGGCATCTGCTCGTAAGGGTGAGTCCGACGCGACGTAACAGGCAAGCTGCAAGACGGACGGCCATAACCGACGTGGTGGCCGCAGGAGAAAGTGTTTGCAGGCAGAAGACCGACGGATGCATCCGCCTCAGCCACAGGCAAAACACAATTTCTGTGGCTTTCTCCACGTTCGATTATGGAAACGAGTCATCGGTGCGCTACTGCTACAAGCTCGACGGCGTGGATGATAGCGTCCAGATGACAGACATGGGCGACAACCTCATACGCTACAACCACTTGTCTCCGGGAGAATATGTTTTGCATTATGGTGTGTACGAGCCTGGACAAGGAAATGATGGCGTGATGCAGACCGTGACCTTTGAGATTGTTCAGCCATGGTGGTGGAGGTGGTGGGCCAAGGCGGCCTATGCCATAGCGCTTGTGGCAATGATTGTGGCAGTGGTGCGCAATTGGTCTAAGCACAGACGCATCAAGCTGCAACTGGAAAAGTCGGCTTGGGAAAAACGCCAAATCAACGAGCAATACTACAAGATGATGCAGTTCTATACTCGTGTTATCCATGAGTTCATGACCCCGCTGACGCTCATCAGTGGTTTGGCCCATGACCTGCAGAAACGTGTCAGGCCTGCCTTGCAGGCGTCTGCCTACATGATGGCAAGCCAAACCGACAAGCTGGTCGACACGCTGGACCGATTAGGTCAGTCGGAGGACGACAGGGCTATGCAGGAGGCTGTGGGCAAAGCGCGGGAGATGGCTATGACTGACAAGGAGTTTCTGCGCAAGTGCACAGAATCGGTCAATAACCACATAGCTGACGAAAATTACACCCACCGCGACATGATGGACGAGGTAGGAGCGTCGCACGCCACACTCTACCGCAAACTCAAGGTACTGACGGGAAAAGATTCCACCTCGTTCATACGTGGCATACGCATGAAGGCGGCTTGCCAGATATTGACAGAGAATCCAAGCATACGCATCGGTGAGCTGGCTGCACGTGTGGGATACAGCAATCCGAAATATTTTTCAACTTGCTTCAAGAAAGATTTTGGGGTGTCACCGCGCGAGTACTTGGGAAGAGAAATGAGGATGGAAGGCGAAGATAAAGATTGACGGTTTCCTTCTTGATATACGCTGAAAGTTAGTCGCTGTCCGTTGTGATGCTGCTCTGCCCGATGCAGCTTTGTCGCCAAGCAGGACGAAGGGTTCTTTTTCTGACCAAAACGTTTGCGGCCAATCAGCTTAGTCGTCCTTTCTCCCATTATTGTGGATGCTCAATGGCGAAAAAAAAATCCCCACAAGCAGACTGCCTGTGGGGATGATATTTAGGTTACGGAAATCTCAATTAGAGAGAACGGTCCAGGCGTGTGAAGCCATAGACAGCCTCTGAGCCAAGCTGCTCCTCGATGCGGATGAGCTGGTTGTACTTGGCCATACGGTCGGTGCGGCTCATAGAACCAGTCTTGATCTGACCGCTGTTGGTAGCCACAGCGATGTCGGAGATGGTGGTGTCCTCGGTCTCGCCTGAACGGTGAGAGGTGACGGTGTTGTAGCCGTGACGGTGAGCCATCTCGATGGCCTCCAAAGTTTCGGTCAGTGAGCCAATCTGGTTCACCTTGATCAGGATGGCGTTAGCAGCGTGCAGCTTGATGCCCTTCTCCAAGAACTTGGTGTTGGTCACGAAGAGGTCGTCGCCGACGAGCTGAACCTTGTCGCCCAGCTTGGCGGTGAGCTTCTGCCAGCCTTCCCAGTCGTTCTCGTCGAGGCCGTCCTCGATAGAGGCGATAGGATACTTGCTGCAGAGTTCCTCGAGGAATGCAATCTGGCCCTCGTCGTCGAGCTCCTGGCCGTTGGGATCCTTGGGCATGCCGTTCTTGAGCTGCTTGTAGTTGTAGTAGTATTTGCCGTCCTTCAGGGTAGCGAACTCGGAAGCTGCGCAGTCCATGGCGATGGTCACGTCCTTGCCCGGCTCGTAGCCAGCGTCCTTGATGGCCTGGCAGATGCTGTCAAGAGCATCGTCGATGCCGTTGAGTGCGGGAGCGTAGCCGCCCTCGTCACCTACAGCGGTAGAGAGGCCGCGCTTCTTCAGCAGCTTGCCCAGGGCGTGGAACACCTCAGCGCCGCAGCGGATGGCTTCCTTCTCGCTCTTGGCAGAACGGGGCTGGATCATGAACTCCTGGAAAGCAATGGGGGCAGAAGAGTGGGCACCACCGTTGATGATGTTCATCATCGGGATAGGCAATGTGTAGCTGTTGCTGCCGCCGATGTAGCGGTAGAGAGGCATGTGCAGGGCAGCGGCAGCTGTGTGGGCAGCAGCGAGTGACACGCCGAGGATGGCGTTGGCACCGAGCTTGCTCTTGGTAGGAGTGCCGTCGAGCTCCAGCATCTTATAGTCGAGGCCGCGCTGATCGAACACATCCCAACCCTTCAGGGCGGGAGCGATGACGTCGTTGACATTGGCAACAGCTTTCAAGACACCCTTGCCGAGGAAACGATCCTTGTCGCCGTCGCGAAGCTCGAGGGCTTCGTTCTCACCGGTAGAAGCGCCTGAGGGTACGCTGGCGCGACCCATCACACCATTTTCCAATGTTACTTCTACTTCCACTGTCGGGTTGCCACGAGAGTCGAGGATCTCGCGAGCATGAATTTTTTCTATTTTCATCTTTTAATCCTTTTAAAATGGTTCAAGATTTATCGTGTGCAAAGTTAGGAAAAAATCCGTAATAACCACAAGGATAGACTATTAAATTTGTGTAAAATATGTAATGTGGCGGACTGGAAGCGGGTCGGGCTGTCCGTCTCTCTGTGTCGTAGGGTTTGAGAGCGGGAGATAAACTGTGTTTGGACGAACGCCGAAGAGCCCGTGCCCGGAAATTCGAGTGCTTTTGTCTTGCCGCTCGTGTGTTGGAGACGTGATGATTGTCCGTGGCAATATCCAGAATCAGCTATAGCAACGGACTGAGCAGGCGCAGCAGGCTTTCGCCCAGCCGCTTGGCGAAGGGCCGGTTTTCCACGCGTTTCATTTCCTCAATAGGTCGGCTTTGCGCCAGGTCATCGAGGAAAATGCGTTTTAGGCGGAGCGCCATATTTTCATCATAAAAGAAGATGTTGGATTCGAAGTTGTGCTCAAAGCTGCGGAAGTCGATGTTGGTGCTGCCGACAGTGGATATGCAGTCGTCGCTGACGAGCAGTTTGGAATGATTGAAGCCGGCCTGGTAGAGGTAGACCTTCACACCGGCCTGGAGTGTCTCCATGACGTATGAGATGGTGGACCAGTCCAGAATTTTCGAATCACTTTTCTGCGGTATGATTAGCCTCACGTCGACACCGGCGAGTGCCGCTGTGCGCAGAGCGAAGAGGATGGGTTCGGTAGGCAGGAAATAAGGGCTTTCCATGTAGACATACCGCTTGGCTTCGAGAAGGATGCGGACGTAGCCTTGCATAATTTCGGGCCACGGTGTGATGGGGCTGCTCGTGACAATCTGTGCCAGACAATTGTTGTTGATGGCTGGATTGACTGGCGGATAGTATTTCCGGTCGCTGAACAAAGTGCGGTCTACGAAATACCAGTCCACCAGGAATGCACGCTGGATGCCATAGACAGCGCCTCCCTCCACGCGCAGATGGGTGTCGCGCCAAGGTTGCGTCTTGGTCCCCTTGACATAGCGCAAGGCAATGTTCATGCCGCCTATGAAGCCCACCCGTCCGTCGATGACGCATAGCTTGCGGTGGTTGCGGTAGTTCATCTTTGATGTGAAGGCTGGGAACTTCACGGGCATGAAAGAGTGAACTTCAATGCCCTCGTTGCGCATGCGTTCGTAGAAGTTGTTGTCTACGCGCCAGCAGGCCACGTCGTCATAGATGACGCGCACCTCCACGCCCTCGCGTGCCTTGTCGATGAGGGCGTCGGCGATGAGCCGTCCGAGCGGGTCGTCGCAGAAGATGTAGGAGCTGAGATGGATGTGTGCGGTGGCCTGGCTGATGGCGCGCAGCAAGGCCGGGAAGAACTCGTAGCCGCTGGTGTAGATGTCTACTGTGTTGTCCTTGAAGGGTAGGGCCATACTCTGGCTGTTGAAGAGCTGCATCAAGGGTTTGTGCGCCTCTGGCAGTCGCAGGTCTTTCTGTTCAGCAAACTCGAGCATAGACCGCTTGGTGAGCTGGTCGAGCGATCGCTGGCTGATGAGCCGTTCCTTGCGTGTGTTCTGTCCGAAGAAGAAATAGAGCACGATGCCCAGCAGAGGCAGAAACCATAGCACGAGCACCCACGCCATTGTCTTCGCCGGTTCGCGGTTGTCCATGATGATGCGCCCCATCACTCCGAGGACAACGACGGCATAGATGACAAACCAGATGTCGCGAAGGAACTCCAACATAATCGCCTTATTTGAATCCGATTAACTTGTGTGTCTGTAGTGACAGCCGCCAGCGCGGATGCCGTTTGATGTATTCCACGCACTGTCGGGTGATGTTCTCGTTGCGCTTGACGTCGCCCACGTCACATGGCTGCAGGTAGTAGTAGTCGGCTTGCAGGCCATAGTCGTTGACGTTGGCTGTTTCGTCGAACAACACTTTCAGTTCGTTGCACCGCCTGACGGAGGGCTGCGACTTGGGCGATACGGTCAGCCAGTCGAGGTTCTCGGGCGGCTGGTGTGTGCCGTTGCTTTCCATGGCTACCTCGAAGCCGGCCTGGTGCAACAGGTCGATGAGCTCCGCAGTGACCTGCAGGGTGGGTTCTCCGCCCGTGAGCACGGCCAGAGAGGCACCAAAAGGCTTGATGCGTTCCACTATCTCCGGGCCCGTCAGTTCCTCGAACGCAGCAAAGTCCGTGTCGCAAAAGGAGCATTTCAGGTTGCAGCCGCTGAACCGCACGAAAACTGCTGCCCGCCCAGTGTTGTGGCCTTCTCCCTGCAAACTGTAGAATATGTCATTCACCCGATATGTCTTCATGGTTTCTGTTCACTCCTCCTTTTCGTAGATGGCAATGTTGTCGTCGCTCTCCTGCACCTTTGCTTTGTAGCAGGTGGGCAGTTGGTCGACAATCCAGCGTGCGATATTCTCTGCTGTCGGGTTGAAGGGCAGGATGTCATTGAGGTCGGCGTGGTCGAGCTTTCCGTGAATGAGTTGCTTGATGTGCCCGAAGTCTTCGACCATTCCGTCTTGGTTGAGTTCGTGCGCCTTGCAGTAGACGGTGATGTGCCAGTTGTGCCCATGCACCCGTGCGCATTTGCTCTCGTATGACAGGCTGAGGTGATGGCTGGCCGAGATTTCAATTTTTTTTTCTATATAATACATGGTCTATGATGTTTACTTGTGTGTTGTTTGTTCTCTGTTTTGTCTGAAGGAGGCATGTCCTTCGGATGGCTTCAGGTGGTTATCCGTCCGTTTGTTTTCCCCTGTTTCGCTGGATGTAGGCCAGTTCTCTTATTGCGAAGTCGCTGTTTTTGGGGGTATCGAGCATCTTCTTGAGGAGGCGTTCGGCTTCATCGTAGTTTTTTGTGGATACGAGTAAGTAGGCCTTCCGTCGCAAGAGGAAGTTGTAGATGTGTTCCACCTGAACGAATGAAGCCTGCAATTTCGGCTTGTCGTGGCCTTCCTCGTCGCCGTTTTGGCTTGTCATCTCGCGGAGGAAGTTGATCAGATTATCGATGATGTGGAGCGCACGGTGGTCCTTTTGGTTCACCAGGCAGTTAACGTAAGCCTCCGTTCCCTCTTGGTTTGCGAATGGTTCGGTCTGTTGCAGGTAGTAGATTGCTTTTTCATACTGCTTGAGGCAGCCGTAGCATACGCCGAGCATGAAGTATAGCGTTTGCATTTCGCGCTTTCCGTATCGCTCGTTGCCTTCCGTTTTTGTGGCAAAGAGGTGGTAGAGCCTCTCGAGCAGTCCGATAGCCTCATAGAACCTTTTCTGTTCGAAAAACATGCGGGCTGTGTATGCCATGATGCCTATATCAGGCGACTGCATGTCGATGAGCATCTGCTCCTCTTCGCTTAGTTCGTCAGCGTTGCCGCTGTTGGCTTTGGCCTGCGCTTCCTTCCAAAGGTATCTGAACTTCTTCAGCCGTTCGTCGGGAGGGGTGAGGTCGTAGCCGAGCAACACACTGACCTGCTGCTTGGGTGCTCTGCTGACGGATGTCTCGATGCCCTGACAGGGTGCGACGGGTGCCAGTGACAGTGTGATGCGGTAGAAGAGCGTATTATGTGTGGCATTCTCTTGTTCGAAGTCCAGGGTCAAGTGGCGTATCTTTACGGGGTTTCTCGGGTCGTAGAAGTCGAGCCGTGCCAGTGCCGATGCGCATCGGAATGTCCCTTCGGAGATGAGCGGCCGTGAGATGTCGAAGTTGAGAATGTCGTCGGTGTCATCGAGCACCGTCTGTCCCTTGTCGTCATAGGCCACGAAATGCGCAGGCACAATGTCGGTCAGTCCCATGGCTGTTGTGAGCAGCTGCTCCAGCCGGCAAACGTTGTCTTGCCCATGATGGCCGTCGAATTCGGGCTTTTGGTGTGTCATCTCCATTTCGTGCAGGAGAAACATTTCGTGCTCCAGTGTGGCTGCATCCTTCCCGGCGTCTTGTCCGGGCGCCTTGGCATAGTCGGGCAAAAGCTCATTGAATCGCCTGATGAACACGTTCTGCCATTTGAACGTGTTGCCCATAGCGCGTTCGAGCACCTCTGTCACGGTGCTGTCGGTGACCATCAGTGAGCAGACAATGTGTAGGTCGATGGCTGCTGTCTCGTCGTTGACGGTGTAGACGATACGGGCAGTCTCGGTGTTGAGGTTGCACTGGTTGCACACATCCCTCACCAGTTCGAGGTGATGGGGCACGGCTTCGAAGAAATAGAAGAAGGAGAGACGGACGTAGGGAGAGTCCTTTTCCAGGCGTATGTTGAAGTGTCCTCCCTGGTAGTCGTAGCGTGCCACGAGGTCGCCGTGGTCCTCTATCCATTTCACCTTGCAGTTCATTTGCTTGAGGGCATGGTTGACGCTGAGCTTGTTGTCGTCCTGCGACCGCGCATAGAGTCCCTTGTCCGCGTCGTGGCGCTTGTGCCATGCGGGCAGGAAGACGAAGGCTATGATGTACATGATAGCCCACAGAATGACGATGATCGCAATGTCTACCATACTCTGTTGTTATTGTGGTTCTTGTCCGTTTGTCGGGCTTGGTTTTGCCCGCGGCCTCAAGCGATGATGTTGCTGCCCAACTGCCGGGCCAGCTGGTTGCGCAGGTGCTGCATGTCGCGATAGCGCTCCATGTGCTCCTTGAGTTTCTCCATGTCGTTGCCCAGAGTCTTCATCTCTGTCTGCAGCTTTTTGAGTTGTGCCTCGACATAGTCCATGCGGAAGTCGAGCAGCAGGTGGATGGCTCGTCCGCGCAGGTCTTCGGTCTCGTTTCGGAGGGCTTGTAGCCTGGCCTCCTCGTTGTCGGGTCCGTCCGTCTTGGGTTGCGAGAGGTGGTAGCGGTCCATGCTCAGGTCGGTGGCCAGCTTGCTGATGTTGATGTCCTCGTGGTTGATGAAGTAGGGCTCCGCCACAAATGACGGGTCGGTGCAGTGCTCCGCGGCCTCACTCAGCACGCGGTCGAGCAGTTCGTTGCCCAGCGACAGGTGGTCGGCTGTGAGGTTGTAGAAGATATATTGCGCTACGGTCAGACTGTAGTGTTGTCCGTCCTCGCCCTCCACATCGTCCATGATGATGCGCTCGCCGTGCCTGATGACGAGTTGTGCGATGAGCATGCTGACCTTCGGGGCCTGCTGCAGGGGCGTCGGTGGGGCAGCCGGCGTGGCCCCGTGGTTGGGTTGCATCTGTGTCCCTGTGGGTTCATAGTCTTGCCGCTGGGCCGTGGTGCCAGCCTGTCGGTTGCGTATGAAGTTGTTCATCTGGTTGATGAGCGTGCTCTCGTTTAGGCCGATGCGCTGTGAGCAGTCGTGGATGTAGGTGTCGCGCAGGATCTGGTTGGGCACGACAGAGATCGACTCCACGATGGAGTTGATGGCGTCAGCTCGCTTCTTGGGGTCGCGCTCGTTGCGGAGCATGAGGTCAGTCTTGAACTGTATGAAGTCCACCTGGTGGTCGTCGATATACTGCCGGAAGTCGGCTGCGGTGTGTGACCGCGCAAACTCGTCGGGGTCTTGTCCGCCAGGCAGCAGCAGTACGTTGAGGTTCATGCCCTCGGAGAGCAGCATGTCGGTGCCTCGCAGTGCTGCGTGGATGCCCGCAGCGTCGCCGTCATAAATGAGCGTTATGTTGGAGGTGAAGCGGTGGAGCATGTGTATCTGGTGCATGCTGAGCGCCGTTCCCGAGTTGGCCACGGTGTTCTCGAGGCCGCACTGGTGCATGGCGATGACGTCGGCCTGTCCTTCCACCATGTAGACGCGGTCTTCGCGGGCAATGGCTTTCTTGGCCTGGAAGATGCCATAGAGCTCATGGTCCTTGTGGAAGAGGTCGCTGTCGGGCGAGTTGACGTATTTCTGGTTGACGCCCTTGGTGCGCGAGTCGAGTACGCGTGCCGTGAATCCCACCACCTTGCCGTTGACTCCAATCCAGGGGAAAGTGACGCGTCCGGCGTAGCGGTCGATAAGCTCGCCGTGCTCGTTCTGGTAGCAGATGCCTGTCTTGACGAGAAAGTCGGCCTTGTATCCCTGTTCGATTGCTGCCTGTGCGAGCTTGAAGCGGTTGGGCAGGTCATAGCCCAGACGGAACTTGCGTATCACGTCATCGCGGAAGCCGCGGCTCCTGAAATACTGCATGCCGATGTCATCGCCGTTGGCGGGCGAGTGGAGCTGGTCCTCGAAATAATTGGCCGTCCACTCATTGATAATGAACATCGACTCGCGAAGGCTCTGCTCCTCGCGCTCGTGGTCGGTCAGCTCGCGCTCGTGTATCTCGATGTGATACTTGTTGGCCAGCCACCTGAGGGCTTCTGGGTAGGTCATCTGCTCGTGCTCCATGATGAACGTCACGGGACTTCCGCCCTTGCCGCATCCGAAGCAGTGGCATGTGCCGCGTGCCGGCGACACGTAGAACGACGGTGTCTTCTCGTTGTGGAAAGGGCACAGACCCTTGTAGTTGGCCCCCGACCTGCGGAGGGTCACAAACTCCGACACCACATCGACGATGTTGGCGGCTTCCTTGATTTTCTCTACTGTAGCGCGGTCGATCATGGATCGTGGGTGTTATTTCAGGTATTTGGCCAGCGGGCTGCCGATGAGCTTGATGCCCTTGGCGATCATCTTGGCATTGTTCTTGGCACCCTTGTATGACGTGTGGGTGTGGTCGTGGTTGAAGTAAGGGGCTGCGCTCTCCTTGCTCTTGTAGTGCCGGTCGAGATAGTCGGCTATGAGGTTGTGGGCATCCACGAACTCGCAACCTGTGTCGGCCACCACTTCGCGATACCATTTGCCGTAGGAGTCGTTGCGGCGTTCCACGTGGCCACCGGGCCACTCGTTGCGTGTGGTGAGTGACACGAGGATGGGGGTGGCCCCTTTCTCGCGTGCGTCGTCGATCATCTTCTTCAGATACCAGCCGAAACTGTAGACCAGCTCGTAGCGGCCGCCATTCTCCAAGCGGTAGACGTGGCATGTGTCGCCCGTGCCGGGGATGACACCGCGCTCCTTCTTGTCGTCGATGGGGCAGATGTCGTTGTGTCCGAACTGTATGAGTACGAAATCGCCTGGCTGCAGGGCGTTGTAGACTTTCTCCCACCGCCCCTCGCGGATGTAGGAGCGTGTGGAGCGTCCGGCCATGGCAGCGTTGTAGGGTGTGCACTTTGTGGTGTCAAACACCGAGGCGGCCAGTGCGCCCCATCCCCACATGCCGTCTTTCTCGCTGTCCTTGTTTTTCACTGTTGAGTCGCCCGTAATCCACACCACAGGCTTACCCTTCTTGCGCTCCACGGGCCACACGGGCAGGCTCACGCCCGTCATCATGGCCTGCAGGGGCTTGAGGTCGGGGTTGCGGCTGGCCATGATGCCCTCGGCTGCCGAGCGGGCGTTCATCTCCGCCCCCCAGTAGCTTGTGTGTATGTGGTCGCCGTAGAAATGGTATTTCTCCTTCCAGTGGCTGTAGGTGTCGAGTTTGCGACCGCTGATCTCGTTGAGGTCCACGAAGGGCACGCCCTCTTCGGCGGCCACCAGTGCGGCCCATCCCGTCTGCGGCTTGCGTACGATTTTGCCCGTTGCCGGGTCGTAGTCGTCGCGTGGTGTGAGGCTCATCAGGATGGGGTGGGCACCTGCCTTCCTGCATTCGGCGATGTAGCGGCGCAGGTATCCGCCGTAGGTGTAGACAGTCTCGCTGTCGCCCGTCTCCTTGATGGTCACGGTGATGGAGTCATCTGCCGTGCCGGGAATGACGGCGCGTGCCCTTCCTGAGTCGTAGGGGCCGTTGTCGTTGTGCCCGATGGAGATGACGACCCAGTCGCCAGGGCGCAGAGCCTTGCGCACATCGGGCCACAGCTTGCGGTAGAACGTGCGTGTCGACATGCCTCCGAGGGCCTGGTTCTCCACCGTGATTTTGTTGCCGTTGAAGTATTGGCTGGCGTAGTAGCCCCATCCCCATTGTCCGTTGGAGCCGTCACCCTTGGTGCCGTTGCGCATGGTGGAGTTGCCCACGAGGAAGAGCACGGGGTTGGTGCCCTTGCGCGTAGAGCCCGGAGCGGGCCGTGACATCAGGGCCTTGGCGATGGAGTCGGGTGTGTTGTCTACCACTTTATTCACGTCTTCGATGGGGTCTGGCAGATTGTCAAACCCTTGCGCCATGCCTGCCGTGGCCGTAAGAGCCAGGAGCGTAATGGCTGTCAGCAGTCGTTTCATGTATCTTTTCCTTTCGTTTGTTTTGCAAAGATACTGCTTTTTGCTCACTATTGCATCGGCCGGATAGCCAAAATTAGTCTTGGCCCCGTTTTTTTTCACCTTATATTATTAGTTTCCGGCAAAACATCGCAACGGGCAAGTCTATACATATGGATGTGGATGTGTTTCTGTCACATAACTTCAAATACCCTCATTTTGTTACATATCCGGACAAAAATGTAAGAAATTGGCCTTTTTTTGATAAAAATATCACATAAGCCGATGCGGTTTTTGCTCTATCTTTGCGACCAGAAACAATCTAGCAGACACATTCTTTGCAGCTGACAGCGGTACAAGCTGACACTCCAAAAACCACACATATATGAAATCATTGAAACGGTGACATACCCTGCCGCCGACAAACAATACCGCATACCGCGCTGGCGACAGCCGCAACAGCAACCAACATAACGGGCACGGCAAACATCTGAAAAGGTTCTGGTTTGCCAGACCGGATATATCATAAAAGAACCTTATCTAATAAACAATCAACACCATGGACGCAACAACTAAAACCGTAAGCACCTTGCAGGGACTTCCTTTCAACAACCTCATCGGCGGACCGCTGAACGCCTGCATCCTGGCCCAGGCAGAAGCAGCGCAGACCACAGTGAACTTCATTCAAGATGTGGGACTCAACCAAAAAGAAGACGGTAGCATGGAAGCCGTCTACGTCTACTTCAACTTTGTGCAGAACGGCCGCAAGGCCACCGTCAGCGTACCGCTGCTGACCATTCTGCCCATACCGTACATAGCCATCAACACTGTCGACATCAACTTCAAGGCTACCGTGAACGGCCTTGAGAGCGAGTCGCTCGCCACCAACAAGTCGAGCGAAGGAAAACTCGATGTGAACCAAACCAGCAAGGGGGGATGGCTCAAAAAACGCACCACCACCCTGCAGACCTCCTTTTCCACCAAGCGCGACTCGAAAAGCACCAGCGACTCTTCGTTCAGCGTTGAGGCCACCATTGATGTTGCCGTGCACGCCGCACAGGACTCGATGCCCGCCGGTATGGCCAAAATCCTCGAAATGCTCGGCGCAGCCATGGACATCTGCTCGCCCGACGGTGAACTGACGGTGAACGACACCACCTTCTATGTGGAAGAGGGAAAGACCGCCAAGGTAGTGGCCCAATACAAGACCCCCGAAGGTCTGTACGACTCGTCGAACATCGTGTGCTCGGGCACCAAGGGCGTAGAGAACAAGATGGACAAGACCATGGAGTTCACACTCGCCCCCAAAGCGGAACCTTATGTCATATCCTGCGGCAATGTGCAGAAGGTCAATGTGAAAGTCATCAAGCAGACCGCCACAACTGCAGCGGCTTCCTGAACGGCACGCCAATGGCAGTGCCCTATTATTCAACCGTTAATGTTTTAAGCTTATGTCAATGTCAACCATCGACACCACTCCCTCTACCGTCGCTACCTCGGCCTTGCAGTCGATGCCCTTTGGCAACCTCATCGGCGGTCCGCTCTCGGCATGCATCGAGGCGCAGGCCAAGGCAGCCAAGACTTCGTGGGAGTTCATACGCGACGTAGGGCTTACCAGCACCGACGACGGCGGGCAGAAAGCCATCTACGTGAGTTTCGAATACCGCAAGGACGGACGTTCCATGACGCTCAGCCTACCCCTGCTGACCATCGTGCCCATACCCTATATAGCCATCCACGAGATCAACATCGCTTTCAAGGCGAGCATCTCCGCATCGGCCTCCACCTCCAAAACCGAGCACAAGTCGCTAGCCTTGGAAACGGGCATGAAAGCCAAAACGGAGTTCAACGCTCTCGTGGCAAGCGGAAGCATAGAGCTTAGTGCCAGCGTGTCGAGCAAGAAAGATTCTACCGCCACACGCGATTCCAAGTATAGCGTGGAATATACGATGGATGTGAGCGTCAAGGCTGGACAGGACGACATGCCGGCCGGCATGGCCAAGGTGCTCGAAATGCTCAGTACATCCATCGACTCGGTGGACACCAAGGGCGAACTGCACGTCTCCGACCAGGTAGTAAGCTTGGCGGCCGGGGGTAGCACTTATATCTCCTACAAGAACAACGCCGGTTACTACACGCCGGCGGACATCAGTATCTTTGAATACGCCAACTCGCAACCCGGCGCCGAAGCCGATAGCGACAGTTGCCAGAAGGCAACCGACGACACCGGCATACTCTGCGTCTTTGCGAAAGAAGGTTTCTATTGCGCAAAGGCCGGCGAAAAAACGCTGGTCATTCATGTCACCAAATAATCACCACTATGGCAGACGATGTTAAGAATGTGGCAAGCGAAACGCCTGCCGGAACCTCTCCTCCTACGGAGCAGAACCTTTCGACCTCCACCGACACCAATACAGGCGGTACGGAGAAAAGCGGTGGCCTGATACAGGGCGGCACCGATGCTCTTTCCACCCTGAAGGACGCCGTCAGTGGCAACAAGGAAAAGACCGACACTGGCAATGCTTTGGAACAAGCCGGTCAACTGGTCGGCAACGCAAAGGATGCCCTCAAGACGGCCGCCGAAACCGCCGGCAACGCAACCGGCCAGTCATCTGTGGCCCAGCAGATGAAGGAACTGGGCGAAGTGCAAGTCGACAAGGCGTTCGTGGACAACTCGCTGAACATGCTCGGCACCCTGTCCTTCGACCAGCTGATAGGCGGTCCGTTGCGGGCAGCCATCAAGGCACAGCGTGACATGGCCAAGGAAACGCTGAGCTACATACGCGAAGAAGGTCTGACCACAGACGACAGCGGACAAAGCAAGGTGACCTACGTCACGCTCAACTTTGTGCGCAACGGCAAACAGGTAAAGATGCGGGTACCCCTGCTCACACTGATGCCTGTGCCGCGCCTCTCCATCACATCGATGACCTACACCTTCAAGGCACGGGTCAACGCCCAGTCGGCGGCGGTAGTGACGGCAGGAAGCGGAGGGTCGCCCATCCTTCAATCGCAGACATCAACAGGCAGTGGGCCACAAGCGCCATCTGCCAACGGCGACAAGGCTTCCCTACAGAAGCAAAACACCGACAGTGTGGCCAAATCCACAACGACTGCCGACGGCAAGACCACCGAAGGAACCTCCGATACATCCGCAACGACCACAAAGACCACGATGGAGCAAAACACCATAACGGCTGTTCAGACAACCACGTCCGCTGCTGCCCCGACCTTTGCGGCCAGTTTGTCGTCGAAGAAAGATTCGGGAGCCACACGCGACTCGCGCTACAGCATAGAGACCACGATGGACATCTCCGTAACAGCTTCGGAAGGCGACATGCCCTGTGGTATAGACCGCCTGCTGAACGTGCTCGACAGTTCTGCCGAAGAGTATGATCCCGCTGGAACGCTACAGGTGTCGGCCGACCAAACAACGTTGGTCAGCGGATATGCCGCCCTGACAGTGAGCTATCGCGACGGCATGGGTGTGTTTCAGCCTGAAGCCATAGGTTGCAGTCCGCTCGAAAGCAACGGCAAGCAGCCCTCACTGCTGGCAAGCGGCAATGACATGGTGCTGGTGTTCAGCGAAAAGGGTGCCTACAAAGTTACCGGCGGTTCGCAGCAACGTATCGTATTCGTATCATAACTTATTCTTTAAACCATACACATGACCGACATTGCTCAAAACAACGTTTCAACCGACGTCACCGGCACGATAGACATGACGCTGGCCGACATGCTGAACTCGATGATTGAATCGACCATCAACGCTGACATGAAAGCCGCCGAGGACTATCTGGAGTTGCTGCGCGACTACGCCCTCGACGACGACAACACGCTACAGATGGTGGACTTCGAAATGACCGGTTCGGACGGACGGCGGAAGGTGGTGTCCATACCCAAGTTGTCGTTGCTGCCCATACCGGCACTGCGCGTGGCCGAGGCAACCTTCGACATAGATGCGCAAATGGAAATAAAAACCGTCAGCGAGAAGGAACAGGCCGATTTCAACAACCGCTTCCAGAAGCTTCTCCGCCGCAACCGCATAGCAACGGCCAACGGCTCCACTACGGCAAACCTCAGGGAGATAGCATCCGACACGGCTGCGGCCAAGGTAAGGGTGCGGTTCTTAAAACCCTCGCAAAGCCAGACGCAAGCCGAGAAGACGCAGACCGAAAAGATGACCAACGTCAAGATACACATCAAGCTGGAACCCGTCAGTCTGGCCGACGGCATGCGGAGTCTGCTGCAAGCCACCGAGAGCAACATCACCGTGACCAACGACAAACCTGCCAACCAATAACCTCTAACCATTAAGCTATGAACAATCCACAACAGAAGACACCGGGACTGAATTGCCCCAAATGCGGGACCTTTATCCCAACTACCATCAGTGAACTACTTTCGGCCACCGGGCTGCGGTGTACGCACTGCGGACTGGTGCTGACCATCAACCGCAATGAGTCGAAACGGGCCATGGAAATCCTTAAGAATGTCGATGCGGCCCAGCAGAACCTCAAGAAAGCAAGCTCTTTCCAACGATAAACCCACCATGCCATTATGCCAGACGCAAGCAACACCAATACCGGCCATCAGGTAGCAAGTACCCTGAACGCCATTCCCCTCGACAACCTCCTTGGCGGGCCTCTGGCGGCATGCGTGCACGCACAAGCCGAAGCGGCCCAGACCACTGTCGACTACATCAGGCACTTTGCCATGACCGCCTCGGCAATCGACCCCACTGGGAGCGAACCCATCACGGTCTCCTTCACATTCGTAATGAACGGCATGCGCCACCTGATGACCGTGCCGCTCATGACGCTTGTCCCCATACCCTACATGCGCATCGACCATGTCGACCTGTCGTTCACAGCCGACATCACGGCCTGTGACGACAGCAAAATGGAAGCCCGGTATGCCTTGGGGCCGTTCCAGAGCAGCAGCGACAGCAAGCAGTCGGCCTCCATGCAGAGCAAAATGGGTATAACCATACGTGCGGCCACCACAGACATGCCGGCCGGCATGGCCAAGATGCTCGATTTCTTCAACAACAACCTCATCGTGCAACAAACTCTCACGGCAAGCGACGTGAACAATGTGAGGCAGGAAATGGCCAAAGAACAAGCTGACCGGCAAGCAGCCGAACTCAAGCGACGGCGGTTGCTGGCCGCACTCGTGCAAGCGGTCGGACAGAAAGCACAAAGAAAGGAGAAAGAGGAAGAAACCATGAAAAATAATGAGGAACTGAAGAAAAAAGAAGAATATCTGAAGAATAAGGAAGAAGCGCAAAGAACAAAGGAAGCCGAACTGAAAAAGAAGGAGGAGGAACAGAAGAACAACGAAATACTGCTGAAGCAAAAAGAAGCAGAACAGAAAGCAAAGGAGGCCGAACTGAAAAAGAAGGAGGAGGAACAGAAGAACAATGAAATACTGCTGAAGCAAAAGAAAGTCGAACAGATGGTAAAGGCGAATGAGTTGAAAAAGATAGAAAAGGAACTGAAGACAAAGGAGACCGAACTGAAAAACAAGGAGGAGAAACTGAAGAAACTTCAGTCAACGGCAATTATCAAGGACCAAAAAGGAAGGGTGGTCAGCGGGTCCAAGTTGATAAACGGTAGAGTTACAGTAGTGCCCCGCGTAAAGAACTCGGACAAAAAATAGAGTCGCCACAGTCTGTCTGGGCGAGACCTGCATGCCCGGCTACGGATTCTGATGCCGCAAGGCTGACATTAGCACACCCGTCCGGTGTTTGCTGGCGATACGTTCCATTTACGAATATCTAAAAAACAATCCATATGTCGCAATCCATCGATACTGGCAACGGCCAGCAACAGTCAGCACTGGGCGAGCTGCAGTTTAGCCACATCATAGGCAATCCGCTTTCGGCCTGCGTCAATGCGCAGAAAGAGGCCGCTCAGGCCACGCTCGAGTACATCAGCGAGGTGGTGTTCAGAAAGAACGACGACGGTTCCGGGTCGTTGGAACCCGTCACGCTAACGTTCTACTATGAGAGTTCCGGCGTGGTGAACAAGCTCGTGGTGCCACTGCTCTGCATCATTCCGGTGCCCTATCTGCAAATCGAGAAGGTAGACTTGCAATTCCAGGCATCGGTGACAGAGAGCAGTATGAACAACAACAAACTCCAGCTGAAAGCCAAGTACACGACCGAAGACAACTCGGCCACCGCCACGTCGAGCAAGACGTACCTGAACCGGCAATGCATCGACATTAACCTCCGTGTGGCCTCGGCTGACATGCCCACGGGTTTTGCGCGCGTCATAGAGATATTCAACAACCAACTGGTGGAAGTCAAGTCTTACGAAGACGAGACGGTATACACCCCTGCAGCGCCGCCGGCTATCACACCCGGCGCTGTGTCTGCCTCCACCGCTACTCCACAAACTGAAACCCCGCCGGCAGACCGCAACGAGACGGACAAGGACACTCCTTCCGCAACCAGCCAACCGTCCGGCACTTCCCAGACGACCGCTCCAGCCGAAGAGTCTGCCAAATACAACATTGTGTTGCTCGGAAAAATCAGCAACTCGCAGAAAACAGTCATCCTCAACGCGTTCAATACCGACCGTCGGTTAAAAAGGCGTCTCACGGCACAAGAACTCAACAACCTGCTGAAAGCCACACGCAAGACTTTGCCCACCGAGGTCGACGAGGCTACGGCCAAGGCCATCGTTACTGCATTGAAGAAAAAGAACATAGCGGCCACCATAGAGAAGATATAGCGGCGTAACGCCGGTTGTGGCACGCCGTCGCTACGGCATATCCACCAGTCCGCCCTCTTTGTACACCATTGCCAGCACTTGGTGTACAAAGAGGGCGGGTCATGTGTATGGCATCAGCCCGCCAGCGTGCCAAAAATCTCAAATTCCAACGAGCCGTTGTTTGTCAAGACAATTCCGAAAAAACAAGCCTTCAGGACTTGTGTCGTCTAGCGCAGGAACCCCCGGTTTTTGTCGTGCAGAACGGGTAGCAGTAAGCCGTCCGTGAGTGTCTTGAGACCCATGCGCTGGGGAAAGATGTCGAATCGAAGGTCGGTAAGGCATGTATTGTGGTTCGACAGATGGCAGATGGAGAGACGATTCGGCATCTGTCGGGACCCGATATGGCACCTATCGGGAAACCGAAGGAGCCGGTAATGTTTTCTGATTGCTTCGTATGGTTGCAACCTCTTGCGTATCAGTAGCTTAGGTAAAACCCTTGAAATTTCGCGTATTTGCAGCCGAAGGCTATGCAGTTCGTAGAGACGGCATTCTGAGAAGACTTTTTGTTGAGCATTTTGCAAGTGAAAATCTTTTTCTCCTCGTATTTATACAAGGTATTCGGCCATACCTCCTGTCGTGCATGCTGCCATTGCCGCCCCCACAAAGACAAGGAAAAGGCGACGGAGAAGCGTGCCGATTATTAACAAAGGTTAAAGCCGTTGACAAATGCCCCCTGTCTCCGTTAAGACTATAGAAACCCAAAAGAGAAGATGACCGAACAAGAGTTTGTTGACATAGTGCCGCGTCTGAGGGCTTTGGCCCTGGGCAACGCCCGAAGCTTTTCCGCTCTGGGCGGCGAAGCCGAGGACGTCGCACAAGACTCCCTCCTCAAGATGTGGGCGCTCCGCGAGCGCATCACGTCGGTGGAGCATGCACTGGGGCTGACAGCCACTATGGCTCGCCATCTGGCCATCGACAGACTCCGGCAGCGTCGCACCGTCGGCCTCGACCAGGCGCGCCACGTGGCTGCCAGCCAGCAAGCATCGTGGCGATTGGAGGAGGAGACCTACGGCAAATGGCTCGACGAGGCCCTGCGGCATCTGCCGACCACCGAGTATCAGGTGCTTCACCTGCGCCAGGTGGAAGGGAAGGAGACAGGGGAGATAGCCGCCATCATCGGCATCACGCCGCACTCCGTGGCCACCCTTCTCTCGAGGGCACGAAAACGATTGTTGGAACAAATCAAAAAAGGCAAACGACTATGACAAACGATAACAACACCATCCGGTCAATGATTGGCCGGTTTATGGCCGGAGAGACCTCGTGCCAGGAGGAGCAAGAGCTGGCGCAGTGGTTTGCAAGCCACCGTCAGGTGGACGACGACCTGGAGCCCTACCGCCTCATGTTCGCCTATTTCGACAACGGCATGCCCCGGAAGGCCACTGCCCGTCGGCGCACGCCGCGGCTCTATGCCGTCCTTGCGGTTGCGGCCTCGCTGGCCTTGGTTGTCACGCTGGTATGGCCCGGTGCCCAGCCCGCCGGTTCGCCCGTAGCCATGACACAGCCTGCAACCCCCGCCGACACGCTCGCCACGCCCGCAGTCGAGACCGACACGCTGCCCGTGAAGGAGGAGACCGAGAAGACGTCCGTGCGCTACCGTCGCCATCGCTTCAGTCCGTCACCACCAAAGGTGCTGCTGGCTGATGCCGCTCCTGTGGCCGAACCCTTGTGTGTGTCGATGCCCACCGAGGAACCCGAATGTGAAGACGTACAGCTGGCCGCATGGTCGCTGGGCGAGGCCGAACGACAGATTATCAGTCTCATAGGGGAACAACAGGCCGACGAGGCACTCCGGCAACTGAAACTGGCGCAACGGCAGTTCCTGGAGGAGTCCATCGACTCAATCGACAGGCAACTGCAGTTGGCAGGAGTCACGGAGCCCGACGACGACGAACAAATTGTATATTAACTAAACATTCCGTCATATGAACAAGAGTATTTACAGAAACATCGCTGTGGTTTGCACTTTGGCACTCTTCGCAATGCCGGCCATGGCACAGAAGGCAGTACAGACATTGTCGGATGCTTTCGACGATTTCACCAGCAAACTTGTCAAGGAAAGGCAAATCACAATGGTTGTCAACAACAACTATGGGGATGGCTATTACCAGGAGTTCCATTTCAAGACACTCCTCAACACCGTGAAGAAGTTTGACGAGACAATGATGGACAACGCCAAGCAGGCCTACAATTCTTTCATGAAGGCCGACGGTGTCGATGCGCTGGGGAACGCAGGGCTGAACATTGCCTACGGAGAAAAAAACAAGGATTCGCGCAAAATCAACTATGAGCGCAACTGCAACTACAACATACAGTTCTTCCACGATTCCAAAGACAAGAACAAACGCTATGCCTATGTGCTCGTGTGGAAGAAGGATGGAGACAAGGCGTCGGGTTATATGCTGAAGGTCTACGGTGTGAATCCGCAGTCGGCGGCGTCTGCCACGGACAATACGAAACTGACCGCGAAGCCCACTAACAGCCAGGAGTTCATGCAGGAGTTTGGCAATCTGCGCTCCCTCTACGTCAAGCAGAACGATGAGGTGAGACGCGAGTTGCAATGGCGCAAGGCGTTTGATAACAAGACCAGCGACAAGCTGCCGCTCCTCACGGGGGTCGCCAACAAGATTGCCGCCCTATGCAGCAACTACGGCAAACTGCTGAACTCGGCAGACTACCAGCTTGTGAGGCAGACCTTGAAGGAAATGCAGCAGACGGCAAGCGATAACTATGTGGGAAGTCTTCTGGGCGCCACCAGTGAGAACCTGGCCAACATCAACCCGAAGCCGTAGTCCTGTACCGACGAGACGGATGCTGTCAGCTATCTATAAACTTAGTAAGTGAGAATATGAAAAGGGCGCGACGGGTGCAGCGGCATCAGTCGCGTCTTGTCATGTTGCACAAACATTCCGTTTTGTGCACATCGGTATGGTTTTTGTGCATTTCGTTTGGTCGGCAAGTAAAAAGTTAGTAATTTTGCCCTATATTACGGAAATATCACAATTATATATCATTTATATGAAGTTGAAAATTGTTGTGCTTGCCAAGCAAGTACCCGACACAAGAAACGTGGGCAAGGACGCCATGACAGCCGAAGGCACAGTCAACCGCGCCGCACTGCCCGCTATCTTCAATCCCGAGGACCTGAACGCTCTGGAGCAGGCGCTCCGCATCAAAGACCAGAACCCTGGATCCACCGTAACCATGCTGACCATGGGGCCTCCCAGAGCCGGCGAAATCATCCGGCAGGGACTTTACCGTGGTGCCGACGACGGCATACTGCTCACCGACCGCAAGAGTGCTGGTGCAGATACGCTTGCCACCTCTTATTTTCTCTCGCAGGCCATCGCCAAGATCGACCGTGAACAGGGACATGTAGACCTCGTGCTCGGCGGACGCCAGGCTATCGACGGCGACACCGCACAGGTGGGCCCCCAGGTGGCACAGAAGCTCGGCCTCAACCAGGTGACATACGCCGAGGAGGTCATCAAGGTAGAGGACGGCAAGGCCACCATACGCCGCCATATCGACGGTGGTGTGGAGACGGTCGTCGCCCCGCTCCCCGTGCTTATCACCGTGAACGGAACAGCCGCACCGGCACGTCCCTGCAACGCCAAGCGCGTCATGAAATACAAATACGCCACCTGCCCCATGGAACGCAAGGGAGACGAGCCCTGGACAGACCTCTACGCCTCACGCCCCTATCTGACGCTCGGACAGTGGAGCATCGCCGACTGCGGTGCCGACTATGAGCAGTGTGGACTGGCCGGTTCGCCGACCAAGGTCAAGGCCGTGCAAAACATCGTGTTCCAGGCCAAAGAGAGCAAGACGCTCACCAGCAGCGACGCTGACGTGGAGAGCCTCATTAAGGAATTGTTGGACGAAAAGATTATTGGCTAAGTAGATATGAACAACGTTTTTGTATATTGCGAGATTGAAGGCACTACTGTAGCCGAGGTATCTCAGGAATTGCTCACCAAAGGCCGCAAATTGGCCAACCAGCTGGGCGTGGAGCTCAACGCCGTGGTGGCAGGTACAGACATCAAGGGCAAGGTGGAGGACCAGATTCTGCCCTATGGCGTCGACAAGCTCTTCGTGTTCGATGCCGAGGGTCTCTTCCCCTACACATCGGCCCCACACACCGACATTCTGGTCAACCTCTTCAAGGAGGAACAGCCGCAGGTGGCCTTGCTCGGCGCGACCGTTATCGGCCGAGACCTCGGACCGCGCGTCTCCTCGTCGCTGACCAGCGGTCTGACAGCTGACTGCACGCAACTCGAGATTGGCGACTATGACGACAAAAAGAGCGGCAAGCACTACGACAACCTGCTCTATCAGATCCGTCCCGCATTCGGCGGCAACATCGTCGCAACCATCGTCAACCCTGACCATCGCCCGCAGATGGCCACCGTGCGTAGCGGTGTCATGCAGAAGGCGCTCTACGAGGGCAAGGCAAAGGGCGAGGTGGTCTATCCCGATGTGGCCAAATATGTGCCCGAGGTCGACTATGTAGTCAAGGTCATCGACCGCCATGTGGAGGCCGCCAAGAACAACCTGAAGGCTGCCCAGATTGTTGTGGCCGGTGGCTACGGCGTGGGTAGCAAGGAAAATTTCGACCAGCTCTTCCAACTTGCCAAGGAGCTCCACGGCGAGGTGGGTGCCAGCCGCGCAGCTGTCGACGCCGGATGGGTGGACCACGACCGCCAGGTCGGACAGACGGGTGTCACCGTGCACCCCAAGGTCTACATCGCCTGCGGTATCTCCGGACAGATCCAGCATATCGCTGGCATGCAGGACGCCGGCATCATCATCTCGGTCAACAACGACCCGGAGGCACCCATCAACAAAATTGCGGACTACGTTATTGTCGGCAATGTGGAGGATGTCGTACCGAAGATGATTAAATACTACAAACAGAATTCAAAATAAAAGACACTGCCTGACCACGCCTTCCTTGTGGAGGCGTGCCCGGCGTCACAAAGAATACAACTATGGCAAACTATTATAGTGATCATCCTGAGATCGAATTCCACCTCCATCACCCGCTGATGAAGCGCATCGTGGAGCTAAAGGAGAGAGACTACGCTGACAAGGACCAGTTCGCCGACGCGCCCGTCAACTATGACGACGCCATTGAAAACTACAAGCGCCTGCTCGACATCACGGGCGACGTGGCTGCCAATATCATCGAACCCAACTCGGAGAGCGTCGACCTGGAAGGTCCGCACCTCGAGAACGGCCGCATGATTTATGCCAGCAAGACCTATGAGAACCTCGATGCTACACGCAAGGCTGGCCTTTGGGGCATCTCCATGCCGCGCCGCTTCGGTGGCCTCAATGTGCCCAACACGGTCTTCTCTATGCTCTCGGAGATCATATCGGCCGCCGATGCCGGCTTCCAAAACGTGTGGTCGCTTCAGAGCTGCATTGACACCCTTTATGAGTTTGGTTCCAAGGAGCAGCAGGAGAAATATATCCCCCGCATCTCGGAGGGCGAGACCATGTCGATGGACCTCACCGAACCCGATGCCGGTTCCGACCTGCAGCGCGTCATGCTGAAGGCCACCCAGGACGCTGACGGCACCTGGCGCCTCAATGGAGTGAAGCGTTTCATCACCAACGGCGATTCAGACCTGCACCTCGTTTTGGCACGTTCCGAGGAGGATACGCACGACGGACGCGGCCTCTCCATGTTCATCTACGACAAGCGCGACGGCGGTGTCACGGTCCGTCACATTGAGCACAAGCTTGGCATCCATGGCTCACCCACCTGTGAGCTGGTGTTCAAGAATGCCAAGTGCGAGCTCTGCGGTGAGCGTCGTTTGGGACTGATCAAGTATGTGATGAGCCTCATGAACGGTGCCCGTCTGGGAATTGCCGCACAGTCTGTGGGCGTCGAGCAGGAGGCTTACAACGAAGGTCTGGCCTACGCCAAGGAACGCGAGCAGTTTGGCAAGAAGATTATCACCTTCCCCGCAGTCTACGATATGCTCTCGCGTATGAAGGCCAAGCTCGATGCCGGACGCTCGCTTCTCTACATGACAGCCCGCTACGTTGACATCTACAAGGCACTGGAGGATATTGCCCGCGACCGCAAGCTCACCCCAGAGGAGCGCAAAGAGATGAAGCAGTATGGTCGTCTGGCCGATGCCTTCACGCCGCTGGCCAAAGGCATGAACTCCGAGTATGCCAACCAGAATGCCTACGACGCCATCTCTATCCACGGAGGTTCCGGCTTCATCATGGAGTACAAGAGCCAGCGTCTCTATCGCGACGCCCGTATCTTCTCCATCTATGAGGGTACGACGCAGCTTCAGGTTGTGGCTGCCATCCGCTACATCACCAATGGTACCTATCTCAACATCATCAAGGAGATGCTCAATGAGGAAGTGGCCGAGAACCTGCTTCCGCTGAAGGAGCGCGTTGCCAAGATGGCCGACCGCTACGCTGAGGCTGTCGAGAAGGTGAAGGCTTCGGGCAACCAGGCCGAGCACGACTTCCTGGCCCGACGCCTCTATGACATGACTGCCGACGTGATTATGTCGCTGCTTATCCTTGCTGACGCCACCAAGGCTCCCGAGCTCTTCGCCAAGAGTGCTCAGGTGTATGTGCGTGCCGCTGAGGAGGATGTCGTGGGCCATGCTGCCTATGTCATGGCTTTCAACGCCGATGACCTCAAGAACTTCGTCGCTGAGGACAGCAAGGAAGAGGAAGATGCATAAGGTCTTGCCGCAATAAGCGAAAGGCTTTACCGCAATAAGCACAAAAAAGAGCACTGGGATTGTCCCGGTGCTCTTTTTTGTGCTTTCATTTGGCGGCCTTTCCAGGTATCGATTCGCCTGGAAGGCGCGTGGGGCCATCATCTATGGCAACAACGCTCGCAGATGATTGGTCTGGCGCATGCCGCTTTATGGGGTCAACCGCGCCGCCTTCAGGCCATGCCGCATCGATTATTGGAACAGCGTGAAGTTGACGCTGCCGTAGCTGCGGTGGTCCTGAAAGTGCTCGTTTTCGGAGAAATCGTATTGCTTGCCGTGCTCAAACACGAACAGGCCGCCGTCCTTGAGCAGGTTGTGTTCGAAGATCAGGTCGGGGATGGTGGGCAGTTGTTCGAGTGCATAGGGCGGGTCGGCAAAGATGAAGTCAAACTGCTCGTGGCACGATTTGAGGAAACGGAACACGTCGCCACGGATGAGCACATCGTTGTCTGCGCCTATCTTCTTCATGCATTGGCTGATGAAGCGGGCGTGGTCGCGGTCGGCCTCTACGCTCACCACCCGGCTGCAACCTCTCGAGAGCAACTCCAGCGAGATGCTGCCCGTGCCCGAAAAGAGGTCGAGCGCACTTGCTCCGTCGAGGTCCATGTATCCGTTGACCACGTTGAAGACATTCTCTTTGGCGAAGTCGGTTGTCGGACGGGCCTTGAAGGTGCGCGGGATGTCGAAATGGCGCCCTTTGTATATTCCTGTGATTATTCTCATATTGTTGAAACGTTTGGGATGTCAAGACAGATAGAGCGTGAGCAGGTCGAGCGTGATGCCGCGCACCTGGGTGAGCGGTGCACGGTTGAAGTCGGCCGAGGGGTTGACCGCCGACACCTTCTCCACATAGAGGCGCAGTGTGCCGGCCAGGTCTTCCTGGGTGGGGATGGCTCCCGACAGATAGAGTTCGTCTTTCTTTTGGTCGAGCGCCAGCTGCTTCCACACGAAGAGGATGAAGTAGACGATATCCTTGGTGTGCTTCGCCTCGAAGCTGTTGGCGAAGATGAAACGGTTGCGCTCAAAGCTGAACACCTCCATCCTGCCGTCGTGGAAGTGGGCAAAGAGTTTGCGCCGGTTGCCGACGAAATTGCGATGGTGGAGGTAGCTCCACACGGGGCGCATGAGCGCCGAGAACTTTGCGTCCTGATAATGGTCTTCGACCACCATCTTCAGATCCTTGTTGACGGCGAAGAGTACCACGGCATTCATGTCTGGCAAGACGTTGCTCATGATGACAGCCCCCTCGGTGTCGGGGTAACAATGGTGGTATAGCGTGTCGGCATTGGCCTCCTGAAACTCTTCGATGGGGATGAGCAGGGTGGGTGTGTCGACAAGCACCAGGGCGCGACTGGTGGCCACTTGCAGCAGGTTGGACGTCTTGAAGGCGTCGCGCAGGTTGGCCGCCATAGACACGCCGCTCTTGGCCGTATAAGGCTCAAAGGCCACTTGTGCCACCGACTTGTTGTCGGTGATGGCAAAGGCGAGCGATCCCTTGCTCACGCGGATGGTTATTCTGGGTGGTATGTTCATGTTATCGTTAGGGTCATTGTTGCTGGGTCATTCCCAGTTGCCACGGTTGCCGTTGGGCTCGCTGATGTCTCCGATCTTCAGTCCGGGATATCGGCCGGCCTCGTTGGCGTCTGCCGTGAGCGACGACACGGTGTGCTGGTCGAGCCCCTGCAGGTAGACGTCATAGGTGACGCCGCACTCCATGAGCGGTATCTGCCGCCCGCTCTTGCCGATGGTGGTGGTAGCAGCCAGCGAGAAGCGGTGCTTGTCGGTGTAGGGCACATACTGTAGCGAGTCGGCCAGAAAGCCGTTTCGGATGAGTGTCTGCCAGTCGCCCGTGTATGTTCCGTGCCGTTTGCGGTATTGCTCCTCTGCTTTCCGTATGGCCATAAGGCGCTCTTTGACGGCCGTCTCGCGCTGTCCCTGTTCGCGCTCGAAGCGGATGGGAGCGCTCACGCTCATCCAGCACACCAGCAGAAGTACCAGCACGCAGGCGGCGAGGAGATAATTATTTTTGAAGTTAACCTTCATTTCTGAGTTTATATTCTTACCTTTGTCCTTGCAAATAGGGCTTGGCTGTGATGTGGGGCCGCACTGACGGGCTTGCGGGATACAACTGCCCTCGCTGGCGTATGTGGCCGGTTTGGTGCTTGCCTTGTGCCTGCGGATGCCATGTGGGGCTTCAGTCCAAGAGACGCACATGTCCTATCATGTGCAAAGATAAGAAAAATAAGCAACAAGGGGCGTACGTCCGCCCGTCTTTTTAACTTTTCAACTATAACTTTTAGCGCAATTGACAATCCAAGAGTTCATCCGCCGCATCACGACCGAGTTTGGTTTTGAGCCCACCGCCGACCAGGCTATGGCCCTTCAGGTGTTTGCCCGTTTCCTGGCCGACCGGCGACCCGACTGCGTAATGGTGCTCCGCGGCTCGGCCGGCACGGGAAAGACTTCGCTGGCCGGAGCCATGATGCGTACCCTGCGCCGGCTGGGGCAGAAACTCCTGCTCATGGCTCCCACGGGAAGGGCGGCCAAGGTGCTCTCGCAGAACAGCGGTTTCCCTGCTTACACCATCCATCGCAAGATTTATCGTGAGAAGGCCTATCAGGGACTCGACGGACAGTTTAACCTGAGCGACAATCGCTACCACAACACCCTTTTTGTGGTCGACGAGGCTTCGATGATCAGTCACGGCGCCTCTGATTTCCAAGCCGACGGTTCTGCTCCTGCCGCCTTCTTCGGGTCGGGCAGTCTGCTTGATGACCTCGTGAAGTATGTGTATAGCGGCGACAACTGCCGTCTGCTGCTCATTGGCGACAAGGCGCAGCTCCCCCCCGTGGGCGAAGATGAGGCACCCGCCCTCAGTGCCGACATGCTGGAGGCGTATGGTCTGCATGTCTATCAGTGTGACCTCAATGTGGTGCTCCGCCAGAGCCAGGACTCGGGGGTGCTTTACAACGCCACCGTTATCCGGCAGATGATTACCCGTGACGAGGCGACACAGTTGCCGCGCGTCACCTTCGGATGCTTTGCCGATATTGTGCGGGTGCCGGGCGATGAGCTTGTAGAGAGCCTTGCCACGAGCTATAGCCAGGTGGGAATGGACGAGACCATTGTGGTCACCCGCTCCAACAAGCGGGCCACGGTCTATAACCTGGGCATCCGCAATACCGTGCTCGACCGTGAGGATACGCTCTGCCGTGGCGACATGCTCATGGTGGTGCGCAACAACTACTACTGGACAGAACGCCAACGGGCCTCCGAGGCTGCCGAGGCCACAACGTTGCCGGCAGGCGACCGGCCGGGCAGCATGGCTTTCCTGGCCAACGGCGACCGGGCGGTGGTGGAGCGTGTGCGCAACCACCGTGAACTCTACGGTTTTCATTTTGCCGATGCCGTCCTGTCGTTTCCCGACTACGACGACACCGAGATGCAGGTGACCGCCGTGCTCGACTCGCTCACCACGGATGCGCCGGCGCTCACGCGCGAGCAGCATGAGCGCCTGTTTGCCGCCGTGATGGAGGACTATGCCGACATCCCGACCAAGGGCGAGCGGATGAAGGCCTTGCGTGCCGACAGTTTCTTCAATGCCCTCCAGGTGAAGTTTGCCTATGCCGTCACGTGCCACAAGGCGCAGGGCGGCCAGTGGTGCCACGTCTATGTGGACCAGGGATACATGACCGACGACATGCTCACGCCGTCATACATCCACTGGCTTTACACCGCCTTTACCCGTGCCACCGGCAAACTGTTTCTCGTGAACTGGCCCAAAAACCAGTGCCAGGACGGATAACCGCCCGTGGCAACAGGTCGGGCAAGGTCCGCCTGACCGTCATGACTCCCCCGAAAACGAAAAGCTCCGCCATATGGAAATCCATCCATGAGGCGGAGCTTTTTGTGTGTTTGTGGGCCAAGGGGAGGCCTTTTGGTGCGTGTTCTGCGCTTAGTGGTGTTCCATGGTCGGCTTAGTCGATGCCTTCAATGTGGTAACCTTGTGCCTTGAGCTTGCTGATGATGCCCTGCTCGCCTCCCAGCAGATAGCAGGGAAGGGCAAAGAGGGTGGGCTTGTCGCGCATGGCGCTCTCCATGGCTTTTACGGGCTCCAGAGTAGCGAGGACGCTTCCCATCGGCAGTAGCGAGCCGCCGAGAGCCGCCGCAGCAGCGTCCATGTCTTTGGCCTTGTAGGCGTCCACACTCTTGTCGATAGCGTTGAGAATCTCTTCCTGATGGTCAAAGAAGATGGTGAAGGCCCTGGTTTGCACATCCGTGGATACGTCCTTGATGAGCCGCACATACTCCTTGGCGTCGATGAGGCCGCCTGTGGGCTCGCTGTTCTTCTTGGCCTGCGCTTCAAAGTATTGTGCGAAAGTGTGCGTGGGGTCATATTCGCCCATGTGGTTGGCCACGAAGAGCAGTTGTGTGAAGTCCTTCAGCACGGCAATGGGCGTGCGGCCGTTGTAACGTTTTTGGTTGTAGGAACTCTTCCAGCTCACCTCCGTATATTTCTTGAGAAACTGGTCGAGCTGCTGGATCTGCTGGTCGTTGAGCAGGGAGGCCAGCGTTTTGCCGGCCGGCAGTTTCCCGGCCTCTTTCAGCAGGGCGTCGTTGGCAGAGCGGTCGATGTCGAAATAGACCTGCTCGGTCTCTGTCATGGCCTCTGTCAGGCCGTTGATGCGGTCGACGTAGCCCATGGGGTTGAGGAAGTCGTGTGTGGCGACGATGTAGGAGGGTTTAGCCAAGCTGTCGGCAGTCACCTTGTAGAGCAGTTGTGCTGATGCGCTCGTAGTGAGGCAGAAAGCCGCCAGAGCGGTGAGAATGAACTTTTTCATCATGATGATTGTTGAGTGATGGTTTGTTGTTGAATCGTTGGTTGTGGGGTGGGGAGTTGTTGCGAGATGCGCTCCACGAAGCGTTGCAGGTCAGCCTTGATCTTCGCAAACTCCGGCGACCGCATGAAGCCCGCATTGCGTTTGAGCACTGGTGTGATGTTGTTGACGCTGTTGGTGTAGCACGCCAGCTCGTTGCGGCGCTGCACGCCGTGCACGCTCTGCTGCTGGATCTCCTCCTGGCGCAGGCGCACCAGCTTGTCGCACACCTTGTGGAGCATAGGGGTCACCACCTTGTCGAAGAGGTGGTGGCCCTGTATATAGAGGTAGGTGTTGTTGGCATTGACGCCCAGGGCAAGCAGGTCTTCCTTGACGCGCAGCCAGCTCTGCTTGGCATCCGGGTGCTGGCGGCGCAGCTGGTCGGCCTTCCTGGCAGCCTTGCGGCGCACGTTGCGGATGATGTCGTCGGCCTGTGTGAAGCCGAACTTGCTTACCTCTACGACTCTCAGGAAGTCGGTCATGGTAAACTCTGCATAGTTGGTCGACCGGTAGTACCAGATGTTCCACACGAAGAGCGGGTAGATGGCCTGCGAGAAGTCGCGCAGGTATTGCTCCATGTCGAACACGTTGCGGTCGTTGAGCGTCACGGCCACGGCCACGTCGTGGAGCGAGGGCGCATAACACTGCAGGTTCTCGATGGCGTAAGCGTAGGTGTGGAAGACGAAGGGACTGTGCAGGATGCGGCGCGACGTCTCCGACGCACCCTGTATGAGATAGTCGTAGTCAGCGTCGACACAGGCCACCATGTCGTGTCCGGTCTTGCCCTCGAGCATGCTCATGAGTGCTGCTTTCTTGCCCCGTTCGAGCCGTTGCTCGCGCGAGGGCAGCATCACCTCGAAGCACACCCGGTCCGTTTCGACCTGCGACAGGATCTGCCTCCAGAAGAACACGTCGTCGTAGCTCTCCACATAGGCCACCACTTTGCGGCGTGCCCGCTTGGAGTTGAGGCGGTTGGCAGCCTCTACGTATGACGAAGTCAGGTTGTCTCTCAGTCGGTGTGGCATGGCGTGCGCTCCTTTCTTTCTTTGCCGTTCAGACGGTGATGTCGCTCACTTCGGTCACTTTGTCCATCCAGCCGTTCATGATGACGGCAGGCGAGTGGGTGGTGAGGATGATCTGCACGTTGGGGTTGAGCTCGATGATGAGGTCGATGAGCTGTTTCTGCCATTCCACATGGAGGCTCACCTCGGGCTCGTCCATGAAGAGCACATAGCTCTGGTTGTCCTCCACGAGCACGGTGAGCAGAATGGCCAGGATCTGCTTTTCGCCGCTCGACAGCTGATAGGGTACCAGCGTCTCGCCGATCTGGCTGAAACGTATCTCGTTCTCGGTGCGCACGATGGTCTTGCCCGTGTCGGCGAAGAGACGGTCGATGATGTCCTGAAACTTGCGTTTAGGCTCGGAGATGCGCTGCGCCTGCTCGGCCGCATCGGGCTTTCCGCTCTGCAGGACGGCGATGATGCGGTTGCCGATGTTCACCTGGTAGTCGAGATACTTGCGCTGGAGCTTGAACAGTTGCCAGTCGAGCTCGGTGGCCAGCGACACGTCCATCTTCGACATCACATCGGCATTGATGAGCGGCCGGTCGAAACTGCGGATGAGATCGAACCGTATCCATTTGGCATCCTCCGGACACACCTTGAGGCGCACGCCCTTGAGCAGGTGGCTGGGAAACTCGCCCCCGGCCGACAGGCCTTTCACCACTTTGCTTAGGATGGTCGATTTGCCCACGCCGTTGACACCGCTCAAAATGTTGACCTTGCGGTCAAGATTCCACACGATGTGCTTCTTGCCGCTCCAGAGCGACTCGATTTCTATCTGCTCAATATGGTCGACGTATTTTTGCATGGCTCAAAATGTTTGGCAGGGAGCGGTGATGCTCACTGTTGCAAAAATACAAAAACAATCCGTAATACGATGTGTTTTTCACAATTTTTGCAGTCGTTTTTGCCTGCCCTTGTCCACTTTGTCATCGCTACGCTTGCCAGCCTTGTGTTTTTTGCCTACCTTTGCAGCGACTTATGGGGCCGTGAAGGCCCCTTTTGTCATATTGCTGCGGCGCTGGGACGCCGTGTCAAAGGATAACGAACGATAAGCAATGAAGAACAAACCTTTGCAAGCCCACCTCAGCATGTTTGCTGCTGAGGCTATGTGGGGACTCATGTCGCCCGTGGGTAAGGATGCCATGAACAATGGCATCGACGGCCTCTCGATGGTCAGTTTTCGTGTGGCAGGCGCAGCCCTGTTGTTTTGGTTGGCGTCGCTGCTGGGCAAGCGCGAGCACGTCCCGACCCGCGATGTGCTGCTTTTCGCCGGTGCGGCCTTGCTGGGTGTTGTCTTCAACCAGTGTCTTTTCACCATCGGCCTGAGCGTCACGTCGCCTATCAATGCCAGCATCGTCACCACGTCGATGCCCATCTTCGCCATGGTGCTCTCTTTTCTCATTCTTGGTGAGCCCATCACCGTGAAGAAAACCAGTGGCGTGGTCATCGGATGTACGGGTGCGGTGATACTCATCCTGACCAGTGCCACGGCAGGAAGCTCCAAGGTGGGCGACATACGGGGCGACTTGATGTGCATCTGCGCACAGTTGTCGTTTGCACTGTACCTCTCGCTTTTCAACAAGTTGATACGCAAGTACAATGTCTTCACGGTCAACAAGTGGATGTTCACGTGGGCTACCGTGTTTGTGGTGCCCGTATCGTCGGGCCATCTGGCTGCGCTTCCATGGGCCGACGTGGCACTATCCACGTGGGGCGAGGTGGGCTATGTGGTCTTCTTTGGTACCTTCGTCAGTTACCTGTTGTCTATCGTCGGCCAGCGCGTGTTGCGCCCCACGGTGGTCAGCGTCTACAACTATGTGCAGCCCATCGTCTCCGTTACGGTGAGCGTGCTCACGGGGCTGGGCGTCTTCACGTGGCCCCAGGGCTTGGCCATCATCTTGGTGTTTTCGGGCGTTTGGCTCGTTGTGAAGAGTCAGTCGAAGCGCGACCGGCAAGCTGTGGAGAAGCCATCTGCCGTGGAAGGATAAAAGGCCGGTGGTTGTCCATACGGTTTGCAGGCTTAAAGGCCATCATAATTTGTAGATGAAATAAACGGAAAAAATGCCGTTGCAGAATCGCGTATTTGCCACGATAAAGGATTGTCGTTGCAAATACGCGCTATTTTTTAATGTTTATGTAAGTGGCAGACTGTAAGGATGTTACGATGAAATGACGCAGGATGGAAACGCTCAGCGTTCCAAAGCCGCCGCGAAAGGTGCCGAATCGCACCCCGATAGCTATCGGATGGAGAGTCGATAAGCGTCAAACCCCAGTGCGAAAGATACCCCATGGGGGTGCGATAAGACGCTTTTCTTGCGTTGCCGGCCTCTTTTTCAGTCCTTTTATAGCGTGCAGAAGCCCCTTCTTGGCTGCAATGTCGGTTGAACACAAGCTAATTCGCCAACATTCGAGACCCCTGTTTTTGATAAAAAATATTGCCAGATACCTGTCCGTTCGAAAACTTTTCGGCGTTGCGAGGAACTTCCCGGGAGGAAAGAAATTGCGCCAGCGCATGGACGCCGAGGGCACGCAGCGTTACCTTAATATAAAGAAGAAAGGCAAATAAGTAACGAATACCACGATAATGGTATGCAATATGACATAAATCGGCGATTGTGGGTATCAAAAAGTTGGCGTACCTTTGCAACCGTGAACAGTTAATATCAATAAATGTATTAAACCAACCCACTGCCGACCTCTCATCAGGGCCCACGGCGGTCTAAAACAAAGAAAGGGAAAAACAATGAGTAACGAAAAGAAACTCCACTTCGAGACACTGCAACTTCATGTAGGACAAGAGCAAGCCGACCCGGCAACCGACGCTCGTGCCGTACCCATATACCAGACCACCTCTTATGTGTTCCACAGTGCCCAGCACGCCAGCGACCGCTTCCATCTGAAGGATGCCGGAAACATCTACGGCCGTCTGACCAACACCACACAAGGCGTATTCGAGGAGCGTGTGGCAGCCCTTGAGGGCGGCGTAGGCGGTTTGGCTGTTGCTTCGGGTGCCGCTGCCATTACCTATGCCATTACCAACCTGGCCTATGCCGGCGACCATGTGGTAGCCACACAGACCATCTACGGCGGCACATACAACCTGTTGAAGCACACGTTGTCAAAGTACGGTATCGACTCCACCTTCGTCGACCCCGATGACTACGAAGCTCTGGAGGCTGCCATCAAGCCCAATACCAAACTGGTGTTTATCGAAACACTGGGCAACCCCAACTCGAACATCTCCGACATTGAGCGCACGGCCGAGATAGCCCACCGCCACGGCGTTCCTGTGGTTATCGACAACACGTTCGGCACACCTTATCTTATCCGTCCGCTGGAGCACGGTGCCGACATTGTGGTCCACTCGGCCACCAAGTTCATCGGTGGACACGGCACCAGTCTGGGTGGCGTCATCGTCGACGGCGGCAAGTTCGACTATTTCCAGAATGACAAGTTCCCCGGCTTCACGCAGCCCGACGCTTCTTACTACGGACTGGTCTTCGGAAAGATACCCGCTCCGTTCGTGACCCGTGTGCGTGCCTTGTTGCTGCGCGACGAGGGTGCCTGCATCTCTCCGTTCAACGCCTGGGTGCTGCTGCAGGGACTGGAAACGCTGAGCCTGCGTGTGGAGCGCCATGTCTTCAACACACAGAAGGTCATCGACTATCTGAAGGGCCAGCCGCTGGTAAAGAAAGTCAATCATCCGTCGTTGCCCGACCATCCCAACCACGACCTCTACGAGCGCTATTTCCCCAACGGCGCAGGCTCCATCTTCACCTTCGAGATCGACGGTGACCAGCAGAAGGCTTGGGATTTCATCGACCATCTGAAAATATTCTCCGACCTGGCCAACGTGGCCGACGTGAAGTCGCTCGTGGTGCATCCGAAGAGCACCACCCACTCTGAGCTGAGCGAGGAGGAGGCCACCGAGCAGGGCATCTACGACGGAACCATCCGTCTGAGCATCGGCACCGAGCACTATCAGGATCTCATCGACGACCTTGACCAGGCGTTTGAGGCCGTGAAGTGACCGACTCCATAGACACACACAAACACACCGCGCCCCGCTCCATGCGGGGTGCACATTACACTGGGACCTGCCCGCTCGGGAGGCCTGACCCAAAAACAGCAACTATGATTTACAAGCAGATAACAGACCTTGTCGGCCACACGCCGCTGGTCGAACTCAATAAGTATTCGGCACTCCGTGGCCTCGACGCACCCGTCATTGCCAAGGTAGAGTTTTTCAACCCGGGCGGCAGCGTGAAGGACCGCATCGCCTTGGCCATGATCGAGGATGCTGAGAAGAAGGGTGTCCTGAAGCCCGGTGCCACCATCATCGAACCGACAAGCGGCAACACAGGTGTCGGCCTGGCACTGGTCTCGGCAGTCAAGGGCTACAAACTCATTCTCACCATGCCCGAGACCATGAGCGTGGAGCGCCGCAACCTGGTAAAGGCCTATGGCGCGGAGGTGAGGCTCACGCCCGGCAAGGACGGCATGCCCGGTGCCATCAAGGCAGCCGAGGCGCTGCGCGACAGCATTCCCGGTGCTGTAATCCTCGAACAGTTTGAGAATCCGGCCAACCCGCGCAAGCACTATGAGACCACGGGAGCCGAAATCTGGAAGGATACCGACGGCAAGGTTGACATCTTCGTGGCGGGCGTCGGAACAGGCGGTACCATATCGGGCATCGGCAAATACCTGAAGGAACAGAACCCCAACGTGAAGGTGGTGGCCGTCGAGCCCGCCTCATCGCCCGTGCTCAATGGCGGCAAGTCAGGGGCGCACAAGATTCAGGGCATCGGCGCTGGCTTTGTCCCCAGAACCTACGATGCCAGCGTGGTCGACGAGGTGCTGGATGTGCAGAATGATGATGCCATCCTCGCCGGACGCCAGATTGCACAGCAAGACGGATTGCTCGTGGGCATCTCGTCGGGAGCCGCTGCTTTTGCCGCTACCGAGCTGGCCAAGCGCCCCGAGAACAAGGGCAAGACCATCGTGGCCTTGTTGCCTGACACGGGAGAACGCTATCTGTCGACAGTGCTCTATGCCTTCGACGAATATCCGCTTTAATACCCTGCCGCTGATAATCAGACAGAATACAAGCTAATCTTCAATAGGCTCCATTCATAAGATAAGAGAGAACATGTTTTGTGGCTGTGCCGAAAGTCGCGTTTCACCACGTAGGCTTCAGGCACAGCCTTTTTTGTGTTCCATTTGTTTTCTAAGAGTAACAGACGACGGGTGCGGCAGTCCCTTTCCGCTTGCGCATACAGAAAAAAAGAGATGAAAACTTTGGCATTTGGTTTTTCTTTTCTATTTTTGCAGACAATAGAAAAACCTAAACCATGCAGACCAGCAAATACATGATAGCCAATGAGCGCGATGCCGAATGGGGACTGACGGTGAGCACCGTGGGCTATGAGGAGATTGCGCCCGGTGACGAGTATCCCACCCACGGACATGCCGACGGATACTATTTTACGCTCGAAAAAGGTCGCGTGCTCAACGAGTACCAATTGCTCTACCAGCCAGAGGGCGAGGGGTTGTTCCGTTCGGCATCGGTTGGCGAGACGCATATCAAGGCAGGCGACATGTTCCTGCTCTTCCCGGGCGAGTGGCATAGTTACCACCCCCTGGCAGACGTGGGCTGGAAAAGCCATTGGATAGGGTTCAAGGGTGCCAACATGGACCACCGTGTGCAGGCGGGTTTCCTCTCAACAGGCCACCCCATCTATCATGTGGGCTATTCGGGCGAGATACTCCGTCTCTATGAGGAGGCTATGCATGTGGCTCAGGTCGAAGGCCCCTACGTGCAGCAGGCCCTGGCTGGCGTGGTCAATCACCTTGTGGGGTTGATGTACTCGCTGGAGCGGACAAATCTGTTGAGCCGCAACCATGAGCATGTGGACATGGTCAACCAAGCCCGCAGACGGATACGCGACGGGCTCGAAGACGACCTCGCCATCCAGGATATAGCCCGCGACATGGGTGTCAGCTACAGCAATTTCCGCAAGTTGTTCAAGGAGTTCGCAGGCGTGTCGCCTGCCTTCTACCAGCAGGAATTGCGCATCCAGAGAGCCAAGGAACTGCTGGCTACGACAGACATGAGTATCAAGCTGATTGCCTATCGGCTGCGGTTTGACTCACCCGATTATTTTTCCTCCAAATTTAAGATGAAGACAGGCATGAAGCCAAGTGAGTTCCGGGAGCAGGCCCGCTGATGCTGCGTGCCCCGGGCTGGTCAGAAACGGATAGGGCTCATGCGCGCAGTCTTGTCTGCAAAGACATCGCCGCTGACGCGGATGCCCCTGAGGCTGCGCACCTTGGGCTTGTCGGCAAACCAAGCGTCGGATGTGGTATACCAGGAGGTGTGCTTGATTTTTATGGCATGAAGCAACTGATTCTTAATCGTGCGGGCATACTTGGGGTTTACCGAAGATAAATAATGCTGACCGTCCTTCGTCTCGATGGCCAGCACCAGGTATTGGCCGATGACCTGTGTTGACCCCGCATAAGCTTTGTTCAGCCCTTGGGTGGGCGTCATGACGTGGATGTCCCAACCTTCGCGGTTGAGCCGGCTCATCATGCCCCGGAACACCACACCGTGGGGTGCCGTGTCCTTCAGTCCGGCAGCTGCGATGCTCAGGTGGATCATCTCATGGAGCAGCACGCTTTGGAACTGGTGTTCCGACTGGTCATAGTAGTTGCTCATGCCCAGGGAGAAATCGTAGAGGCGCATGCCGAGAAGCGTCATCTTGCGCTTGTAGGACAAGGTGCCGAGCTGTGTGCGCGAGTGGCCGATGTGAAAGCGGGGCGTAGGCAGTCCGTCGTCGAAGTATTGCCGGTTGAACGTGGCAAACCAACGCCGCAACCAAAGAATATCTATCTGCATGGAAAGGAGTAATAATGAAGGTGGGGAAAAGCGGCGGACACCTATGGGTGGAGCTGTGCCACGAGATACTCTGACCGTGTGCCGATGCGGAACTTTCCGCCCCAGATGCCTATGCCGCTGGTCACGAAGTAACGCGTGGCTCCCTTGGCGTACGGACCGTAGGCTTTTTCGTAAATCGCATCTTCAATCCAGCTGACGGGCCATACTTGTCCGTAATGGGTGTGTCCGCTGAGTTGGAAGTCGGCACCCTCGCGCTCCGCCTCCTCCAGGTGATAGGGCTGGTGGTCGAGCACGATGGTGTAGCGGTTGCGGTCAAGGCCATTCATCAGTGTGTGGAGGCTCTTGCGGTGCTTGTTGGTACGGTCGTCGCGTCCCACGATGTTGATGCCCAAGGTATCGATGGCTTCATCGCGCAGCAGGCGGATGCCCGCCTGCCTGTAGAACAGCAAGGCGTTGTCAATGCCGCTATAGTACTCGTGGTTGCCCAGACAAGCTACGACCGGGGCTTGCAGGCGGCGGAAGGCAGAAGCCATGCCTTCGTCGATGAGCGGCCGCATGTGTCCATCGATGATGTCGCCGGCTATGAGCACCAGGTCGGGATGCTCCCGGTTGACCAGCGTCACCCAACGGTTGAGCTCGCCAACGGGGTTGTGGTAGCCCACGTGCAGGTCGCTCAGCATGACGATGGTCAGCGGGCGTTCGATGGGTTTGGTCGTCTTGAGCTCCAGGGGCTGCCTCACCTTGTGCATGTAGTGGAAGTAACCGTAGGTGAACAGGCCTGAGAGCACTACCGCCACCGTCAGTGTACCGCGCCAACTGTGTTCCAGAAAGGAGCGGGGCAGGAGATGTACGGCACGTCCGAGGTCGAGCAACAGATAGAAGATCACCAAGTAGAGCAGGATGAAGATGGCCGAGTTGCCTACCTCGTAGGCTGCCCGCGCCACGGGCATGGGTAAGCGGTCAATGCTGTAGGCACCAAAATTGGCGAAGAAGATGAGTAGGCACACCAGCATCATGCCCGTTATCGTCCACCTGGCTACACCTCCAAAGGGCAGGATGTGCCACGTGCGCCACAGGCTGTAGGCAATGCCCGCCAGAGGCGTAAGAATAAATAGGATACCCCAAATCTTGTTCATAACTGAATGCAAAGGTACACATAAATGGACAGACCGGCATGAAACATTTTACGGATAATGGACTGATTGGCGAAAATTACATGCCGGACAAGCCGATGGGACAGGGCCAAAGGGCGGTAGAAAGGACGTAGAATGCGTTTTTTCCACCTGTGTGTCACTTTAATTGCGTTATCCGTTTCTATCCTCATTATTTTTATGTAAGTTTGCAACAACAATTGCAAAACGCATCAAAAACAGAGCAAATCATGAAACTATTGAGAGACCGCATCCTCAAGGACGGCAAGTGCTACCCTGGCGGAATTCTGAAAGTGGACAAGTTTATCAACCATCAGCTTGACCCCAACCTGATGAAACAGATTGCCGTGGAGTTTGTGCGGCGATACGCTTCATCGGAAATCAACAAGATCCTGACCATTGAGGCCAGCGGGATTGCACCCGCCATCATGATGGGATTTCTGCTGGACCTGCCCGTGGTGTTTGCCAAGAAGAAGAAACCGTCGACCATGGGCGACATGCTCTCGACATCGGTATTCTCGTTCACCAAGCAGCGCGAGTATCATGTGGTCATTTCCAAGGATTATCTGAAGCCCGACGACAAGGTGCTCTTCATCGACGATTTCCTGGCCTATGGCAACGCGGCCAAGGGCATCATCGACCTCTGCCGGCAGGGCGGTGCCGAACTCGTGGGCATGGGTTTCATCATCGAGAAGGCATTCCAGCACGGAAGGGAAATCATCGAGAATGAGGGCATCAGGTGTGAGAGCCTGGCCATCATTGATTCGCTTGACAATTGTGAAATCAAGATCAGAGAGGAATAACCTGGCCGTACAACCGACAATGACAAGAAAAACAATGCTTGACAAGGAAACGAGAGACCAGATACTGGCGCTCATCCACCAGGAGGTGGTGCCCGCAGTGGGATGCACCGAACCGATGGCCGTGGCACTCTGTGTGGCGCGTGCCACCGAGGACTTGTGCCATAGGCCGGAGAAGATCAATGTGTGGCTGTCGGCCAATATGCTGAAAAATGCCATGGGCGTCGGTATTCCCGGAACGGGTATGATAGGACTGCCCATAGCCGTAGCCCTGGGAGCCATCGTGGGTAAATCGGAATATCAGCTGGAGGTCATCAAGGACCTCCAGCCCGAGACTCTGGAAGAGGGCAAGGTGTTTATTGCTGGTGACCGCATCGATATCAAGCTGAAGCCCAACATCACTGAAAAACTCTACATTGAGGTGGAGTGTGAAGCAGGCGACGACAAGGCGAAGGCTGTCATTGCGGGTAGCCACACCAACTTCGTCTATGAGGAACGCAATGGACAGGTGCTGCTCGACAAGCGGAAATGCCTGGGCGCTGAGGGTGAACAGGAGGGACTGAAGCTCAACCTGAAGACCGTGTGGGACTTTGCCATGACTTCGCCGCTTGAAGAAATCAACTTCATTCTTGATGCCCGGAAGCTCAACCTTGCCGCAGCAGCGGCCTCGCTGAAGGGCAACTATGGCCATTGTCTGGGCAAGACCATGGACCGGCCGCTGAGCAAGGGTATCTTCGGCAACAGCATCTTCTCGCGCATCATCTCCAAGACCGCATCGGCGTGTGACGCCCGTATGGGTGGAGCCATGATACCGGTGATGAGCAATAGCGGGTCGGGCAACCAGGGTATCTGCGCCACCAATCCCGTGGCGGTGTATGCAGAGGAGAACGAGAACACAGAAGAGGAACTGGTGAGGGCCTTGATGCTGAGCCACCTGACGGCCATCTACATCAAGCAGAGCCTTGGCAAGCTGTCTGCCTTGTGCGGCTGTGTGGTGGCGAGCATAGGGTCCAGCTGCGGCATCACCTATCTCATGGGAGGCGGATATGACGACATCTGCCATGCCGTGAGAAACATGATAGCCAACCTCACGGGCATGATCTGTGACGGAGCGAAGCCCAGTTGCGCTCTGAAAATCAGTTCGGGCGTGTCGACGGCGCTGCTGTCGGCGGTCCTGGCACGCGAGGGAAAGCACGTCACCGAGGCTGAGGGCATCATCGACAAGGATGTAGACCAGAGCATACACAACCTCACCAGCATCGGCAAGGAGGCCATGTGCTCAACTGACGACATGGTGCTCGATATCATGACGCACAAGAGTTGACGTGAATCTCACTTGGCAGACAGTCGTAGCCGCATGTGTCGGTTGCGTTCGTAAAACGATAGAATCACCTTAATAATATTATAGTAACGGGGGCCGCAAGATTATTGCGGCCCCCATTGTATTGGGCGGATATGTACAAGGCAGACCAAGCAGGCCTTACCGTGGTGGCGTTTCTGCCCTTCCAACTCATTGCTGTCCGTTATCGGGTCAGGCTGAACTTCAGGCTCAGACCGAAGTCCTGGGTTGTCGTCGGATAGGTGCTGCTGCTCAGAAGCGGTGTGTTGGTCTGGCGGTCAAGATAGAAGCTCATGGTCATCAGCTTCGACAACGTGTAGTCGGCCGTGAACGACAGTTTGAACGCAGTGTTGCCGCTGCTGGCAGCTGAGGCCATGGCAGCGATGTCGCGTGTGATGCTGGCCTGCTTGCGGAATGAGAGGTCGAGGCGCAGGTTCAGGCTATGGTTGGTGCCGCCGCGGCTCGACTGGTTGTTTGAACGGTTGTTGTTGCCCGACTGGTTGTTGCCGTTGCGCTTGCCGCTGCTCTTTGCCTGTCGGTGGTTGCGCGAGCCGAAGAGGTTGAAATTGTTGAGCTTGTAGCCCATGCCCAACACCCAGTCCTTGCTGACAGCCTCGTTGATTTGCACACTGGTCATCGACAAGGAGAGCACACGCGTCTGCCGGTATTCCAACTTGCATGTGAGGTTGTTTTGCAAAGTGACATCGATACCCAGTAGGGGAGAGAATGCCTCGTTGATGCTGACGGTCGACACGTTGTACATCGAATTGGGGACGGGATTGCCTGTTGTGGCGTCTGTGATGAAGCCGAGCCCCGCGCCCATGAGCTGCATGTATGTGCTGTAGCTCTGATAGCTGCCCACGGCGAAGACGCTCTTGTAGCTATGGTTGAGGTTGATGCTCTTGAAGACGTCGCTGAACCAAGGCAACTTGCTTAGGCCACTGTAGCGAATGGTCCAGTTGGGCAGCAGCTTCGTGAGCGAGGGGAATATGTTCAGCCCCTTGCCGCCCATGCTGGTGTAGCTGGCCAGAAACGCGGGCACCATCACGTCGGCACTGTAGAGGTTGACGCCTCCGTTGGCAGCATCGAACTTTTTGCCTGCAAATGCGGTACCGGCAGGATAGACGGTGCCGGCATAACGGGCTTCCACGCGCTGGCGGAAGCTTTCGAGCGAGTTGCAGAACTTGTCGAACGTGGCGCTGTGATAGCCGTTGTTGGCATTGCCCATGCCTTCGAAGGCTGTGCCCAGTGAGATGGTCGTCATGGTGAAAGTGCCCGTCTGTGTGGTCGGATTGCCCTGATACATGTACTGAATGCTCTTGGCTGTGGTCTGCGAACGCGTGGCGGTGAGGTCAATCTTCAGATTCTTCACCGGTTCCAGCGTCAGGCGCAGTTGCAGGTCTTCGACCTTGTTGGTCGTGGCAGGCGTGGCCACGCTGTCGCTCATGAGCAGCCACCCGTTGTTGCTGGCCTTGGTGATGTAGCTGTCACCCACCAGTCCGAAGGCAAAGTCGAGGCCCGGCGCAAGGACGTTGGCGCTGTTGTTGCGTGTCTGTCCGAACGCATTGCCCACTGTGGGCATGAAGCCCGGCAGGGCGATGGAATACTGATTGCGATAGGTCAGGCTGGCGTTGCGCACCATCATGGCCACCCGGGCTACCGACTGTGCAATGCGATACCACTTCTGTTCGTCAAGAGGCTTCTTTGTCGTTACGGCAATCTTCAGTTTTAGGGCCGAGTCGACCTTGTTGGTGATGCGTATCTTGTTGTCGTCGAGTTTCTTGAACTTCAGCTTGTAACGCTGCCCGTCGATAGTCTTTGCAGAGACTATGAGACGTTTTGACTTGCGTCCATGGCTGACTTCTATCGTGGTGTCGGGCTTCAGTTGGATTTCCTTTTCAAAGGCGTTCTTGTTCTTGGGCAGTTGCGCTTTCTTCTGTTGCTCTTCCTTGCGCTTCTGTTGCAGTTGCTTGACGGCCTGGTCAGGGTCTTTGCCATCGGCTTCGGCCTGCTTGCGCACCTGGTCTTCCTCGTCTTTCAGTTTCTTCTTCTCCGCCTTTTCCTTACTCTTGTCCTGCTTCTTCTTGTTCAGATCCGCACGGCTGGGTTCCTTGTCAAACCGTTCGTTGGCGGCCTTGAGGAAGGGCACGTGGTTGTAGAGCTTGATGAAATTGAATGTCCCGTTGATGTTGAGCTGTCGGTTGTTCTGGATGGTGTTGCCCAGGTTGGTGCCGTCCTCCAGTTCTGATCCGCGTACCCAGTGGTAGGTGGCGTTGTAGGATGCGTCGGCGTTGAGCCAGTCGAAGACCGGCAGCAAGTTGAGCGGCAACTGGTAGGACATGGTGAAGGTCTGCTGATAGTCGAGCGGAGTGCCCATGTGCTTGATGGAGGTCCACACCGAATCTTTCCATGCTTCGTATCGGGTGGGGTAGAGGTCCTTGTTGACCGGAGTGTAGGGCTCTTCGATTTCGGCGTGGGTTGCGCTTTGGAAATTCATGTGCAGGTTCTTCGTCAAGTCCCATCTCAGCTGGAAGTCGCGGTTCCACAGGAACTGCTCTGAGAAGGTCAGCGGCAGCTGTGAGCCTTCGAGCGACTCCATGTCGCGCTCTTGCAACTCATAATAGCTGCGGGTCATCTCGGTGTTGAAGGCCACGTTCTGTGGCAGCCAGTTGAGGCCGAAGCGCTTGAGAATGTCGAGCCATTTGCTCTTGCTCTTGAGCTTCTTGAAGGGCTCCCATGCCTTGTAGACGGGGCTCCAGTTGTAGTTGAGTCCGCCACGCCAGTTGTCCTCGTTCTCATAGACCGTTGTCTCGCCCTGTGTGTGGGCGTGGGAGTGGCTGTAGGAGAATGAGAAGTTGGCCGGGTCGTAGGGCATGGGATGACGCTTGGTCTGTATGCCCACGCGGACATTGGACAGCGAGAAATTGCGGTTGATGGTCTTTGTGACTGCAATGTTCTCCACGGAGTCGCGGTCGTGTTTGTCCATACTTTCGAGGGCGTCGTCGAGCTCCATGTCCGTATCGAGCGGATTATACTTGGGCCGTGTCACCTCCTTGGTGACGCTGTAGTAGAGGGGGGCCGACACCTTGGCCTTGTCGGGGAAGAACTTGCCCAGCTCCAGGCTTGTGGTGAACGACACGTTGCTCTGGTCGTCCTGCGAGCGCTCGCTGACACCCTGCTCCAGTCCGCCGAAGCCTTGCGAGACATAGCGTCCCTGCAGGTTTACGGTTCCCATGTCAGAGAGTTGCACATTGAGGTTTCCGTTGGCGGCCCAGCCTCCCGAGTTGTTGTATTCCTTCAGTCGTAGCTCGTTGATCCAGACCTCGCCGCTCTTCTGGTCTCCCGCCAGGTTTCTGACACCTATGATGAGTGTCTTGACCTCTCCGAGCGTGGGATTTCCCATGACGGTGACCTTGTTCTGCGGATGGCTTTCGTCGTAAGCCTCGTAGGCACGGTTGTAGGATGCCAACCCGTTGGCCTTGGCGGCATTGCGCGCCTTCTTGACAGCCGTGAAGACCGACAGGGGCACGTCGAGCATATTGTCTTCTGGCCATACCTGCTGCACCTGTGAGAGTGTGTAACGGTCGTAATGGCCGGCCGGCGTCAGTTTCAGGGGAATCTGGTATTCGTAGTAGTTGCTCTTGTAGTCGGAACCCAGGCGTATGAAGACGGCCAGTTGGTCGTCTTGGAGGTTGGTGACGTTCTGCTCATTGGCGTTGGCATGGACGAACATCTGCAGGCGTTTGTACTGCCGAAGGTCGAGCGTAGAATTCTTGTAGACGCACTTTGACTCACCCGATGAGAGATTGTCGACATTGATCTGTAGTGCAGCCTCGTTCGACTCCACGAGCTGTGGCTGGGTGGGATCCTGTCCGCGCTGGATGCCCGGGGGAAGGACGTAGTTGACCGGTGACTTGTCGCTGTTCTCCTCGATGTCGACCGAAGCGGTGGTCATCGTTCCCGTCTGGGCCGAGTTGTCGAGGTTCTGCTCGTAGACGCGCCATGTGCCCCGCACGAGATCGAAGGTTCCGAAGCGCAGGACGACGGGGTGCTTGAAGCCGGTGAGGAAGGTGCGCATGAAGCGGATGGACGAGAAATCATTGATGTTTCCCACCCGTTTTTCGTAGTCCTCCAGGGGGATGCGGAACTCGTACCATGTCCAATGGCCCGTCTGCCCGTTGCGGAGCTTGGGTGCCACCTCTCTCTTGTCGACGATGAAGTTGCGTCCTACCACCATGTCTTCGGGTCTCAGGGACACGTGGTATTGGTAGTATTTTTCATACTCGTTGAGCGTGTAGTCCTGGTTGATGTCCTCCACGTCGGGTGTACTCTTGTAGGAGGTGTCGTAACGTCCCGAGTTGCTGTCCGAGTCGGGTGAGTTGCCTTGCGGGTTGTTGATATACTTGTAACGCCTGAGGATGTCGGCCTCCATGCGGTCGAGGTCGTCGCCGCGGAAGTAATGGTAGTCGTCGTTGGCGGGGTCGGCCCAGATGGAGTCCCATACGGCAGCATTGACCTTGCCCTGGATTTGGGTGAGGAAGTCCTGGTAGCTTTGGAACTGTTGCTCCTCTTGGTCGTTGAGACCGTTGAGTCCGACGTCCTGCAACCGGCGTGAACCGCTGGTTGTGGCAAAGGCGTAGGTCACCGTGGACTGTGTCGGGATCTTGCCCCACTGGGTGTACGTGAAGCTCTGTGACCCGTCGACGGGCATGCCGCTTTCATAGAATTTCTTGCCGTCGTGAAGCACATCTTCCGACACCTCTCCGAGATTGAAGTAGAGGTCGCCCCCGTAGTCGGCTGCATCGGCACGGTCACTGCTGTTGATGAAGGGGTCGAGCATCCAGAATTCCACGTACTCGATGTTGGCATTCTCGAAGTCGGTCGTCTCCAGCTTGCGCATCATGCCTCCCCAATGCTGGTCGGGATTGTTGAGTGTTCCATTGGCGTTGAGGTCCGGATTGAAGTTGTAGGGGCCGCGCTCGTTGGGGTAGTAGGCCAGGTTGAGCACGGGCAGGGTGGCTGTGGCGCCACTGTAGGAGTTGACATCGCGGTTGGGGAACAGCTCCGTGACGTACCACTCGCGTATGTATGGGTTGCTCAACTGGTCAAGGTCACTCTTGATGTGGGCTGGCGTGAGGCTGCTGCTGCGGCGCGTAAAGAGCGGGTCGATGGAGTACCATGCCATCTGTGAACGGTTGAATCCGCTGCGCAGCGTGGTCTTGTCCTGATGCTCGGGGAACATAGATGGCACGCTCGACAGCACCCAGCTGTAGGGGTCGAGCACGCTGATCTTGTCGGTGGTGTTCTCAAAGTCGTCTATGTACGACGCATTGTCCTGCACGCCGTGTGCCTTGCCGGCGATGAGCTGGGCAAATTCGCCGGTGAATGAGATTTGCGAGGGTTGTGTGAGATGCAGGAAAGGTATCTTGTCGAGCATGTTGGTGAGCCATTGCGACTCGTGTTTCCAGTTGAGGTTGAGGCCCCAAATGGTGTTGTTGAGCGGCTCCGATCCCATCGACACCTTGGTGGTGAGCGCTTGCTCTGACAGGTGCTGCAAGGTTCCTGACATCTGGAAGTTCTTTGAGAAGTCGTATTCCCAGTTCATGCCCAGCATGGTTTTGCGCTCCTGCGAGTAGTCGCTTTGGCTCTCGAGCGACACGTTGACGGATGTCCCGGCGTCGATGATGCTCTGGTTGAGAATCGTCACCTCGCCTGCACTGTAGTCGACAGAGTAGTCGGACCCCTCCGTGAGGGTGACACCGCCTGCTGTCACGACCACTGACCCCTGCGGCACATTGTAGGCTCCGAGCGATATGACATTGGCCGAGGTTCCCTTGTACTGTCCTTGCAGGAGATACTTGTCCTTTTCGGCAATCTGCTTGGCCACGGTCTTTGTGGAGTCGTAGAGTTCGGTGAAGGCGTAGCTGGCGGCCTTGTTGGCCGGAACGCCCGCGCTGACGAGGTGCTCGTAGAGGTAGCTGCCGAAGGGCTCGGCCTCGGGAAAGAATACGCGACCGTTGCTCACGGTGTAGCCCTCCACAAAGTCGAAATAGCCGTTGGGGTGAGCCTTGTTGTTGTTGTCGAGGCGGTCGGCTCCCAGAAACTTGATGAGTGTCTGGCTCTTGACCTGCTGTTCGGGAATGTAAGACAGGTAAACGCCCGTGGTGTCACTCTGGTATTTCACGTCGAGTCTGAATTTCTCGCGCTCCACGGATGAAGCCAGGTAGTACACGTTCTTCATCATCAGGTCCCAGTTGCCTTGTTGGGGGTTGTTGCTGGTGTTCTTGAGCGACTTGACAAAGAGGGCCTTGTTCACGTCGGTGACGTCGCTAGCAAACTCGCCCACCTGATAGGTCTGCCCGCCGTAGGTGTATTCGTAGGCGATGGCCAGCACCTGGTCGGTCTGTAGGGAGGTGCGCAGTGACACATAGCCCAAAGCCGTGTTGACGGTGTATTCGGAGGAGTTGAGCAGTCGGGCACTCTGCAGTTTCTCGTAGTCGGAACCGCCCACGAGGCCTGCACCGTCGAGCACGGTCGATGTCTGGTCGATGTTGCGTGCGTCGGCCAGTTGGTTGACAAAGGTCGAATACTCCGTATTGGCACCGTTGGCCGGCACGGGTGAGCCCCCTGCGGTCCACATCGGATTGCTCACCTTGGTGTTTTCTCCGAGGTCTGTCAGAGCCACGATGTTGCGTGTGTTGGTCGTAGTTCCCGTCTTGTTGGTTACCCAGATTTCCACACGGTTGATGGTGACACCCGTTGTCAGGTTGGGCAACGTCTTCATGGCTGCGTCGTAGTGGTTGCGGAAATACTGCGAGAGGAAGAAGTGGCGGTTCTCCTCGTAGTCGGCCACGTCGATTTCGAAGGGCGTCAGCTGCGTGCCTCCCTTCGAAGAGACGCTCTTGGAGGAGCTCTTCTTCTGTGATGCGACAAGCTGCAGTTTGAGCTTGCCAAACTGCAGGTCGGTGCGCAAGCCGAAAAGGGAGCTCGCACCCTGTACCAATGAGGAGTTGCTGGGGAAGGATATGTTGCCGCCTTCGACAAGCTTGACGATCTCGTCCTCCTTGCCGTCGTACTTCAATTTCATGTTCTGCGAATCGAAGTCGAAGGTGGCATCGGTGTTGTAGTTGAGGTTCATGTTGACCTTGTCGCCTACTTTTCCGTTGACGTTGAGGTTGATCTTCTCATCGAAGTCCATGGTTGTCTTGTTGCGGCTGCGCACGGGGAGCGACGGATTGTCGATCTTCTTGTTGGTGAGGCCGAACTTCAGCTCTGCCGTTCCCTGTGTGCGGATGCGTACGCCGCCCGGTCCGAAGATTTTCTCTGCAGGTCCGAGTTCGAAGTGCATGTCGGCAAAGTCGAATTTCTCCTTGCCTTTTGCTTTGTAGATTTCATCGTTTTTCGAACGGAAATAGGCATCGCGGGCGTGCTTCTCGCTCCATTTGAGGTATTCGGCGGTGGTCATCATGAATGGTGTGGCGAGATAGGAGTCGCCAAACTTGGCGCCGATGACGTATCGGTCAAGCGAGTCGTTGTAGCTGACCTCATAGCGCACACCCTCCGGGCGCTTCAGGTCGAGCACGCCCTGGTCGAGGTCGTCGTAGGTGATGGGCACGGTGCGCTGGATTTTCCAGCGGGGGTGCAGCAGTGAGTCGGGGATGGAGTCTTCGTCGATGATGAGGTCGTTGAGGTTGCCCACATTCTTGCCGGCGGCCTGCTTGCCGGTGGTTTTTCCGTTAGGCTTTTGGTTGCTTTGCTGCCCTTTGGCTTGTTGCGTGCGCTTGGCTTGCTGGCGCGGGTCGACCTGCTGGCGTGGATACACGAAGGCATAGCCGGCCATGGTGATGGCCAGTGTGATGAGGATTGATATGCCGTGTTTCCTGATGTTCATTTCTGTCGGTTACTTGATGCGCTTCAGTGCTTCCTTGATTACCGTCTCCACGGCCATGTCGGGCTGCTCGGTGAGGATGGCTGTCACCACTTTGGCTGCAGGTGCGGGTGAGAAGCCGAGCATGGTCATGGCCGTCACCGCCTCGTCTTTCACGGCACCGTTGACGGTGGGCTGCTCTTTGCTGCCTGCCGACACGTGAAGCTCGCTGGCGATACCCGACGACACAATCTTGTCTTTCAGGTCGACGATGACGCGCTGGGCGGTCTTCAGACCGATGCCTTTCACGCCTTTGATGGCTTTCTCGTTGCCGTTGGCAATGGCGTCGCACAGTTCGGCCGGCGTCATCGACGAGAGCATCATGCGGGCTGTGTTGGCCCCCACGCCCGACACGGAGATGAGCATGCGGTAGAGCTCGCGCTCCTGGCGTGATGCAAAGCCATAGAGCGTGAACGAGTCGTCGCGGCCTCCAGCCACAAGCACCTCGTGCACATAGAGCTTTGCCTGTTTCTTGCCTTGAACGCCTGTGTAGGTATTGAGTGATATGTTGAGCGCATAGCCCACCCCGCCGGCTTCGACAACGGCCAACGTCGGGGTAAGCTCCGTGAGCTCGCCTTGGATATATTCTATCATAAGAAGTCCTAAATGTTTGTACGTACTGATTTATAACGTACATAGGGTGTAATTATTGCCTTCGCCGCAGATTTATTCGCAAGACAGACGGCAAGAGACCCCGGTTATGTGTTTGCCGTATTGCCATTTCACGTCCCGCAAGTCCGAGAAAGCTCTGCCGATGTATTGCATTTGTCTTCGATTTTCTGAAAAAACATGCTCCTCCAGACAGGGGCTTTTAGAAACCGAAAAGGCGAATTTGACCGAAGAAAACAAGATTTGACAGCCCGAAAAGCAAGGCGGAACCGAGAATAATTGATGGAAGATGCCTTATCGTGCCACAATCTGTGACGTATCGTACGTCGATTGGGTACCTGTCGTGCGTCGATAGGATAACTATTGAGAGTCAATAGGATAGCTTTCGAGAAACGTCGAAGGCTTGGAGAATTGCAGTTTTGTGATTGGTTTGTATAACAGGCTGTCCGTCAGTGGATTGTGGAAATGATGAAAAATAGGGCGTATTTGCGGCAGATTGGATGTCATGTGGAGAAGAATGTCTGTTTTTGAGGTGTGTTTGTCAGGATAATTGTTCATAAATCCGGATGCGGCATGCGGCTTCCCTTTTATTTTGCCGAAACCTGTGGCCAGTGGCATCCCCGCCATAGCGGAGCGCATGAAGCGGAGCGCCAGCCGGCCTTTTGGAATGGAAGACGGTACTTGTCTGATGGAGTGGGGAAAGAAGGACAACAGGGGCGGGGTAGCCGAAAACATAAAAGGTGTCAAAAAACGACGCAGAATGTCACGATTTCCGTGGGAATGATGTAAATTTGCAACGTGAGAGAACAAAGCACAAACTTAAACATCGCAAATATGAAGAAAATTAGAGCTGCTGTCGTAGGTTACGGCAACATCGGACGCTACAGCGTGCAGGCTTTGGAGGCCGCACCCGATTTTGAGATTGCAGGTATCGTACGCCGCCAGGGCGGCGGTGACAAGCCTCTGGAGCTGGAACCCTATGAAGTAGTGGACGACATCACCAAGCTGAAAGATGTCGATGTGGCCATCCTTGCCACGCCGACGCGCCTCTGCCCAGAATATGCTGAGAAAATCTCCAAGTTGGGCATCAACACCGTGGACAGCTTCGATATCCACACATCCATCTTGAGCTACCGCAACAGCCAGATGGAGAACAACCTGAAGACAGGCACCGTCTCGGTCATCTCGGCCGGATGGGACCCGGGATCCGACTCGGTCATCCGCGTGCTGCTGCAGGCTCTTGCACCCAAGGGACTGAGCTACACCAATTTCGGCCCGGGCATGTCGATGGGGCACAGTGTGGTGGCCCGCTCCAAGAAAGGCGTGAAGAACGCGCTGAGCATGACCATTCCTCTCGGTGAAGGCATCCATCGCCGCATGGTCTATGTAGAACTGGAAGATGGCGCCACGCTCGACGAGGTGGAGAAGGAACTGAAGGCTGACGACTACTTCGCACACGATGAGCTCCACGTGTTTGCCGTGAAAAGCGTCGACGATGTGCGCGACATGGGCCACGGCGTACACATGACGCGCAAGGGCACCAGCGGCACCACTCCCAACCAGCGTATGTCGTTCGACATGAGCATCAACAATCCTGCGCTCACCGCACAGGTGCTCGTCGATGTGGCGCGCGCCACCCGCCGTCTGCAACCCGGCTGCTACACCATGCCCGAGATACCCGTCATCGACCTCTTGCCCGAGAGCCGTGAGGAGATCATTGGCTCGCTGGTGTAAGCTACAGGCTTCGTTGATACATAAAAACAAAGGCACAACCGTCTCGTACAGACTGTTGTGCCTTTGCCGTGAAAAGAACAGAAGCGCAAGGATCAAGTGACGCTAAAAATCAAGTTGGGCTGACTGGCGGCTTGCATTCTTGAGCTGTATTGGCAACCAACGGAATGCGGTGGAGGAGGATTATCCCCGTTTCAGCTGTATGATATCGATGCCGGGCCATGCGCCGAAGCGGAAGGGGACGGTGCCGCCGATACCCGTCGATACATAGAGCATGGCTCCATCCTCGGTGTATTTGCCGCCCCACTCGCTGTAGGCCCATTTGGCTGGCGAGAAGCGTCCCAGGCTGAATTGCCCCGCATGGGTGTGGCCCGACAAGGTGAGGGCAATGTCAGTATTGCGGAGCACGGCGCGCCGCCAGTGGCTTGGGTCGTGGCTCAGCAGTATCTTGAACGTTCCCGCGACCGTGCCTTCCAGCGCTTTCTCCAAGTCACCGTAGTCGGGGAAGGGTGGGCGGCTGATGTTTTCGACACCCACCAGGTCGATGCTGGCACCGTCGCGCTGCAGCGTGACATGCTCGTTCATGAGCAGGCGCCAGCCAATCTTTTGCTCCAGGTATCTCAGCACCGTCTGGTTCTTCCGGATGTTGCTCTCGCTCTTGTCCTCGACATACTCGCAGTAGTCGTGGTTGCCCATGACCGAGAACACCCCGTCGCGTGCATGAATTTGCTTCAGCGCATGCTGGAAGGGGATGATTTCCTGTGCGCTGACGTTCACCAGGTCGCCCGTGAAGACCACCAGGTCGGGTCGTTGGGCATTGACCGCTCGCACCATCTTGTCGACGAATGAGCGGTTGCGCAGGAAGGTTCCGATATGGATGTCCGACAACTGCACCACCCGGTAGCCGTCGAAGGCCTGTGGTAGAAGGGGCGATGTGCAGGTGGCCGAGCGCACCACGAGGTGGCGCCACCCGAAGAAGAAACCGTAGGCCATCAGCAGTAGCCATGCTGCGGGCAACGCCAAGGCCCACCGCCATCCCGCCAGGGGCCACAGCACAAGGAACACAAGGCCTGGTACGCCTATGAGCAGGACGGCACCCGACATAAGCCGCATCAGCGTGTTGTGGCGGAGTTTCAGTTTCATGACTATTGCTTTTGTTTCTGCAAAGATAACGTTTTATAGGATGAAAACAGTATCTTGCGCCCAATTATTTGCCATGAAAACGAATGGCAAGAGGTCCTTTCCGTTTTGAGAACGATGAAAGGGGCAAACAAAAATATTGCAACTTTTGTTGAAAGGTCTTGAAAGATGAAGCGAAATGTTTGTTTCTTTGACGGGCTTTTCTTAATTTTGTGCATTATGGCAAAGAATAAGAAAAAGAAACAGGGTGGTCAGCAGGTGGTTTCACCCTTGCGTTTTATCCGCGAAAGAATGAGAAGTGTGAAAATAGCCCAGTGCTACATGACCGGCGAGGCTGGTTGGAATGAAGGCGAGGGCTTTGTCGTAGTGATTCGCGAACACACCGGAGGCAGGAAGAGCTTTGCGACCTATCTTGTGGACCGCTGGTGTGTGGGTGTGAAGGACACATTCTTTAATGTACGTGTGGACGATGAAGTGGTGGAGGATATGCTGACCAGGATGACTGGGTTTGGCACTTTGGCCCCGGTGAGCTATGAGCAAGCCCACAACATGGTGTGGGGCGCTGTGGCGTTTGCTGAAGATGCAGGTATCAAGCCCCATAAAGATTTTGCAATCTCCCAGTATTTCCTTGAGGAAGATACCGATGACGTTCCTCTGATTGAGTATGACTACGGACTGGACGGCAAGTATTATCTTGTGGCAAAAGACAGCCTGGAACTCTCAAAATACTTGCAGCCCATGAGGAAGAATCTTGCGGAAGGCGATTATGAATATGTCGTGGATGATGGTTTTGGCGACTACGGTTTTGATGATGAAGAATATGGTGATGAAGATATGGATGATGAAGACGACCCTGATGATGATGAGATGTAAAGTCTGGTCTGTGGCTTATGTGATGAGTTTCCAATGTCTCCGCCACTAAATAAAGGGAGGCGTGCGCTGCGGTATTTGACCCGACAACGCACGCCGCTCATTTTGTACCAGTCTTCTTTATTGTTTTACTCAAGTTTTGTCTAAATCCGAAACATGAGGATGCTATTCGATTACGACACCGCCGTTGCAAGGAATCACAACGTCGAGCGTCTGTTTCTTGCCAAGTTTCACCACCTTTTTGCTGCCCACAAGTTTAGCATCATCGCTATATACACGGACCTGCGTGCCGACTGGAAGCATGTCGAGCGTGAGACGTTTCCTCAAGGGATGCTTCTCGGCATTGATGCCTACAACGTACCATTTGTCGCCATGACGGCGGGCCATGATGACATACTTGCCGGGATATCCGTCAATGAAGCGGGTGTCGTCCCAGGTCGTGGGTACATTCTTCATAAAGTCGATGGCCCACGCTGGAGCATCGGCCATGTTGTTGGGAGCCAAGGCAAAATGCTGCACGGGAGACTGGAAAAGCACGGCGGTGGCAAGGGCGAACACATCGGAGGTGACGCGATGGGTTCCGGTCTTGTTGTCGCCATTATAATACTTGTTGAGCGTGCTTCCGCCAAAATCCATACTGCCTACGGCATTGCGTACAAAAGGATGGATGCAGGCGTTGCGGGCCTCGGCATCACACATGCCCTGGGAGAAATGCAGGTTTTCGCTGGCTAGCACGGCCTCGCTGGCCACATAATTGGGATACATGCGTTCCCATCCCCTGGGTAAGGTGCAACCGTGGAAGATGACCTCGATGCCATAGTCGTTGGCATCGATGAGGATGTCCTCGTAGAGCTTCATCATCTCCTGCTTGTCACCCCCGAAGAAGTCGACCTTGATGCCGCGGACGCCGGTTTTCTGCATCCACGCCATAGCCTCCCGGCGCTTCAGGGTATTGTCCATGATACCGCGAGGCCCCTGCGGTGCGTCATTCCAAGAGCCATTGGAATTGTACCAAAGGAAGAGTTCTATGCCCTTCTGCTTGCCGTACTTGGCCAATTGCTCCATCTTGGGATAACCGATTTGTGTGTCCCAGAGTGCATCCACGAGGACTGTCTGATAGCCCATGTCGGCAGCAAAGTCGATGTATCGCTTCTGCTCATCGAAGTTACACGACCAGTCCATGCCGATAATCCAGCTCCAAGTGCCCTTTCCATATTCATACTGCTTGGAGGCCCCATACTTAGGTGCCACCACATCGAAGGGTACGGTGGTCTCCACGATAGGCTTCAGGTCTGTGCCAAGGGTGATGGTGCGCCAAGGAGTGGTGCCGGGCAGACTGAGCGCCGGGCAGGCTGATCCCTGTCCGTTCATCTCTTCAGCCATCGGAAAGGCAATTTGAAAGCAGCCGTCTGCGCGGCCCGACAGTTTGCAACCCACATACCCGGCATCGGTCCCTGTCTCGGAGAGCAGCAGCCAACCATTGTCTCCATTCTTGAAGAGACAAGGGAAGGTATAGCCTGTAGCACTGAGTTTTTCTCCCACAGGCACATCCAGGTCATAGTTGGACTCATAGCTGGGAGCGGTGCGCGCAAATCCTGTCATTGGTTTCATCTGCGGGCAGAGAAACGAGGTGGTGCCTTGGGGCATCTGATAGGAGGTAGCCTCTTGCTTCACCACTAGGCAGCGTGTCTCGCCCTGAGGATAAAGCTGATAGCGGAAAGCAATGTCATTGTCGCTCACTTGGAAGATTACGTCATACACTTTCTTCCCTTCCTTGGAAAAGGTTATCACTTGTCTGTTTGCTCTGTAGTCGACATGGCTCTTCTTGATGCGGTCGAGTCGGTAACTTTCGTTTATAACTTCTACGGCTGATGCATCCGTTATCGTCATGCCTTGGGTGAAGTCACCGATATTGGTGTTGAGCCCGAGAGCAGACGGCAACAGAAAGACCTTGCCGTCAAGGGTCACTTGGTAGGCCGGCTTTCCGCCGTTGTCGTTTACCGTTACCACAAGTTTTCCGTCAGGACTGGGCACTTGCTTTTCGAGGGCACTTGCCGATGAGACCATCATCACCAGTGCACTACAAATCAATGTTTTCTTCATACTTTCAAGATGTAAAACGAGTTTCTGTCAAGGCGTGACCTATAAAAAGGCACACAATTATTAATAGTTTACTTGCGGCAGACATATTTCACTACTGTCCCGTCATCGAATTTTCTGAGCACGAGTCCTGGACAATGGTTTGCAACTTGCATGCCGGCAGCGTTTGTCATGCTTACAAGCCTTGCGCCGGCATTCTTTCCTGTTACTTTCCCGACCTCAGCAGTTTGGCCTTTTGCAGGTGTGTCGAGTGTATAGCGACGGAGAAAATTCCAGATGACATTGCTCTCGTTGAAGTCGGCAGTATTCTTATACTCATGTCCATAGCCATCCAGCGAGTAGAAATCGAATTCATATCCGCCCTCCAGAGGCAAATAGTGGCGGCGAGTATACACTCCAGGCTTTTCCTCTACTATGGGAACTGGATTGGCTCCGATGGAGTTGACCCAGTTGTCGACAAGCGGCTGCAGGTTGCCATATGCCACGAAGCCGTCGTTCTTGCCGTGCAGATGCATGATGGGTACCCTGCGCTTACAAGAATATGTCGGCTTATACTCGTTGAGACGATAGCCGCTGGCCGAAGCGAAAGCGGCAAAGATGTCGCTTGCTTCGTTAATGCAATGGTAAGTCATCATGCCTCCCAGCGAGAAGCCACACAGGTAAACCCGCTTGCGGTCGATGTCATAATGCTTACTCATATAGTCGATGATCTTTTTGAAGAAATCAATGTCGTCATCAGTTTTGCCGCCGGCATCCCATCCAGTATTGTTTCCGCCTCCCAGTTCGGGGCGGACCAGCCCGTCGGGGCATGCCACAATAAACCGTGCGGTATCAGCCAGCACCTCAAAATGGGAGCACTCCACCATGGCCATGCCGTTGCCCCATCTGCCATGCAGAGCTATCAGAAGAGGGCGGTTCTTTTCTAGGTTCTGAGGCACATACACAGGGCAGTTGCGAGTCGTCCCGTTTATCTCTAGGCTAATAGGAAATCCTCCGTATTGTGCATATCCCTTGGCTGCAGACATGAGAAGAGCCATGAGCAGCAGGCAAAAAAACTTTTTCATCGTTTGTTTTTATTTTGTCATTGTTACCGATCTCGTTCATTCGCTGAATGAGTAGAGAGCTACCCGTGTGCCCTGAAACGTCTTCAATTGACAAGGCTGTGTACGGGCGTGCTCCCCTCCCATTCCCTATTTTATAACAATCTTCTTTCCGTTTTTGATATAAACACCATGAGACGGAGAAGATACCTGCCGGCCGTTCAAGTCATAGATGCGTCCCGTATCGCTTCCATCTGCGTCTAGCAGGCGGATGCCCGTTACATTGACTCCCTCGGCAAAGACGGGCTGGAGGGTCACCATATCGTCGGGCATGACGAAGGTGAGGCGGGTGTTGCCATTCGAAAGTTTGTCCAGACTGATGGTGTTGGCCATCGTGTAGTTCACACCGTTGACAATCTTCAGTGCCTCCAGGCCATAGCCCTCATCGGCCGTAATGGTCAGCACGACGGTTTTGCCCTCAGCCGCCTCATTTGCATTTGCGGTAACACAGCCATGGTCAGCCTCGCGGATATAGATGGGGAATGTCTCCGTCTCCCAGTCTCTTGGCGTATAAATCACCTGGTCTATCAGCATGTTGACGCCCTTGGCGTTGGTCAGGATGATGTCGTTGTCGCCTTTCTTCATGGATACGGCGAAGGTGACCTTGCGCCATTCGTTGTCGGCGGTCTTCATGACATTCACGTTCATGGTCTTGCCGTTCACACTGGCAGCCAGTTGCCCGTCCTTCTCTGTGCTCATGTATCTTACCGAAATGCGGTAGATGCCCGCCTCGTCGAGCTGCAGGTGATGGCGTAGCGACGCGGTGGTGCTCGTGCCCATCTCCACGAAGCCGTTGCCGGAGTGTCCCTTGACGGAAGGATGCGAGTAATAGGGGCCGGTGGTGCTGCTCTTCACATTCTTGTAGTCCATGTCTTCAGCCTCCACGATGACAGGGCCATAGTAGGCTGCAGGCTGCACGGGCTCGGGAAGGGCCGTGTCGGGCAGCGGATCGACGGTTGTGCGCTCGTTGGTGCCCTGGCAGTTGATGCGCATGTCTACACCGCCGAGATGGCTCACTTCCAAGGTGTAGGTCTGCTGTGCGGCATCGTAGTTAGCGGTGACGGAGCCCTCTGCCAGTTCGCGTGTGGTAAACGTGTAACTCGGCTCTTGCGCCACACCTGTGACCACGATTTTCTGCACGGCCAATGTTGTCGTGTCGGTGCGGTAGTTGTTCATGTATAAGTCGATATGGTCGCCATACTCACGTACGGTACCGCTGTTGAGCATGCTGTAGGTCAATTGCAGTGTGCTGCAGGTGTTGTACTCCAAAGGTATGGAAGCCGTGGCCGTCTTGTTGCTGCTCAAGTATGTGTAGGGCATATAGGTGACCAGTTGGTTGCGATAGCGGTTCACGTAGAGCGTGCCTGTAGACACCTTGGGATATTTTCTGTTGAACTCAGAAGTCTTATTGCCAAGCGTGCTCCACCGCGTGGCTCGCTGCGATTTCTTAACCTTCGCGGGAATGGTCTGTGCCAGGCTGTCATAGAGTTGCGGCACAACGGGTATGGCTCCGTAACGTCCCGACAACTTGAAATAGCATTTGTTGTCCATGAAATAGCCGTTGCCCACGTTGGCGGGGTCTGTCTGCTTGTAGAGACCGTCGTAGAGTCCGCCCCATGAGGCATACTTGTCCTCGTCACTTCCCGATGTCAGGTCATTGACAATGACTATCTTGGTTTTCCCGACTACCTCTTCTCGGGAGGGAATGTAGATGGATCCGTCGATAACCTTGCGGAACATGTCGGTCCAGGCAGCACGAAATCCCGTGAAGGTAGTCCAGTTGCGGTGCTGATAACCATCGACGGTGGTGCGTGACGTCTCTTGGAAATCTTCTGTCCAGATGAGTTCCGGGCCATCCCATACAGCACCGCCGTTGACGGCCGTCTGCTCCATCACCGTTCCGATGCCAGCGGCTACAGGATACTTTGCACTTTCGTTGCCGAGGATGCTTGACATTGCTCCGTTCCATCCGCAGTTGTCATATCTCACACCGTAGTTGGCGGACAGACCGGCCACAAATGGCCCGAAGCATACGCTCTCCGAGTTGTAGAAGCACCACGGCTGTGTATACTTGTAGAGCCAGAGCATGGCCTCGGGATATTTTTCGCATGCCTTCATCAGGTCGCTGTTGCGTTTCAGCATTCCCACCGGCGAGAGGCCGTGGCTCCACATGTTGCCGCAGAAAGAAACGGTAAGGAACCCACCATAGTTGTGCGACATCTCAACGAGTTTGGCAAACAGGGCTATTTGGTCTGTTTGCTTGGCAGAGTAGAGCGCGTCTTCGTCGAAGCCCCAGAACTGCTCGGCAAAGTTCCATCCCAGGAAGTTGGGGTAGCGCTTGAACATGAACTCGAACGACTCCAAATCGTCGCACTGCAAGTGAGTGTGTCCTCCCGAGGCTGGCTGGCAGGTAAACCACAGTCCGTTCTTCTGGCACACCGATCCCCACGACCGATATGTGCGCATGGCATTCTGCGGCATCAGATAAACTGCGCGGTCCTTGTCGTATTGGCAAGACAGCGAAAGGTTCATACACACGTATGGCCGGATGTCTTCAGGTATCAGGTCAATAATTTTCTGAGGATCAGCTGCGTTCCATACATCGACATGGATCATCCACAGGGGATGCCGGTTGTCGATGGGGCGGCGCTGCTGGGCAACCAGGGTGCTCACGAAAATCGAGCCCTGCATAGCCAGCAACAGGCAAAAGGCAAATAGGCGTTTCATATTGTTTGGGTTTATTGTAAGTTTCATTTGTTGAATGTCCACCAGTCGAAAGTAAACAGTTTCCCGCCCTTGTTTCCTGTGAACACAAAGAACAAGTCGTGTTTGCCTGTGATGGCCTTCAGCACTGGTGTCGAGAGGGTCTTCCATTCTTCCCATCCTCCGGTGTGAGGCACGGTCAGCGAAGCCACCAGTTCACCGTCTTTCCTGTCGGCATGCACCTCGATGGTGCCCCCCTGCAGAGCACTGGCCACGCAGGCTGTGAACTGCCGGGGCGAGTCGTTGCCAAAGTCTGCTTCTCGGACCTTGATGTAGTCGGCAGCATGGATGTCGGAGATGTAGACTCCGGTCTTGTCATTCCACTCCGCTTTCAAGCCTTTGCTGTCGGCGATGGTCTCCGCTTCGGTGCGCTGATAAGGGTTGAGTGTGCCGGCGGGAGAAACGCCTTGCTGAGAGTGGTGGATGATGGGAAAGGTGCCGTCGGCGTTGTATTGGAATTCCTCGATAGCCACACTACGCCCGAATCCGCCACCTATTTTGCCGGTGTGGTAGACAAAGTATGACTTGCCCTTGAAGTCGGCGACACCACAATGGTTGGTGAACGATCCCGTATTCTCCAATGGCATGATTTCGCCCTTGTATGTCCAGGGCCCCAGCGGCTTCTTGCTTGTGGAGTAGGCGATATGCTCGGGAACGCCGCCGGCAGCATAGAGCAAGTAGTAGAGGCTGCCGCGTTTCATCAGCCACGGCCCTTCGGTGTAGCAGTCCTTGTATTTCACGGTCGAGTCGCGTTGTTCCACGTCGGGTGCCCCAAAGCCCTCTGCTGTGAGGCGGATACGTCCCACTTCCCGCTTTTCGTCGACAGCGTCCTTCTTGCTGACAGTTCCCTTCAGGCTCACCATGTCTTCATTGAGCAAAGCGTAATAGAGATGCGGGTTGCCCCAGTAGAGGTAAGCCTGCCCGTCGTCGTCAATCCAGACGGTCGGGTCGATGTTGTCCCATTTGCCGTTGTCGAAGAGCGGCTTGCCGATGGCGTCCTTGAAAGGGCCCGTAGGCGAGTCGGCCACGGCTACGCCGATGGCCATGCCCCCGGTCAACTTGGAGTGGGCGCAGATGTACCAGTAATATTTGCCGTTGCGCTTGATGGTCTGTGCGGCCCAGGCCCGGCTGTCGGCCCAAGCGAAAGCGGACAGGTCGAGCGGTGACCCGTGGTCGGTCCAGTTCACCATGTCGGTGGAGGAATATACCCTCCATTCGTTCATCCAGAAGAAGTCGGCCCCATCTTCATCATGTCCCGTGTAGATGTAGAATCGGTCTCCGTCCACCATGGGTGCCGGGTCTCCGGTCAATTGGGTCTGCACGATGGGGTTCTGTGCCAGAGAGAAGGCAGGCAGGGTCATCATCAGCGCTCCTGTGAGTAACCCCTTGGGATGGGACAAGGATTTGAAAGTCTTCATCATAGTCATTGTTTGTTAGTCAGGGACAGCCAGTCTTGCGGACGGCCCATTCTCGCCCGATGTATGAGCGCAAAGTTATGAAGAACTGTCCGTGTGGGCTTTTCCCGATGTATCAAATGTGTTTCCACAGATTTCGGTTCGGTGGACATTAGCCCAAAAATGTTAATATCCGGCAAGATTCCGTTTCTCCATATCGGTTTTCCGGCTTTTTGGTGTACCTTTGTATATGATAGGTTGCAACCGGCAGTTTGAGCATGGATCCCCACAACTCTCGTTTGCCCTGTCTTTACGAATGAACCAAGGAAACCAAACAAAGAACCAAAAGACATGAAAAAGAAGACGATGATGCAGTCGTTGGCTTTGGCAGCCGTCGTGGTGTTGCTGGCGAGTGCCATGCCCGCTACCGACCCTGTCACGCAGGAAGACGGTGCCACAGTGGTCAACACCACCACGCTGGCAAAGGATGTACGCGGATTTAAGGGCGAGACGCCAGTGAAGATCTATATCAAGAAAGGCAAGGTGGTGAAGGTTGTGGCGCTCAAGAATCGCGAGACGCCCCAGTTTTTCAGCAAGGCCAAGGCCGTGCTGGCCAAGTTTGAAGGTCTGCGCACCAGCAAGGCCGCCAAGATGAAGGTGGACGGCGTGAGTGGTGCCACCTATAGCAGCAAGGCGCTGGTGCAAAATGTGCAGGCTGGTCTGAAGTATTACAACACCCACCGCTAAAGGTCGAACACTGCCACCAAGGGCAGGTGGTCGCTGAAGCCGTCAAGGTATTTGGGACCTTGATAGGTGCGGCGGGGCTTCATGCCGCCATATTTGCTGTCCTCCTCAAGCAGGAAGGGTGCGTCGTTGATGCGGCAGTCGAGCAGTCGCGACGCCAGCCATGGACAGCAGAAGATATGGTCGAGACTTTCCCAGCGCCCGTGCCAGCGATAGGAACCTTTGGCCCCGTGTTGGCCTTTGGCACCCTCAGACACCTCGGTGAGCCCGTGGGCGAGCAGAGTCTGCAGGGCGGGGTCGCCCGAATAGTCGTTGAAGTCGCCCGCTACGAGGATGCGTGCCTGCGGACTGAGCCGTCGTACTGAGTCGACAGCACTCGTCAGCCGGTCGGCCACCAACTGGCGGTAAGGGCGTGTGGTCCGTTCGCCACTCGCGCGGCTGGGCGCATGCACCACGAAGACGTGGAGCGTGTCGCCTGTGGTCACCTCACCCGAGACATAGAGGATGTCTCGGGTGGGGCGAAATTGTTTAGGTGGGTCGATGCGGATGGCGTGGTGTCGGATGAGGCGGAAGGAGAAGGGCGACCACAGCAGAGCCACGTCGATGCCGCGCTCGTCGGGGCTCTGGGTCATCACATACTCATAACCTGCCTGCCGCAGGAGCGACCGGCGGGTCAGGTCTGTGAGCACGCTGTCGTTCTCTACCTCCGTCAGCGCCACCATGTCGGGCACAACCGATGTGCCGTCGAGGGCTCCGCACGACACGATTTCCTGTCCGATGCGGTTGAGTTTGCGCCAATAGCGGTGTGGCGTCCATCGGCGCGCCGAGGTGGGCAGAAATTCCGTGTCTTGCTTCAGACTGTCGTGTCGCGTGTCGAAAAGGTTCTCGCAGTTGAGCTCCACAAACGTGAAGACTGACAAGAGCAGCAGTGACAGTCCCATGATGGCGTGCGGTTTATTGGTCTTGCAGGAACAGAGGGTCCTCTGGCGTCACCATGGTGGGTTTCTGGTCAAACTGCTTGGCCGTCTCCTCCGAGGCGTAGCGGCGGTCCACTACGAGGCGGAACATGTACTCGTTGAACCAAGCGTTGGTCATGATGAGGCAACCGTTTTGTCCGTAGGCGGCGCCCCAGCTGTTCTCTACCTTCCATTTCAGCGGGTTGCCTTGGCTGTCGAGGTCCACGGCGGTGAGCGTCATGGCGTGTGTGGATCCGCTGTCGAAAGTCTCGATGCGCTCGGCTTTGTTCATGCCGAAGGTGGTGCCGAAGAGCGATGCGTAATCGTAGTTGTCGAGGTCTAACACGCCGCGTTTGCGGTCGAACTGCTTGCCCACGTCGTAGCTCGAGTACATCTTGTGTCCGTCCTTGAGTGAGGCGATGGCCAGTTGGGCAATCTCTTCCATGGGCAGGTTGAGGTATTTCCAGTTGTGGCCGTCATAGGTGTGGCGGTCGTACTCCACCTCGTAGGTCTTGTGGTAGGGACGTCGCGGGTCGTTCATCACCATGATGAAGGAACCGTTGAGCGAATGGCCGACGGTGGCGTCGTAGAACTCCTTGGGCGTGAACGTCTTGGCCGGTCCTGCTGCTTTGCCTGTCTTGTCCTGGAAGGCATAGCTGAATGTCTTGACGGGTTCGCCGAGTGTGAGCGAGAGCATGTGGTAGATGTCGGCCAGCATTTCGGTCTTGCGGGCCTTGATGGCCGCTGCCTTTTTGCCGCCCTTGACCATGCCGCGCAGCTCCAGTCCGAACTCGCGCAGCTTCGACGACACCACCTTCTGCATGGCCGATGTGTTGTCGGCCGAGTAGGTTTCAGGCATGGCGCTCATGGGCACCAGTCCGTATTTTTCCGCCAAGTCGGCCACGCCGCAGAACGTGCCGCCGTCGTTGATGGGGTGGTGGAAGAAGAACTGCACGCGCTGGTCGTCCATGGGCTTGTCGGCGCAGTCGATGACGCCCTGGAGCATCAAGTTGGCCTTCTCCAGCTGGTCGTAGAAAAAGAGATAGTCCTGCGAGTATTCCACGCGCAGGGTGTCGTTGTGTGTCTTGGCGAAGTTGGCACGGAGCACGTTGAGGCCCGAGAAGAGCCAGCACCGTCCGCTGCTCTGCTGGTTGTGGATGCTCTGCGAGGGTGTTTCCACGCTGAAGTGGTTGTCCACCTGTCCCAGGGTCTTGTAGCTCTTGGCCAGGTCATCAATCTTGTTGGTGGCGATGGCGTTGGCAATGGCTTTGTTGGCCGGGTCCTTGCTCTGTGCTGCCTCTATCTTTTGCAGCATCTGTGCGGAGATGCCGCCGTCGGCCTTCTGTGCCATGGTGGCGCTTGCCATGACGAGAAATGCCGTCAGTAAGAATGTTTTTTTGTTCATGATGAGTATAGGTTGGTGATTTTGTTCTTGATGTGTGCAAAGGTAATAAAAATATTTCAAATTCGCATAGCACACCGGAATGTTCCTTTCGGCAGAGCCCCTGCCCGGACTATGCGCTCAATGCCGGTTGCTTTTTTGCTTGAGAATACTGTATGAAAACCTATGACAAGTGATATGTGAAAACAGGCGATGCCGGCCAGCGGTGAGCATTTGTTTGCAAATACGCCCTGTTTTTTGAGTTTTTGGTATATTGTTGTAGGTCAGCATGTTGTGCGGATTGTGTGGCAACGAGGACTTTTGGGCCCTTTGGAAAGTCTGCAAAAGGTATCGTATCGACCATCGATAGGTGCCCGATTGAGAGACGATAAGGTGTCTGTCATCGCTCAATCCGGCAACTTTCGTCCCACGATAGGATGCCAATCTCCAGCAAGTCGGTCCTGATATTGGTGATAATGTCAGATTTCTCTTGCCATGACAGTCCGAAAACTGCTTTCCCACCTCCTGGATGGCATCTCCCGGAGAGTCTGTTTTATTCAGAATATACTTGACAACGGATTGCTGCGTATGGCAAGGATAGTCATCGTCACGAAGAGGCTTGAGGACAAAACGGCAATCGGTCACTTGCCCATCGGAGAAGCGGTGCCCGGCTCTGGGCAGGTGGCCGAACGGTGCAGAAGGGGGATAATTTTGGCGTTGTAAGGGCCTATTCTCATAGATTTGTTGTATCTTTGCAAGGTTAATCCATATGAATGTTCATGGATCAAGATAAGTATCGACTATTAAGCCATATACAGAGCCCGGCCGACTTGCGCCAGTTGCGCATAGAGCAGTTGCCGGAGGTCTGCAGCGAGTTGCGCCACGACATTATCGACGAGGTGTCAGTCAATCCCGGCCATTTTGCATCCAGCCTGGGCGTGGTGGAGATTACCGTAGCCCTGCATTATGTCTTCGACACACCCGATGACCGCATCGTGTGGGACGTGGGCCATCAGGCCTATGGCCACAAGATGCTGACGGGCCGTCGGGAGCAGTTTGCCACCAACCGCAAGCTGGGCGGCCTGCATCCCTTTCCCACGCCTGTGGAGAGCGAATACGACACGTTTGCCTGCGGCCATGCGAGCAACAGCATTTCCGCTGCGCTGGGCATGGCTGTAGCAGCCAAAAAGACCGGCTGCGAACGGCGCCACGTGGTGGCTGTCATCGGCGACGGTGCCATGAGCGGCGGCTTGGCCTTTGAGGGACTCAACAACGTCAGTTCCACGCCCAACAACCTGCTCATCATCCTCAACGACAACGACATGAGCATCGACCGCGCAGTGGGGGGCATGGAGAAATACCTGCTCAACCTCGACACCAACGCCACCTACAATCGCCTGCGCTTCAAGGCCTCGCAGTGGCTTCACAGCAAGGGCTACCTCAATGACGACCGGCGCAAGGGTCTCATTCGCCTCAACAACGCCATCAAGAGTGCCATCAGTCATCAGCAGAACATCTTCGAGGGCATGAATATCCGCTACTTCGGACCGTTCGACGGCCACGATGTGCAGGAAATCGTGCGCGTGCTGCGCCAGCTGAAAGACATGGAAGGCCCCAAGCTGCTCCACCTCCACACCGTCAAGGGCAAGGGCTACGCGCCCGCCGAGAAAGCCGCCACCGTGTGGCATGCACCCGGCAAGTTTGATCCCGAGACGGGCAGGCGGCTGGTGGACGACTCTGGCAGCCTGCCGCCCAAGTTTCAGGATGTGTTCGGCGACACGCTCCTCGAGCTGGCCGAGCGCAACCCGAAGATTGTGGGGGTGACCCCCGCCATGCCCACCGGTTGTTCGATGATCACGATGATGGAACAGATGCCCGACCGCGTGTTCGACGTGGGCATCGCCGAGGGGCACGCCGTCACCTTCTCCGGAGGCATGGCCAAGGACGGCCTGCTGCCCTTCTGCAATATCTACAGTTCCTTTGCCCAGCGCGCCTACGACAATGTCATACACGACCTGGCGCTGCTCAACCTGCCCGTGGTGCTCTGTCTCGACCGTGCCGGCATTGTCGGCGAGGATGGCGCCACGCATCACGGCGCATTCGACATGGCGGCCCTGCGCCCCATCCCCAACCTCACCATTGCCTCGCCGATGGACGGCAAGGAGCTGCGCCGGCTGATGTTCACCGCCCAGCTGCCCGGTAAGGGAACCTTCGTCATACGCTATCCGCGCGGCCGTTGCGCCGATGCCGACTGGAAATGCGGGTGGGAAGAGATTGCCGTGGGAACCGGACGGCGCCTGCGCGAGGGCAACGACGTGGCTGTGCTCAGCATAGGCCCGGTGGGCTGCGATGTCGAGGCAGCCATCGAGGAGAGCGGGCTCGACGTGGCCCACTATGACATGCGCTTCCTGAAACCGCTCGATGAGAACCTGCTGCAGGAGGTGGCCACACGTTACCGCACCCTTGTCACCGTGGAAGACGGTGCACGCGAGGGGGGCATGGGCTCGGCGGTGCTCGAGTGGATGAGCGACCACGGCTTTGCGCCCGAGGTGCACCGGCTCGGCATGCCCGACCATTTTGTGGAGCATGGCTGCGTAGGCCAGCTGAAGCAGCGCTGCGGATACGACAAGGACAGCATCAAGAAGACTATTGAGAACTTGAAAAAGGCATGAAAATCATCATTTGCGGCGCTTACGCCATCGGAACTCACTTGGCCCGGCTGCTCTCGCGCAACCAAGAGGAGATTACCGTCATCGACGACGACAGCGACCGCCTGGCAAAAATAGGTCTCGACTATGACCTGCTGACGGTGCAGGGATTGCCCACCAACGTGAAGACCCTTCGTGCGGCCAATGCGGCCGACACAGACCTCTTCATCGCTGTCATGCCCGACGAGAACGCCAACATCGTGTGCTGTATGATGGCACACGCTCTGGGAGCCAAGAAAACAGTGGCGCGTGTGGGCGACGCCGAATACTCGGAGGAGGACATCAAGGCTTTCTACAAGAGCTTGGGCGTAGACAAACTCATCTATCCCGAAGTGCTGGCCGCACGCGACATCAACAGCGGACTGAAGATGTCGTGGGTCAGAAGGAGATGGGATGTGCACGACGGGGCACTTGTGATGCTCGGCATCAAGCTGCGCGAAACCTGCGAAATACTCAACCGGCCCCTCAAGACGCTCTGTGGCCCCGGCGACCCCTATCACGTGGTGGCCATCAAGCGAAGCGGAGAGACCATCATACCCGGCGGAAATGACGAATTGAGGTGTTTTGACCTGGCCTATTTCATGACCACGCGACCCTATATACCCTACATTCGGAAAATCGTCGGAAAAGAGAACTACGCCGACGTGAAGAACGTCATGGTCATGGGCGGTGGGACAACGGCCGTCAGGGCCATACGCACTATGCCCGAGTACATGAAGGTGAAGGTCTTCGAGATTGATGAGGACCGCTGTGAAGAGCTCAACCAGTTGCTGGGCGAGAAAACGCTGGTCATCAACGGCGACGCACGCGACATCTCGCTCCTCATGGACGAGGGCATCAAGAACACGCAGGCCTTCGTGGCACTCACAGGCAACGCCGAGACCAACATATTGGCATGTCTCACGGCCAAGCGCCTGGGGGTGAGGAAGACGGTGGCGGTCGTCGAGAACATGGACTATGCAAGTATGGCCGAGAGTCTCGACATCGGAACCATCATCAACAAGAAGGCCATCGCCGCAAGCCGCATCTACCAGCTCATGCTCGATGCCGACGTGATGAACGTCACGTTCCTCATGCCGGCAAACGCCGATGTGGGCGAGTTTGTGGCCAAGGAGGGTTCGCGCATCACCATGAAGCCCGTGAAGGACCTGGGACTGCCCGTCGGCATGACCATCGGCGGACTGGTGAGGGACGGCGAGGGAATGTTGGTTTCCGGCAGCACGAAAATCATACCCGGAGACATCGTTGTGGTGTTCTGCCATGGTGTGAACATGAAGCAGGTAGAGAAGTTGTTTTGACAGATAAAGGATGATACAGAACGTAATCAACTTCAGAATCATAAACAAAATCCTGGGGTCGCTCCTCTTTCTGGAGGCCTTGCTGATGGTGGTCTGTCTGGGTGTGGCCTTGCTGTATGGAGAAGACGACATCCTGCCTTTCATGGTTTCTATCATTGTCACGGTTTTCTTCGGATTCGTATTCAAGTTCTTCGGGCGCAATGCCGAGAACCGCCTCTCCCGGCGCGACTCTTTCTTCGTTGTGAGCATCACCTGGCTGATGTTCTCGCTCTTCGGCACTATGCCGTTTCTCTTCGGAGGATACGTCGGCAGTTTCACAGACGCTTTCTTCGAGACCATGTCGGGCTTCACGTCAACGGGGGCCTCGGTCATCAACGATGTTGAGGTGTTGCCGCATGGCATACTCTTCTGGCGCTCGCTCACGCAGTGGGTGGGAGGACTGGGCATCGTGTTCTTCACAATCGCTGTCCTGCCCTCGGTGGTGGGCGGCAGCACGAGGGTGTTCGCAGCGGAGGCTACCGGACCCGTGAGAGACAAGCTGCACCCCAAGCTCTCGATGTGTGCCAAATGGATATGGCTCGTCTATCTCTTCATCACAGTGGGATGCGGCATCTGCTACCTGCTCTTTGGCATGGACTGGTTTCACGCTGTCAACTATGCCATGACCACGGCATCCACCGGTGGCTTTGCCATCGACAACAATACAGTTTTTGCCCATGTGCCCGGACTCGAATACACGGCCACATTCTTCTGCTTCGTGTCAGGCGTCAACTTCACGCTACTCTATTATTCGCTCTCCAAACTGAAGATCCGCAACCTCTGGAAGAGCACCGAGTTCAAGTTCTATGCCGTCTTCACCATCGTCTGCACGGCCGTCGTCATGGCGGAACTCATGGCGCACAACGGATACGGCATAGAGCCGGCATTCAGGTCGGCCCTGTTCCAGGTGGTCTCGTTCATTACGACAACGGGATACAACAATGCAGACACCACGATGTGGCATCACGTGACGTGGCTGGTGCTATGGCTCTGCATGATCATCGGGGCTTGTGGCGGCAGCACTACGGGTGGACTGAAATGCGCCCGTGTGCTGATGCTGCTCAAGATTGTGAAGAACGAAATGCGCCAGCGCCTGCACCCCAATGCGGTGTTGCCTCTGAAGATAGACGGCAAGAATGTGGGCAACTCGCAGCGCGTGTCGCTGCTGGCGTTCACCACGTCGTATATGATCCTGTTGTTTGTCACGGTGGCCATTCTGACGGTGCAGGACATCGATGCTGCCAATGCCGTCACCGTGGCAGTCAGCTGTCTGGCCAATTCGGGGCCGTCGCTGACGTTCAGTTCCGTGACGCAGATCACGTGGGCCGACCTGCCCGACTTGTCCAAGTGGGTGTGCTCGGTGATGATGCTCGTGGGGCGTCTGGAGATATTTTCTGTGCTGGTCATACTTACACCTCAGTTTTGGAGGGAAAATTGATGGCGCGCCGGGCTTCAGTTCTGTGTGCAAGGACAGGCTGACGGGCTCCCCAAAGGCAGGAAAACGGCAGACACTTCATGAGTAAATTAGTTTAAGAACATATAAAGTAACATTTAGGATAATTGAAAATATGGGACCATTCTGGTTTAAACCTCTGCTCAAGCAAACCCTTTGGGGAGGCGAGAAGATAGCGGCATTCAAACATTTGGACACAACGCTCGGCAATGTGGGCGAGAGCTGGGAGATATGTGGCATCCCTGGCAGTGAGACAGTCGTCAGTGAGGGCGAGTATGCGGGCATGCCGCTGTCGGAGCTAGTAGGATTGCTGAAGGAACAGCTGGTGGGCAAGGAAAACTATGAACGCTATGGCAACTACTTCCCCTTGCTCATCAAGTTTATCGATGCGCGTGAGCCTCTGTCCATCCAGGTGCACCCCAGTGATGAGGTGGCACGACGCCAGGGCATCGAGAGAGGCAAGACGGAAATGTGGTATGTCATGAACTCGGACCCCGATGCCTCGCTGATGGCTGGACTGAACAGGCACATCACGCCCGAAGAATACAGGCAGATGGTGACCTCAGACACCATCACAGAAGCCATTGCATGTTATCCCGTGAAGGAGAACGACTGTTTCTTCCTTCCTGCAGGGCGCATACACAGCATCGGAAAGGGGTGCTTCCTGGCTGAGATACAGCAGGCCAGCGACATCACTTACCGCATCTACGATTTCAAGCGGAAAGACAAGGACGGAAACTATCGTGAACTGCATACGGAACAAGCGGCTGAAAGCATCGACTTTCATGTGGAGTCCACTTACCGCACGTTCTATGTCCCGGCGAAAGACGAAGGGGTTGCCTTGGTGAGATGCCGCTATTTCCATACCTATGTTTATGACCTGACAAAGCCCACCACTGTCCACCTTCGGGAGCTCGACAGTTTTGTCATCGTCATCATGGTGAGAGGCCAGGGTGTCATCACCGATGCCGACGGGCATGTCGAACAGGTGAAGGCGGGCGACACACTGCTCTTTCCGGCCACGACGCAAGCGCTCAGAGCCGAGGGACAAATGAAATTCCTGCTCACCTACACATAGACCTCCGGACTTTCGTCAACGGTCTGCTGCACGGGGGTGTACTACATAGGGCCAGAGACGCCGCTTCGCTGTGGAGCGGCCTCTGCATACGATGCTCCGGCAAATCGGGAAAAGCGAGAATGTAGTCTTCTTGCGAACCAAAAGGTGGAAGCCAATGCAACGGCTCACGCCAACACAAGAAAAGGCGCATCAGAAATAACATCTGATGCGCCTTTTCCAGTGTTGGGATATGGGGTTCGGGAAAGGATTATTCAGCCTTGTCCTTAATGGCTTGCATGACCAGGCCTTCAAGCTCCTCGCAAAGTTCGGGATTGTCGCGGAGCAAAGACATGGTGGCATCGCGGCCTTGTGCCAACTTGGAGCCGTTGTAGCTGAACCAGCTGCCGCTCTTCTGGATGATGTTGTACTCCACACCGAGGTCTACCAGCTCGCCAACCTTGTTGATGCCACAGCCGAACATGATGTCAAACTCGCACTTGCGGAAGGGAGGAGCTACCTTGTTCTTCACGACTTTCACGCGCGCATGGTTGCCGATGATGTTGTCGCCATCCTTCAGGCTGGTAACACGGCGGATGTCGAGACGTACGCTGGCATAAAACTTCAGGGCGTTGCCGCCGGTTGTCGTTTCGGGATTGCCGAACATGACACCGATCTTCTCGCGCAGTTGGTTAATGAAGATGCAGCATGTGTTGGTCTTGGCAATGGTCGAGGTGAGTTTGCGGAGTGCCTGGCTCATAAGGCGGGCCTGCAGTCCGACTACGGAGTCGCCCATGCCTCCCTCAATCTCCTTCTTCGGTGTGAGGGCGGCCACGGAGTCGACCACCAGAATATCGACGGCCGATGAGCTGATGAGCTGGTCAGCAATCTGCAGGGCCTGTTCGCCATTGTCGGGCTGCGAAATCCAGAGGTTGTCTACGTCAACCCCCAGCTTCTCGGCATAGAAGCGGTCGAACGCGTGCTCGGCATCGATGAAGGCGGCGATGCCGCCTTTCTTCTGCGCTTCGGCAATGGCGTGGATTGCCAGCGTGGTCTTGCCCGATGACTCGGGACCATAAATCTCGATGATGCGTCCGCGCGGGTAGCCGCCTACGCCCAACGCCACGTCCAGACCGATGGAGCCTGTCGATATCACGTCCACAGCCTCGATGCTCTCGTCGCCCATGCGCATGATGGCACCCTTGCCGAAGTCTTTCTCTATCTTGGTCATGGTAGCTTGAAGGGCCTTGAGCTTTGCCTCGCGCTCGGCTTTTTGCTGTGCGGCCTTCTCTGCTGCCAGTTGTTCTTCTGTCTTTGCCATATCGTTGGTTGGTATTAAAGGTTATGTAAAGTAGATGCTTACAACTCGATGTCCTGGTCGAACACCTCGTGCCAGGGCAGTCCCTGCTCGTTGAGCACTTGCAGGAATGGGTCCGGGTCAAAATCTTCCACGTTCCACACGCCGGGCTTGCTCCACAGACCTTTCAGGAACATCATGGCTCCGGCCATCGCCGGCACGCCCGTGGTGTAGCTCACCCCCTGCATGCCAGTCTCCTCGTAAGCGTCCTGGTGCTTGCAGTTGTTGTAGATATAGTAGGTGTGTTCCTTGCCGTCCTTCAGTCCGCGGATGCGGCAGCCGATGCTGGTCTCGCCGTCATAGTTGGCTCCCAGGTCTTGCGGGTTGGGCAACACAGCCTTCAGAAACTGCAACGGCACGATGTTGACCTTGACAGTCTTGGTGGGGTCGTCGGCCAGCGGTGCCTCGTAGGATACGGGGTCAATGCGGCTCATGCCCAGATTCTGAATGCAGTCAAGGTAGGTGAGATACTGCTGCCCGAAGGTCATCCAGAAGCGGGCGCGCTTGATGGTGGGGTAGTTCTTCACCAGGCTCTCCAGCTCCTCGTGGTGCATGAGATAGCTCTCGCGACCTCCGATGTTGGGATAGCTGAGTTCCTTGTGCACCTCCAGCGGCTCCGTCTCGATCCATTTGCCGTTTTCATAGTAGAGACCCTTTTGTGTGATTTCGCGGATATTGATTTCAGGGTTGAAGTTGGTGGCAAAGGCCTTGTGGTGGTTTCCTGCATTGCAGTCCACGATGTCGAGGTACTGTATTTCGTCGAAGTGGTGCTTGGCGGCGTAGGCCGTATAGGCTTGTGACACGCCCGGGTCGAAGCCGCAGCCGAGGATGGCGGTCAGCCCAGCCTTCTCGAAACGGTCTTTGTAGGCCCATTGCCAGCTGTACTCGAAGTGAGCCTCGTCTTTGGGCTCGTAGTTGGCCGTGTCGAGGTAGTTGCATCCGCATGCCAGGCAGGCATCCATGATGGTCAGGTCCTGGTATGGCAAAGCCAGGTTGATGACCAGTTCTGGCTTGTAGTCATCGAATAGTGTCTTCAGCTGCTCCACGTCATCGGCATCCACCTCTGCCGTTTTGATGTCCAGGTCATATCCCTTGTCGCGGATGGACTTGGCCAGTCGGTCACACTTTTCCTTGTGATGGCTGGCAATCATCAACTCTGAGAACACTTCCTTGTTTTGGGCAATCTTGAATGCGCACACCGTGGCCACGCCACCTGCGCCGATCATTAATACTTTATGCATTGTCTTGTTTGTGATTTTCTAAGTTTGTTATGTCATTTGTTTGCGAAGCTGCGAACTTTACCTTTGGCGTCGGTGACGATTACTTGAGCTCGTCGCCGCGGATGCCCAGGGCATTCAGGAGCGAGTAACCCAGAATCTCTTGCCGGAAGTTGCCGCCTTCCATGGGCTGCATGGCAAAGAGCGTGATGCGCTGGTCGTTGTCCACCTTGCGTAGGGCATGGCGCAGTTGGTCGTAGAGGTCGCCCTCTTCGCCGTTGGGGATGATCATGAGGCGCTTTACCTCCGCATGCCCAGTCACCGTCTTCACTGTGTCGAGGATATAGTCGTCTTTGCTGACCACATCGCCCACAGCATAGGCGTTGACCAGAAACTCGCCCAGTGTTGGGTCTTCGAAGGCCTTTGCGTTCAGCTCATCGGCATAGCGGGCCGGCGCAAAGTTGTCGAGCCTCGCTTTTCCCTTGTCGTGAACAAGCACTACCTGTGTCTCGTGCTTCACACCATCCTTGGCGCGCAATCCGCCGTCGAGAGCCACGTTGACGGCCCATCGGCTCAGGTCGGCTGGCGGTATGCGGCGGTTGAGCATGCGCTCAAACTGCACGCTGAGCTGGAAAACCACGTGGTCGAGGTAATCGGCATCAGCGAGGATGATGTTCTCGCTGAGGCGGATGTGACTGGTGTCTAGTGCGTTCGTGTTGGGTGTCATGATGCTTGGCATTGGCTCGGAGGATTAGAGATTGGCCAGCTCGATAAGCTTGTCTACGGCAGCGCTGATGCCGTCGGCGTTCTTGCCTCCGGCTTGTGCGTAGTGGGGCTGGCCGCCGCCACCGCCCTGGATGAGCTTGGCTGCCTCACGGATCATCTTGCCGGCGTTGAGATTGTGGTCTTTCACCATGTCGTCAGACAGCATGACGGAGAGGGAAGGACGTCCCTCGTGGACGGATCCTAACACGCAAACCAAGTTGCTGCTGATGTTCTCGCGCACCTTGAAAGCGATGTCCTTGGCCGATGCGGGGTCAACGGGCAGTACTGCCTTGACCACTGTGGTGCCATTGACATCGGCAGTGTTGGCGAGAAGCTTCTTGACGGTGCGCTCTACAGCCTGCTGGCGGAATGACTCGATGCTCTTCTTCATGGATGAGTTTTCCTCGATGTATTTGGCAACGGTAGCCTTCAGGTCTTTGGCGTTGTTGAACAGGGCTCTGATGGCTTTGAGCGTGTCTTCCACTTCGTACATGGTTTCCTCGCACTGGTTGCCTGTCAGCGCTTCTATGCGCCTGACGCCGGCTGCCACACTGCTCTCGCTGATGATTTTAAAGAAGCCGATGCGTCCGGTGCTTGTGGTGTGGATGCCGCCGCAGAATTCTGCTGAGGGACCAAAGCGTACCACGCGTACCTTGTCGCCATACTTCTCGCCGAAGAGAGCTATGGCCCCCAGTTCCTTGGCTTCCTCAATGGGCACGTTGCGGTGTTCATCGAGCGGATAGTCGGTGCGGATCATTTTGTTGACGAGACGCTCTACCTGGCGCAACTCCTCGTCGGTCACCTTCTGGAAGTGGGAGAAGTCGAAACGCAGGGTGGTAGGGCTGACAAACGAGCCTTTCTGCTCGACGTGATTGCCAAGCACCTGCTTGAGCGCATAGTCGAGCAGGTGGGTAGCCGTGTGGTTGGCGGCCGAGGCGTCGCGCTTGTCGGTGTCTACGCAAGCCATGAAGTCTGCTTCCGGGTTCTGCGGAAGGTTCTTGATGATATGGACGCTTTGGTTGTTTTCGCGTTTGGTGTCCACCACCTCGATAGTCTCGTCCTCCGATACCAAGGCACCATGGTCGCCTACCTGGCCGCCCATCTCTCCATAGAAGGGGGTATGGTCGAGAACGACCTCGTAGAATGTGTTTTTCTTTTGGGTGACCTTGCGGTAGCGCAGGATGTGGCACTCATGTTCTGTGTAATCGTAGCCCACAAATTCCTGCTCGCCCTTCTTCAGCTCCACCCAGTCGCCGTTCTCCACGGCGGCAGCGTTGCGGGCACGGTCCTTCTGTTTGGCCATCTCGCGATTAAAGCCTTCTTCATCGACGGTAAAGCCGTTCTCGCCGCATATCAGCTCGGTGAGATCTAGGGGGAAACCGTAGGTGTCGAAGAGCCGGAACGCCTTCTCGCCGTCGAGCTGTGTCTTGGCGGAGGCCTTCAGTTCTTCCATGTCACCGTTGAGGAGCTGGATGCCCTTCTCGAGGGTACGCAGGAAGCTGTCTTCCTCCTCCTTGATTACGCGGCTGATGAGTTCCTGCTGTGCGGGCAGTTCGGGATAGGCGCCACCCATCTCGTGCACGAGGACGGGGACGAGTTTGTATATGAACGGAACTTTCTGGTTGAGGAACGTGTAGGCGTAGCGCACAGCACGCCGCAAGATGCGGCGGATGACGTAGCCGGCCTTGGCGTTGCTGGGCAACTGTCCGTCGGCGATGGAGAAAGCCACGGCACGCAGATGGTCGGCCACCACGCGGATGGCGATGTCCACCTTCTCTTCGTTGTTGATGCCCTCGCCGTTGGCTCCTTCGGGGAAGGTGTGGTTGTATTTCTTGCCCGAGAGAGCTTCGATTTCGGAAATGATGGGGGTGAAGATATCAGTGTCGTAGTTGGAATTCTTTCCCTGCATGAGGCGCACAAGGCGCTCGAAGCCCATACCCGTGTCGATGACGTGCATCTTCAGCGGTTCCAAACTGCCGTTGGCCTTGCGGTTGAATTGCATGAACACGATGTTCCAGATTTCGATGACCTGGGGGTGATCCTTGTTGACGAGCTCCTCACCCGGAACCTTGGCCTTCTCCTCTTCAGAGCGGAAATCGATGTGGATTTCCGAGCAGGGGCCGCAGGGGCCTGTATCGCCCATCTCCCAGAAATTGTCGTGCTTGTTGCCGTTGACGATGTGGTTCTTGGGGAAGTGCTTGGCCCAGTAGCCGGCGGCTTCATCGTCGCGTGTGAGGTTCTCGGTCGCATCGCCCTCGAAGACGGTGACGTATAGGTCCTTGGGGTCGAGGTGGAGCACGTCCACCAGGTATTCGTAAGCGTAGTCGATGGCACCCTCCTTGAAATAGTCGCCAAAGCTCCAGTTGCCCAGCATCTCAAACATGGTGTGGTGGCTCAGTGCAGAGTCGCGCCCCACCTCTTCCAGGTCATTGTGCTTTCCGCTTACTCGCAGGCATTTCTGCGAGTCGGTACGGCGGCATGGACTGGGATCTTTGGTGCCGAGAATAATGTCTTTCCACTGGTTCATACCAGCATTGGTGAACATCAGCGTGGGGTCGTCCTTGACTACGATGGGAGCCGAAGGTACGATGACGTGTCCTTTTGACTCAAAATACTTCAGATATGAGTCGCGGATTTCATTAGCTGTCATCATTGTGTGTCTATTTTTTGTTTTTTGTGATGTCTTCTTAATCATTTGCAAATTTAGGCAAAATTCCCGAATTTCAGCCTCTTTCCTATAAAAATTAGGTGTGTTAATATTGGAAAGTGTGTTTCTGTAAGCAATAGTTTCCCATGCCGTGAGGCCTTGTTTGCCTACAGATTGATGCTGTTGTGGTGTCTATCCATAAGGATAACCGTTTTCGTAGATGGTATTTCGCTAAAGGGGAGGCCGTTTGGTGACGATGGAAAAATGAAGAATGGGGAAAAAGTCGGGTGGCTTGCGGTCAGTCCGTGAAATTCTTTGTATCTTTGCATGCTAACTATTTATCCACGTTGCTATGGCATTGAACACGGACAAGAACACGAAGCTATATTACTCTATCAAGGAAGTTGCGCAACTCATTGGCGTGAGCGAAAGCACGTTGCGTTATTGGGAGACGGAATTTCCCAGTATCCGTCCCCGCACGGTGAGCTCTACCAAGGTACGTCAGTATACGGAAAAGGATGTGGAACAGCTCCGCGTGATCTACAGCTTGCTGAAGGTGAGGGGCTTCAAGATAGCGGCGGCGCGCAAGTACATGCGCGAGAACCGCCAGTCTGTGGACAAGTCGGCGGCGGTACTGGAGACGCTGGCCGGTGTGCGTGCAGAATTGAAGGCACTGCGTGACCAGCTCGACGGGCTGGTCTGACTCCCTTTGCCGGGGCGCCTCCTCGTGGTGTCGTGCATCGGCGAAGAGCCGCCTCAATACTCCTGGGGGAGTGTTGGGGCGGCTCTTCGCTTTATGGTTTGCAGCCTTCATGTGTTGTGTGCTCACATGATTTGCTGGGTTTCCTGCATGTCGTCGATCTGTTTCAGTGCTTCGAGGATAACTCTCACCTCTTCGCGGTCGTGCACACGCACTTCTATTTGTCCTTCGAAAATGCCTTGGTCAGCGGTGAATTTTACCTTGTGGATGTTGACGTCCATCTTTTGCGAGATAACTTCTGCCACGTCGTGGAGCATGCCTTTGCGGTCGATGCCGTGCACTTCGATGGTGGCGTCGAAAAAGAGTTGCTTGTGCATCTCCCATTTGGCGTCGAGGATGCGCGGTCCGAAACTGGTCTTGAGCTTGCTGGCAACGGGACACGAACGCTTGTGAATCTCTACGTGATGGTGGCTGTCGATGAAGCCGAGAATGTCGTCGCCCGGGATGGGGTGGCAGCATGAAGGGAAGACGTACATACCGATGGTGTCTTCTCTGATGACGCAGGGCTGCTTCTTGTCGAAGCCTTTGCCCACCACGAGCAGCCCCTTGCCGGGCGGCACGGTGGCGGGTGCGTCTTTTTCCTTTTTCCCCTTGCCGAGGAAAGGCACGAACTTGCGCCAGCCTCTACCGCTGTTGCCTTTGTTGCTTTTGCCCTGCAGGGCGTTGAGGTCCTTGTCGTCGAGGGCGACAGTCTTGTCGCCCAGTGCCTGGAAGAAGTCTTCGTGCTTGGCGAAGTTGTGGTAGCCGCATATTTTGTCGATGTTGCTCACGGAGGGCTCCACGTCGTTGGCCTTCAGCCATTTGTTGAGGATGTCCTCTCCGTTCTTCTGTGCCTCGCGGTTCTCTCGGCGCAGGATGGCCTGTATCTTTCCTTTGGCCTTGGCTGTGGAGACGAAGTTGATCCAGTCGGGCTTGACGTGTTGTGAGTTGGAGGTGAGCACTTCCACCTGGTCGCCGCTCTTGAGTTTGTGGCTCATGGGTACCAGTTTGTGATTGACTTTGGCGCCTATGCAGTGGCTTCCGAGAAAGGTGTGTATCTGGAAAGCGAAGTCGAGCACGGTACAGTCGGCCGGCATGGTCTTCACCTCTCCCTTGGGTGTGAAGACGAATATCTCCGAGGAGAAGAGGTTCATCTTGATGGAGTCGAGGAAGTCCATGGCGTCGGGCTGGGGGTCATCGAGTATTTCCTTGATGGTCCCGAGCCATTTGTTGAGCTCGTCGTCGTCCTCCTTGAAGTCGCCTTCCTTGTATTTCCAGTGTGCGGCGAAGCCCTGCTCGGCGAGCTCGTCCATGCGCTCGGACCGTATTTGCACCTCTATCCATTGTCCCCGGTTGCTCATCATGGTTGCGTGCAGTGCCTGGTAGCCGTTGGCCTTGGGGTGGTTCACCCAGTCGCGCAGACGGTCGGGGTGACTCTTGTAAATCTGGTTGAGAGCCACGTAGATGCGGAAGCACTCGTTGATTTCGTCCTTTCTGTCTTCGGGCTTGAAGACAATTCTCACGGCGAGGATGTCGTAGATTTCGTCGAAGGTGACGTGCTTGTTCTGCATCTTGCACCAGATGGAATAGGGACTCTTGATGCGCGCCTTGATGTTGTAGGCTATGCCCAATCCGTCGAGCTTCTTGCGGATTGGTGCGGTGAAGTCGTCGAAGAGCTTGTTGCGCTGGTCGTTGGTGAACGAGAGCTTGTCCTGTATGTCAGCGTACCTCTGCGGGTGCTCATAGCGGAAGCTCAGGTCTTCCAGTTCCGTTTTGATTTTGTTGAGCCCCAGACGGTTGGCCAGCGGTGCATAGATATAAAGGGTCTCTCCGGAAATCTTGTACTGCTTGTTGGGCGGTTGCGAGGCCAGTGTGCGCATGTTGTGCAGCCGGTCGCAGATCTTGATGAGGATGACGCGTATGTCGTCGCTCATGGTGAGCAGGAGTTTCTTGAAGTTCTCTGCCTGTGCAGAGGCGTGGTCGCCGAAGATGCCTCCGCTGATTTTGGTCAGTCCGTCCACAATCAGGGCAATCTTGGGCCCAAAGATGTTCTGCAGGTCCTCGACCGTGTAGTCGGTGTCTTCCACCACATCGTGGAGCAGAGCTGCACAGATGCTCGTTGATCCCAGCCCCATTTCCTCGCAGGCTATCTGTGCCACGGCGATAGGATGCATGATGTAGGGCTCTCCCGACAGGCGGCGCACGCCTTTGTGAGCCTGCCGGGCGAAGTTGAACGCCTTGGTGATGATGTCTACCTTCTTGCGGTGTCGCGAATGAAGGTAGGTGTCCAGCAGATGGTGGAACGCATCGGTGATCATCTTGTCGTCGGCGGCCTCGCGCTCTTTGTTTTTCAGCTCTTGATCATCCATGACTGTAAGTTTAAAAAGGTAAGAAATGACGAATGGGTAAACTCTTGATGCGGTAGGGGTGACGGGGCGTCAGCAAGGTTCGCGGTGCTTATTTCACCTTGATTTTCTTGCCGGCCCGTATGTTGTTGCCCTTGATTCCGTTGAGCTTGCGCAGCTTGGCGACGGAGGTGTGGTTGCGTTCGGCAATCTCGCTCAGGGTGTCTCCGTTCTTGATGATGACGCTCTTCGACTTGGCAGGGCGTTTCTTGCTCTTGCTGTTTTTCTTCTTCTTGCTGCTGCTTCTGGTGGAGCTGCTTTTGCGTGCGGCGGTGGCAGGTGTCTGTTCTTCGGCCGTTGTGTCGTTAGTGTCGGCTGTCGTGTTGACGACCGCTGTACTGTCGTTTTCGTTGTTCTTGGGGTTGGCCGTGGCGTTGTTGCGGTTCTCGATACGCGTCACCTGGTTGTTGCGTACCACGTAAGTGGCGTTGTCTGAGGGCCCCACCTCCCTGCGCTTGGTGAGATAGTTGTTGGTATTGAAGGCGTAGACGGAGTCTTCGTTGTCGATGAAGGCATTGACCATGTCGGCCGGCAGGCGCAGGGGCGACGGCTTGCTGTTGCCGTTGACGATGTTGCGGCGGTACTGTGGGTTGAGGTCCTTGAGCTGGTCGAGGTCGATGCCGATGACATGGGCTACCTGTTCGAAGTGTACGTCGCGGTCGAGCATCACGGTGTCGGTCTTGGCGGGGAGGCTTGCGGTGAGCGGGCAGATGTTGTGCTCACAGTAATAGTTCATGATGTAGTTGGCGGCTATGAAGGCCGGCACGTAGCCGCGCGTCTCCTTCGGGAGCAGCGAGTAGATTTTCCAGTAGTCTTTCTCGCCTTTGAGGCGGTGGATGGACTTGTTGATTTTTTCGGGGCCGCAGTTGTAGGCGGCGATGACCAGGTTCCAGTCGCCGAAGATTTTGTAGAGGTCGCTCAGGTAGTGGGCAGCTGCGTATGACGACTTGATGAGGTCGCATCGTTCGTCGACGAGTGAGTTGATGGTCAGTCCGTAGCGTTTGGCGGTGGGCAGCATGAACTGCCATAGGCCCATAGCCTTGGCATGTGACTTGGCTTTGGGGTTCAGTCCCGATTCGATGACGGGGAGATACTTGAGCTCCAGTGGCAGCTCGTAGGCCTCCAGAGCCTCTTCGAAGACCGGCATGTAGAAGTTTTGTGCGCCCAGCATGTAGGCTACCTTGCGTCGCAGGTCGCTGCTGTATCGGTCGATGAATTTTCTCACGATGTCGTTGTAGGGCATCTCGATGACGGTGGGCAGCTGGGCCAGCCTGTCCTTGTAGGTCTGCTCGTCGTAGACGGGGTTGATGTCGGGCAGGTTGCAGTCGTCGTCTGCCTTGAGATACATCTTGGTGTTGTAGAGGTTCATGAGGCTGTCGAGCTCCTGTGTCATGGAGGCAGGCAACTCGATGCTTTCCTTCTTGCCTTGGTAATTGGTGACGGTCACCGTCTCCTCCTCATTGGTCTGTGCGAGGGTGGGTGTGGCGCAGCCCATCATCATCAGGGCAATCCATAAAGATATCTTTCTCACTATGTTTTCTTTTTATGCATCCCGTTCATGTGGGACGGATGTTGTCTTTTGGTATTCTTTTCTTTGGCGCCGTTCTGTTGCATTCGTTAGGGGAATGCCCGGGCGGCTGTTGGCAGTGGCTCAGAAGTTGAGGCTGCACTGCAGTCCTATGGCCGCACTGCCGAACGGACCCTGTGTGGGGTTGGTGCTGAATACGGCCGGTGCGATGTTGAGGCTGAGGTCGGGCGAGATGTCGAACTCAGACAGCGAGGCATCGACGTAAGCGTCGACGACCGAGAGGGCATAGACACCCACCATGACGAAGAAACTCATGTCGCGCCAGCGGCGGTAGCGGTCCTTGCGTTTGCGGAATATTTCTTGCCATCGTGACTTGTTGGCATCGGTAATCTGACTTCCGAGGTGCAGAAACTGGTTGAAGCTGTTGGTCGTCGGGTCGTCGTCCATAATGTCGAGATAGGCCTGGCTGTAGTCGCGGTACATCATGTTGTTCCAGCGCATGGCGTAAGCGCATCCCACGAAACCTCCGTAGATGATGGGCAACTTCCAGTACTTGCGGTTGTATATCTGTCCGGCGCCCGGAAGGACGAGAGCCAGCCACAATGCCCGTTTGGGCGAGGGCCGCCACGTGTTCCAGTCGCGTTTGTGGTGGCGCGTCACGCTGTCGGGCACGATGAGCGTCAGGCTGTCGGCCGCCAGTAGGCTGTCGCCGTCGATACGGGTTGTGTCGGCCGCTGAGACGCTCCCCTGGGCGTGAGCGGACTGTATGCCCAGAATCAGGGCGGTGGCCATCGCGGCCAGCGTGGTTATGGTCTTGAGACGTTTCACCTATTGCTGCTTGATTTGGTCGAAAATCATCATGATACGCTCCAGCTCGCCGGCATTGTTGAAGGGGATGCTGATTTTTCCCTTTCCCTTGCTGGAACAGGTCATTTGCACTTTGGTTTGGAGGAAGGACGAGAGTCGGTCTTTCAGCTGGTTGAACTCCTCGGGGAGCTGTGGCTTGGCTACGATTTTCTTCTTGCCGTCCTCTATGTCTTCACCGTTTTTCAGGTGCTGCGCGATTTCCTCCACCTTTCGCACAGACCATCCGTTCTTCAGGGTCTCCTTGAAGACCTTGAGCTGCAGCGACGGGCTGTCGAGTGCGAGGAGGGCACGGGCGTGGCCCATGTCGATTTCCTTTTTCTGCAAGGCCATCTGCACTTGTGCCGGGAGCTTCAGCAGGCGGAGGTAGTTGGCGATGGCCGTGCGGCTTTTCCCCACGCGTTCCGACACCTTCTCCTGTGTCATGCCTGTCTGTTCGAGCAGGTGCTCATAGGCCAGGGCGATTTCGATGGCGTTGAGGTCCTCGCGCTGGATGTTCTCCACGAGAGCCATCTCCATGACGTTCTCGTCATTGATGGTGCGGATGTAGGCCGGTATGGTCTTCAGCCCGGCCATCTGTGAGGCTCTCCAGCGGCGCTCTCCGGCGATGATCTGAAAGCGGTTCTCGGCAGTCTGGCGAAGCGTGATGGGCTGTATGATGCCAATCTCGTGGATGCTGAGTGCCAGTTCCTTGAGCGCATCCTCGTCGAAGAGACTGCGGGGCTGGTCGGCGTTGGGCTCGATCTGGTCGAGCGGTATCTCGTTGATGGTGGACGAGCCCGCTGTGCGCAGCGATTCGGTGGAGAGCAGGGCGTCGAGGCCACGGCCCAGCGTGTTGTATTTCTTTCGTACTGTCATGTGGAATTTCTTATTTTTCGTGGCTGATGATTTCCCTCGCCAGTGCCAGGTGGTTCTTGGCTCCGGTGGAATCGGCGTCATAGAGGATGACGGGCAGTCCGTGGCTGGGGCTTTCGGAGAGCTTCACGTTGCGCTGGATGACGGTCTTGAACACGAGTTCCTGGAAATGGCGTTTTACCTCGTCGTAGATCTGGTTGGCCAGCCGCAGACGGCTGTCGTACATGGTCAGCAGGAACCCTTCGATTTCCAGTTTCGGGTTGAGCTTGCTCTTGATAATCTTGATGGTATTGAGCAGTTTGCTGATACCTTCGAGGGCAAAATATTCGCATTGCACGGGGATGATGACCGAGTCGGCGGCTGTCAGGGAGTTGACGGTGATGAGGCCCAGCGACGGCGAGCAGTCGATGAGGATGTAGTCGTATTCCGTTTTCAGCGGGTCCAGGATTTTCTTGATGACCTTCTCGCGGTTGTCGAGGTTGAGCATCTCTATCTCTGCGCCCACCAGGTCGATGTGGCTCGGTATGATGTCCAGTCCGTCGATGTCGGTGGTGTAGATGGCATCGCGTACGTCGGCGTGGTCGATGATGCACTCGTAGAGCGAGCAATCCACCTCGCTGATGTCCACACCCAGTCCGCTGGAGGCGTTGGCCTGCGGGTCTGCATCCACGACGAGCACCTTCTTCTCGAGTGTGGCCAATGATGCGGCCAGATTGATGGTGGTGGTCGTTTTGCCCACACCGCCTTTTTGGTTAGCTAAAGCAATGATTTTTGCCATTTCCGAATATGTTTGTCTTTTTACGGGGAAACCCTGTTGCCGCAAGGTTTTGAATGCAAAGATACATATTTTGTAGGAAAAAGAAGATAATTAAAGGTTTTTTCGTACTTTTGCAACGCAAAACATTTTGAAAAATGGAAAAAGAAAGACCTCTGATACTGATATCAAACGATGATGGATATCACTCTCCCGGCATACGCAAATTGGTGGACTTCGTCAGCGACTTGGCCGATGTGCTGGTATGCGCACCCGAGAGTGCCCGCTCCGGTTATGCCTGTGCCTTCTCCGCCGAGAACTATTTGAGGCTGAAGCCGCGTCACAACATGGGCCAGACAGCGGTGTATTCCTGCACGGGGACACCTGTCGACTGCGTGAAGATAGCCCTCGACCAGTTGTGCTGTGAACGTCGGCCCACGCTGATACTCAGCGGCATCAACCATGGGGACAACTCATCGGTGAATAATCATTACAGCGGCACGATGGGGGTGGCCAAGGAAGGCTGCATGAAATACATCCCGTCGGTGGCGTTCTCCAGCTGCTATTATGATGAGCAGGCCAATCTGGAGCCTCTGCGCCCGTATGTCCGTCGCATCGTCACGGATGTGTTGCGCGACGGACTTCCCCAAGGCATCTGTCTCAATGTGAACTTTCCTGCGGCACAGGCCTTCGGCGGTGTGCGGGTGTGCCGGATGACCCAAGGCAGCTGGACAAATGAGATTGCCAAGGAGCATCACCCCCGTGGCTACGACTATTATTGGGTCGTGGGCAAATACCGGAACGATGAGCCGGGAACGGAAGGCACCGACCAGTGGGCTTTGGAGCATGGCTATGTGGCCATCACGCCCACCAAGATTGATGTGACGGCCTATGAGTTTATGGACGAACTCAAGAAGAACTACGAATAAAATTATTTTGATTTTTCTTGAAAAATATTAGGTCATGAGATACTATCTGATCGCTGGCGAAGCCTCAGGCGACCTTCATGCCTCGCGGCTCATGCGCTCGCTGAAGCGCGAAGACAGTCAGGCTGAATTCCGCTTTTTCGGTGGCGACCTGATGGCGGCCGAGGGAGGACAGCGTGTGCGGCATTACCGCGAGCTGGCCTATATGGGCTTCGTGCCGGTGTTGCTCCATCTGCGCACCATCTTTGCCAACATGGCCATGTGCAAGCGCGACATTACGGAATGGCATCCTGATGTGGTGATACTGGTGGATTATCCGGGCTTCAACCTCGACATAGCCAAGTTTGTGCATGCCAAGACGCATATCCCGGTCTACTATTATATCTCGCCCAAGATTTGGGCGTGGAAGGAGTGGCGCATCGGACGCATCAAGCGCGATGTGGACGAACTCTTCTCCATCCTGCCGTTCGAGGTGCCTTTCTTCGAGGGAAAGCACCATTATCCGATACATTACGTCGGAAACCCGACAGTGGAGGAGGTCGACGGCTTTCAAGCTTCCTACAAGGAGACCCGCGAGGCGTTCTGCAAGCGTCATCAGCTCGACCCGCAGCGTCCTGTCATAGCGTTGTTGGCGGGTAGCCGCAAGCAGGAGATCAAGGACAACCTGCCTTCGATGATTGCGGCAGCGGCCGTCTTCACGGAAGGCCGTGGGGGCGAGGCGGGACAGCGACTGGCCACCAACGGCCCCTGTCAGTTGGTCGTCGCGGGTGCGCCCGGCATAGATGACGAATATTATGCGCCCTTTGTGGAGGGGAAGCCAGTGCGCATGGTGAAGAACGAGACCTATGCGCTGTTGGCCCATTCGGTGGCAGCCTTGGTCACCAGCGGCACGGCAACGCTCGAGACAGCACTCTTTAACGTGCCGCAGGTGGTGTGCTACAAGACGCCGTTGCCCCACCTCATGCGTTTCGCCTTCAAGCATGTCATCCGGTGCAAGTATATCTCATTGGTCAATCTCATTGCTGACAAGACGGTCGTGCAGGAACTCTTTGCCGACCGGTTCCGTGTGGACTCCATCCGCGAGGAGCTTGGCAAACTGCTGCCGGGTGGGTCGGAACGTGAGCAGATGCTGGCCGAATACAGGCTCGTCAGGGATGCGTTGGGTTGCAAGGTTGCCCCCGATAATGCCGCCCGGCAGATGGTCAGAATGCTCCGCAAGGGTCATACGAACAAGGCGTAAGGTGTGTCTGCCAGATGGGTCAGGCACCTTATGCTTCCCTTTTTCCTATTGTATGGGAATATACTTCCATATGTCGATACCCTATCAAAATGTAGGGGGTAATCTCCCTATGCTATAATCTGTCGTCCCTACGGGACTCGCCAGTTGCGCTGTTTTTACCAGACACT